>NZ_JBFAPP010000009.1:0-357046 GCF_040676775.1 Micromonospora sp. NPDC049523 | reverse complement strand
GGCACGGATCTCGGCGGCGCTGAGCGCGGGCCGGTACGACCGGACCAGTGCCGCCGCCCCCCGCCGCCCCCCCCCCCCCCGCGCCGCTCCCCCGCGCGACGATCTTGCAGTTGTGGTCGTCCACAAAGCTGGGCAGTTACCGCAATTTGGGCGCCACAACTGCAAGATCGTCGGGGACGGGGACGGGGACGGGGACGGGGACGGGGAGGGGGAGGGGTGGGAGGGCGGGGGTCAGTGCAGGGCGAGGGCGGCGGTGATGATGGCCTGGCTGACGTTGGTCTGGTTGTCGCCCTTGGCGTCGGTTGAGGTGATGGAGAAGGCGATCCGGAAGGTGCCGTCACGGGTGGCGGCGATGGCGCTGGAGTAGCCGTACCGGGAACCGCTCTTGACCCAGAGGATCTCGCCGGTGGGCAGCGGGAACGCGGTCAGGCCGATGCTGTACGCCGCCGGGTCGCCGTCGAGGTCGTCGACCTGCGGGACGGTGAACATCTCGTCGAGCTGGGCGACCGGGAGCAGCCGACCGCCGAACAGGGCCGCGCTGAAGCGGTCCAGGTCGGCGAGGGTGGAGATGATGTCACCCGCGGCCGGGGTGATGGTCTGGCTCCAGTTCGTCACGTCGACCAGTTCGGTCTGCCCGTCGCGGACCACGGTCTGGTAACCGTGGGCGTGCGGGCCGCGGATGGTCGGGTCGTTTCCGGGTACGGAGGTGTCCCGCAACCCCAACGGGACGAAGATCCGGCTCTGCATCTCCCGTGCGTACGAGTGCCCGGTGACCTTCTCGATCAGCATCCCGGCCACGACGTAGCCCATGTTCGTGTACTGCTGCTTCGAGCCCGGTGGGGTGAACACCGGCTCGTTGCGCAGTGCCTCCCGGACGATCCGTTCCTGCGTCCAGCGGTCGTACCGGTGGTCGATCGACCACTCGATGTCGTCCGGGAACGTCGGGCTCGGCAGGCCGCTGGTGTGGTCCAGCAACTGGCGTACGGTCACCTGGTTGTAGTCGTTGGTCAGCAGTCCGGGCAGGTAGCGGCGTACGGGAGCGTCCAGGTCGACCCGGTGCTCGGCGGCGAGTTGCAGTACGACGGTGGCGGTGAAGACCTTCGTGACGCTCCCGATCCGGAACCGGGCGTCCCCTGGCACCGGGGCCCCGGTTCGGAGGTTGCCGACTCCGGCGGCGCCGGTCCAGCAGCCGTCCGGTGTGGTCAGCCGGACCTGGGCGCTGGTCGCCTCCGCGGTCGGCAGTCCGGCGATGGCGGCCCGCAGTCCGCTCCCGTCGAGGGTGCCGGCAGGACAGGCGGCGGGCGGATGGTGTCCGGCGGTCCCCGTCGCGGACGCGGTTCCCAGGGCAAATGCTGTTCCCAGCGCGGATGCTGTTCCCAGCGCGGATGCGGTTCCCGTCGCGGATGCGAGTGCCGGTCCGGCGGTGCCGATCGCGAGGCCGGCGGTGCTTATCGCGAGTGTCGTACCGAGCAGGAGCGCGAGGGCGCCATTGCGGCTCTTGGTGAAGCTCATGCGATTCACCCTCTCGGGCGGCGACCTACCGGACATCGGGGTCGCGACCCCCGGCTTCCCCGGAGGCGTCGCCTTACGGGTGGCCGACGGGCCCGCCCACACCTGAGTCGTGTGTGGACGGGCCCGTCGGGTGGGTGCTGGTCAGCGGCTCTGGAGGGCGTCCAGGGCGACCGCCATGGCGATCACCAGACGGCGGTCGAGCTGCGGGTTCTGGATCTCGATGACGTACTTGTCGCGCAGGCCCCACTTCTTGACCACCGAGAACGCCGGCTGGTCGCCGATCAGGAAGTCGAAGTGGTACGGCAACCAGCTCAGCGAGTCGACGAAGCGACGCAGCAGGGCGACCGGCAGGCTGCGCTCCTGTCCACGGGCGGCACCGAGGCCGGGCTGCTCGACGATCCAGGTCGACCGGAGCAGCGACGCCTTGAAGTCCTTGCGGAACAGGCCGATGCCGTTGCCGGCAGCGTCGGTGATGTCGTACGTCGCACCGAGGTCGATCTTCTGCCGGGCCTTGAAGCCGAGCACCGGCTGCTGCTTGGTGTCGTCGGTGTAGAAGGTGACCTGTTCCTTGAAGGCCATCCGCTTCTGCTGCGCGAACGCCAGGAGTGCACCCTCGGCACCATCGGGCGCCACCGCGCGTACCTCGTACTGGTTCACCATCATGCGCAGCCGCTGGCGTACGTAGAACTGCTGCTGGCCCTGAATGGAATCGACGGACATGATGTGTTCCTCGTTCTGACGAGAGGGAGTGTGGAGGCGCGTCAGCGGATCGTGGATCCGGAGATGGCCCGGGCGATGACCATACGCTGGATCTCTGACGTTCCCTCGAAAATTGTGTATATCTTGGCGTCCCGGTACCACCGTTCTACCGGATGATCCCGGAGGAATCCGGCGCCGCCGAGGATCTGTACGGCTTTTTCGGTGACCGATACGGCCACCTCGCCGGCCTTGAGTTTGGCCATCGAGCCCTCACCGGCGAGGAACGGGCGGTTGTTGCGCCCCATCCAGGCGGCCCGCCAGACGAGCAGCCGGGCGGCGTCGATCTCCATCCGCATGTCGGCCAGGGCGAACGCGACCGCTTGGTGCTCGACGATCGGCCGCCCGAACTGGACCCGCTCCTTCGCGTAGTCGA
Source organism: Micromonospora sp. NPDC049523 (assembly GCF_040676775.1). Classification (NCBI taxonomy): domain Bacteria; kingdom Bacillati; phylum Actinomycetota; class Actinomycetes; order Micromonosporales; family Micromonosporaceae; genus Micromonospora; species Micromonospora sp. NPDC049523. The sequence goes on along the minus strand of NZ_JBFAPP010000009.1, from coordinate 354,402 downwards.
GCGCGTATTCGTACGCGGCGCGGGCGACGCCGAGGGCCTGTGCGCCGACGGTGGGCCGGGACAGTTCGAAGGTGCGCATGGCGGCCTGTCCGGTGGACCGCTGTCCGGTACGCGCCCGGTCGAGGCGTTCGAGCAGCCGTTCCCTGCCGCCGAGCAGGCAGCGCCCGGGTACGCGTACGTCGTCGAGGAAGACGTCGGCGGTGTGCGAGGCGCGCAGCCCGAGCTTGCGCAGTTTCCGGGTCGCGTGCAGTCCCGCGGTGCCCGGCGGCACGACAAACGCGGTCTGCCCGCGGGAGCCGAGTGTCGGGTCCACCGAGGCGGTGACCACGTGCACCCCGGCTATTCCACCGTTGGTCGCGTACGCCTTCTGCCCGTTCAGCACCCACTCGTCGGTGGCCTCGTCGTAACGGGCCCGGGTACGGATGGCGCTGACGTCGGAGCCGGCCTCGGGTTCGGTGCTGCAGAACGCGGCGACCGCCGGCTCGTCGACGGTGCCGTAACACTGCGGCACCCATTCGACGAGTTGCTCGGGGGTGCCGGTGCCGTAGATGGCGGCGACCGCGAGGGAGGTGCCGAAGATGCCGAGGCCGATGCCGGCGTCACCCCAGAAGAGTTCCTCGCTGGCGATCGGCAGGCTGAGCCCGGTCGGGTCGGACCAGCAGTTAGCGACGAACTCGTAGCCGTACAGGCCGATTTTCGCCGCTTCCTGGATCACCGGCCACGGGGTTTCCTCGCGGCTGTCCCATTCGGCGGCGGCCGGGCGCACGACCTCTTCGGCGAAGCCGTGCACCCAGTCACGCAGGTCGCGCTGTTCCTCGTTCAGGTCGAGCGAGAACTCGGTCACGCCGTTGCCGCCCGGCCGCGTACGTCCATGCTGGTCAGCCCTTGGGCGGTCATGTTGGTCAGCCCTTGGGGATGTCGAAGAGGTTCGCGATGTTGGAGGCCAGGGCGAGGTCGCCCTTTGCCTTGAGCTTGCCGGTCATGAACATCATGACCGGGTTGGCGCCGCCGGAGACGACCTTGAGGAACTCCACCGGGCCGAGGGTGAGGGCGAGCTTCGGGTCGCGGACCGGGGTGCCGGTGACCGTGCAGGTGCCGTTGTCGATGACAACCTCGTAGGTGTCGACGCCGCCGTCGGGCCGGCCGGAGATGTTCCAGTGGATGACGGTGTTGGTCGAGCCGGCACGGTCGGCCCGGAACAGCGACGGCATCCGCTCGAAGATCTGGTCCAGGATGGGGCCCCGGCTGTCGCCCTTCATCACCGTGGCGATCTGCGCGTCCGGAGTGGTCTTCACCAGCTTGGCGAACTGCTTCGGATCCAGGGACGAGAAGCTGGCCGGGTCGAAGTCACTCATGGGTGCACCTTCCGAGAGAGATTGAAGTTACTCTAGCGTAACCTTACGGGTGAGTAGGTATGCTCGCAAGGATGTCGAGCGCCCCCACCTTCAAGCGGCTGCCCCGCGCTGTCCGGGAACAGCAGATGCTCGACGCCGCCGTGAAAGTGTTCTCCCGTCGTGGGTATCACAGCGCGAGCATGGACGACATCGCCGAGGATGCGGGCATCTCGAAGCCCATGGTCTACGCGTACCTCGGAACCAAAGAGAGCCTTTTCACCGCATGCCTGCACCGCGAGGGCACCCGCATGATGGAGGCCATCGTCGGCGCCGTCGCGGCCGAAATGCCCCCGGACGAACAGCTCTGGCGTGCGCTGCGGGCTTTCTTCGGATTCGTCGGTGCGCACCGGGACGGCTGGGCGGTGCTCTACCGGCAGGCCCGCAGCGAGCAGGTGTTCGCCGGTGAGCTGTCCATGATGCGCGCCCGGGTGATCGAGGTGGTCGTCGTGCTGCTGCGCCGCAACCTGCCCACCCCGGCGCCCGGCACCCGCGAGGTCCGCGACATCGACCTTGAGGTGATGGCGTACGCGCTGGTCGGTGCGGCCGAGTCGCTTGCCGAGTGGCTCACCGACCACCCGACCGAGGACCCGGAACGGCTGGCCACCCGACTGATGAACGCCACCTGGCTCGGCGCCGGCCAACTCCGCCTCGGCGAACTCTGGCGCCCACCCGCCGCCTGAGTCTAGGAAGACATAGACGCCACAACGGGGTCCCGGTCATCAGCTTTCGGTGGTGCCGGTTCGGTGGGTCGATCGCGCAGCACGGCCGGCGTCCAGTCCTTGAGCCGCAGCGCCGGCTTCTGCACGAAATGCCAGGAAAGCATCGCGAATCCGGTACTGACCAGGGCGCTGAGCAGGAAGAAGCCGACGAAGCCGATCGCCTGCACCCCGGCCTTGGCCATCACCTGCTGTACGGCGAACGAGTAGATGTACACCCCGTACGAGTAGTCGTTGGTCTGCCCCACCCGGTGCAGCGCCTTCGGCAAGCGCACCGCGAGCCAGATCATCGCGTACGCGTACGCGAGCAGACCCGGACCGAAGACCGTCCCGTCGAAGATGAACCAGCCGACGGTCGCGAGCGAGAGCACACCGAGCACGTCGTTGATCAGCAGTCGCTCGCTGTACTGCTCGGCGACCCAACCGGCGAGGAACATGAACCCGAACCAGAGCATGTAGTTGCGCTGGAGCCCACCGAGCAGCGGCAGCGGGCCGAAGCCGCCGGTGGTCCAGATCGCCGACTGGCTACCGGTCACCTGCTGGTAGTAGTTCCAGCACAGCACGCCGAACACGACGGTCAGCGCGAGCAGTGGCAGCCACCGGAGTTGCCGGCGCAGGAGACTGAGCGCGGACAGGACGGCGATCAGCAGATACCAGGAGATCTCGTAGGCGAGGGTCCACAGCGAACCGTTGAACCCCGCTCCACCCTGCCACCGCCAGTACGGCGTGTCGCCGCGCAGCAGGTCGGCGATGCCCGGTTGTCGCAGCCCGCCCCACCAGTTCTGTCGCAGATAGTCGAGTACGCCACCCGGGCTCCGCCACAACCCGTCGAGCGTGCCGTGCCGCTGGTGGTACAGCAGGGGTGCGATGACGAGGCCCGTGAACAGAAGGCCTACCCACAGGGCGGGCCAGATTCGTATGGCGCGGTGCCAGACGAAGCGGGGTACCGAGTTTCGTCGGGCGCTGCGGGTGATGAGGAAGCCGGATACCACGAAGAAGCCGGCCGTCAGTGTCCCCGCGTCGAGCCCTCGCATGAGCGGACGCCCGAAACCGAGTGCGGCCGTGTGGGTCAGCACGACGCCGAACGCGAACATGAGCCGAAGGAATCCGAAACTGTTCGCACGGCCGGAGTATGCCTCCGCCAACGGCATTGAAAATGGCGTAAACCGGGCACGCCGCAGGCGAGAAGACAAGAAGGACCGCCCTTAGCGGAAGGAATCTGGGGCAGGACAGCGTCCCACAACCACAACACGCCAGCCGGAGCGGCCTTCAGCTCAGGGAACCGACCAGGTGCGGGGCGCCGGAATCGGGGTCGTGCAGGGCGAAGTCCCAGGCCGGGGTGGCATGGAAGTTGACCGCGCCGGGCAGTCGGATCGGCCGCTTGAACGACACCTCGACGGTGAACGCCTCCGGCAGCCGCCCCTCCAACGCGGCCAGGCAGCGCGCCTTGCTCCACATGCCGTGCGCGATCGGGCGCGGATAGCCGAGCAGCCGGGCACCGAGCCGGGAGGTGTGGATCGGGTTCCGGTCACCGGAGACGCGGGCGTAGTCCGTACCCACCTGGGGGGTGACCCGCCACTGCCCGGTGGCGGCCGGCGGTGTCGGGCGGTCACCCGGCTCGTGCCGCTCAACCGCCGTCGGGGTCGGCTCCTTGCGCAGGTACGTCGACACGTCGTGCCAGACCGGCTCCCCGTTCACCGACGCGGTGGCGAGTACGTCGAACTGCCGCCCACGGGCGTGCGGACGCGCGTCGGCGGTACGCACCGCCAGGTCGAGTGTCTCGCCCGCGTCGACCGGCCGGAGCAGACTGATCCGGTTCGCCACGTGCACCAGCCCGAGCAGCGGGAACGGGAAGTCCGGCGCGGTCATCAGCCGCATCGCCAGCGGAAACGCCAGCACGTGCGGGTACGTCGCCGGCAGCGCGTCGGTGAGCCGGAACCCGCACACCCTGTCGTACGCGGCCAGGTGCTCCCGGTCCACGGTGACGCCGTGCAGCAGCAACTCCGTACGCGGCAACGGCGCCTCGACGTCGGGGCGCCCGGCGCCGGCCGACCGGCGGCGACCGGGCAGCAGCGCGGTGACCGCCCGCCGGTAGAGCGCCCCGGTGGCCGGTGCGCTGCTCAGTTCGACCCGTTCGCCCTGGTCCGGGTTGGACATCATGCTCCCAGCAGGCTCTGGCCGCAGACGCGGACGATGTTGCCGGTGACTCCGGCGGAGGTCGGCGCGGCGAACCAGGCGATCGTCTCGGCCACGTCGACCGGTAGTCCGCCCTGCGCCATGCTGTTCAGCCGTCGACCGGCCTCACGCAGGCCGATCGGCATCCTGGCGGTCATCCGGGTCTCGATGAAACCCGGCGCGACCGCGTTGATGGTGATGCCCCGTTCGGCGAGGACCGGTGTCATCGACTGCACCAACCCGATCACCCCGGCCTTGGCGGTGGCGTAGTTGGTCTGGCCCCGGTTGCCGGCGATGCCGGCGATCGAGGAGACGCTGATCATCCGTCCGCCGGCCGGGATCAGGTCGCGGTAGAGCAGCAGGTCGTTGATCCGCTCCTGGCTGGACAGGTTCACCGCGAGCACCGAGTCCCAACCGCCCGCGTCCATCCGGGCGATGGTCCGGTCGCGGGTGATGCCGGCGTTGTGCACCACGATGTCGACCCGGCCGTGCCGGTCGCCGAGCTGGTCGGCGAGCCGGGCCGGCGCGTCGGACGCGGTCAGATCAAGCTGTACGGCGCTGCCCCGGATGTCGTTCGCCACGTCGGCGAGCAGGTCCCCGACCGCCGGTACGTCCAACGCGACCACGTGTGCGCCGTCGCGGGCGAGCACCTGCGCGACCGCGGTGCCGATCCCTCGGGCGGCGCCGGTGACCAGTGCGACCTTGCCGGCGAGCGGCCGGTCCCAGTCGATCCGTTCCCGGTCGCCCTCGTCGCCGGTGCCCGGGTCGGTGACCCGGACGACCTGCCCGGAGACGTACGCGGACCGGCCGGAGAGCAGGAAACGCAGCGTCGACTCGATCGCGTACCCGGCGGTGCGGTCGACGTAGACGAGTTGGGCGGTGATGCCCCGGCCGAACTCCTTGCCGATGCTGCGGGTCAGTCCTTCGAGGGCACGCTGGGCGGTGGCTTCGCGTGGGGCGGCGCACGACTCCGGCGGGGTGCCGAGCACGATCACCCGTCCGCTCGGCAGCACCGAGCGTGCGTACGCGTGGAAGAAGTCGTAGAGCGGGCGAAGCCCGGCCGAGTCGGTGACCCCGGTGGCGTCGTACACCAGTGCGGCGTGCCGGATGCCTCCACCCGTGGTGGTGTCGGCTGACGTGGTGTCGGCCGTTCTCGTCTCGGTCGACGGCGGGTCGGTGAGTTCGACGCCGGCCGAGGTGAGCAGCTTCGTGACGGGTTCGCGCAGCCGGCCGCCGGGAGCGGCGTCGAACAGAACGGGACCAGGTACGAGAGGATCGCCCGGCCGGTATCGGCGCAGTCTCGGCGGATCGGGCAGGCCGAGTCGCTTGACGAGGGCGCGGCCGGCGCCTGAGTTCGCGAAGCTCGCGTACCTGTCACTCATAGGCGTAGCCTACTGGTGAGTAGGTTTGGTGCAAGCCCTGAACGAGGAGACGGGAACGTGGAGACCGTACGTCGCGTCGCGGTGCTCGGGGGCAATCGCATCCCGTTCGCCCGTTCCAACGGCCGCTATGCCGATGCATCCAACCAGGACATGCTCACCGCCGCGCTGAACGGACTGGTGGCCCGGTTCGGGCTGGCCGGGGAGCAGATCGGCGAGGTCGTCGCCGGGGCGGTGCTCAAACACTCCCGCGACTTCAACCTCACCCGCGAGGTGGTGCTCGGCTCCCGGCTCGACCCGCGCACCCCCGCGTACGACCTCCAGCAGGCATGCGGCACCGGGCTGGAAGCGACCATCCTGGTCGGCAACAAGATCGCCCTCGGGCAGATCGACGTCGGCATCGCCGGTGGCGTGGACACCACCTCCGACGCGCCGCTCGCGGTCAACGAGGAGTTCCGGCGTACCCTGCTCAAGCTCAACTCCGCCCGTACGCCGCTCGCCCGGTTGCGTGCCGCGGCCCGGCTCCGCCCCCACCAGCCGTTCCTGCCCGAGACGCCGCGCAACGCCGAACCGCGTACGGGACTGTCGATGGGGGAGCACGCCGCGATCACCGCCCTGCGCTGGGGGATCGGCCGGCAGGCTCAGGACGCGCTGGCGCTCGCCTCGCACCGGCGACTTGCCGCCGCGTACGAGCGCGGCTTCTTCGACGACCTGGTGACCCCTTATCTCGGGCTGACCCGGGACCAGAACCTGCGGCCGGACACCTCGATCGAGAAGCTCGGCGCGCTACAGCCGGTCTTCGGCACCCGTGGCCCGGGTCGGGCGGGCGCCACGATGACGGCCGGCAACTCGTCCCCGCTGACCGACGGCGCCTCGACCGTGCTGCTCGCCTCCGAGGAGTGGGCTGCCGCGCACCACCTGCCGGTGCTGGCGTACCTGACGTTCTCCGAGGTCGCCGCGGTGGACTTCGTACACGGCGACGAGGGGCTGCTGATGGCACCCGCGTACGCGGTGCCCCGGATGCTGGCCCGAGCCGGACTGAGCCTGACCGACTTCGACTACTACGAGATCCACGAGGCGTTCGCGTCGCAGGTGCTGGCCACCCTCGCCGCCTGGGAGTCGGCCGACTTCTGCAAGGACCGGCTCGGGCTCGACGGTCCACTGGGGACGATCGACCGTACGAAGCTGAACGTCAACGGTTCCTCGCTCGCCGCCGGGCACCCGTTCGCCGCAACCGGTGGCCGGATCGTCGCCACCCTGGCCAAGCTGCTGCACGAAGACGCCCGCGACCCCGCCGGAGGCTCTGCCGCCCGCCCCCGCCGCGGCCTCATCTCCATCTGCGCCTCCGGCGGCCAAGGCGTAGTAGCCATCCTCGAACGCTGACCCACTCTGCCGCTATCGCCCACCCACCCACCCGCCCACCCGCCCACCGCCCCCAGTGAAGTTGACCATGAAGTTAGCGACGGAATTTCGCCCCGGCAGCGTCGCTAACTTCATGATCAACGCGTTTCGGGGCGGGGCGGTGGGGGTTGGTGGGGGTCAGTGTGGGAGGAGGAGGGCGGGGAGGGTGGTTGTGGTTAGTTTGTCAGCTTCGTTTTCCGTCAACGGGTGGTGGTTGGTCAGGAGGCGGAAGACTAGGGGGCCGAAGAGGAGGTCGGTGGCGGTTTCGGCGTCTATGCCGGGGCGGGTTTCGCCTCGGTCTACCGCGCGTTGCCAGAGTTGGGCTACGGCTCGGCGGCGGTCGGCCAGGAAGTACTCGCGGAAGTAGGCGGCGCCCGAAGGATCGTCCACACAGGCCGCTATGAGCTGGGCGAACACCCGGCCGTCGGGGCTGGCGTAGAAGGCGCTGACCTGGCGTACCTGGGCGGTCAGATCACCGCGGGCGCTGCCGGTGTCGGGCAGCGGGAGCGCGTCGGCCATCATCCGGCCGAACGCGTTCGCCGCCAACGCCGTACGGCAGGGCCAGTGTTTGTAGATCGTCGCCTTGCTCACGCCGGAGCGGGCGGCGATGGCGTCGACCGTGGCGGCGGGGACGCCACCCTCGCGCAGCAGTTCCTCGGTCGTACGCAGCAGACACTCGTGGATCCGGTCGCTGCGCCCGCCCGTGGGGTAGGCGAGGATGCCGTCCGCCCCCGCCACTGCGTCCGCCCCCGCCGCCTCGGCCATCAGAATGCTCCGGCCATCAGAATGCCTCGGCCATCAGAATGCCCCGAGCATCAGGCGGCCTTGGCCAGGGTGTCGTACTCGGCGTCGGTGAGTTTGATCGAGGCCGCGGCGATGTTCTGCTCCAGGTGGGCGACGGTCGACGTGCCGGGGATGGGCAGCATCACCGGCGAGCGCTTGAGCAGCCAGGCGAGCGCGAGTTGGGCCGGGGTGGCGCCGTGGTCATGGGCGATCCGGGAGAGCGAGCTTCCCTCGCGGGCGAGCGGGCCGCTGGCCAGCGGCGCCCACGGGATGAAGCCGATGCCGTGCTCCGCGGAGTAGTCGAGCAGGTCCTCGGCCGAGCGCTCGCCGACGTTGTAGCGGTTCTGCACCGACACGATGTCCGCGAACTTCGACGCGGCCTCGACGTCGGCGACCGACACCTCGCTGAGCCCGATGTGCCGGATCTTGCCCTCGTCCTGGAGTGCCTTCAGTTCGCCGATCTGGTCGGCCAGCGGGACGCTGCGGTCGATCCGGTGTAGTTGGAACAGGTCGATCCGGTCCACCCCGAGGTGGCGCAGGCTCAGTTCGGCCTGCTGACGCAGGTATTCCGGACGACCCACCGGCGTCCATCGGCCGGGGCCCTGTCGGGTGAAGCCGGCCTTGGTCGCGATGACCAGGTTCTCCGGGTACGGGTGCAGCGCCTTCTTGATCAGCAGTTCGGCGGTGAACGGGCCGTACGAGTCGGCCGTGTCGATGAAGTCGACGCCCAGTTCGACCGAGCGTCGCAGTACGCGTACGGCCTCGTCGGGATCGCGCGGGTCGCCCCACACGCCGTCGCCGGTGAGTCGCATGGAGCCGAATCCGAGCCGGGTGACCGGCAGGTCTCCGCCGAGCAGGAAGGTGCCGCTGGTTGATGCGCTGATGGCTGCGTCTGTCATGTGAAACTCCCACCGAACGGAACGGATCTTGAAGAGAACTGAACCGAACTGAACTGAACGAACAGTTCACTCTAGGTCGGGTGCGGCCTCCCGACCAGCTCGGTTGATCGACGCGGGCGGACCTGGTTGCCTGGGGGCGGTCATTTCTCGGGGCGGGCTGGGCGGTTACCCCCAGGCTCGGAAGGAGCGCGGCGATGTCGAGCAGGGCTGCCCTCGCGCCACTACGTCACGCACCGTTCCGTTACCTCGCCATCGGCCGGTTCGTGAACGTGCTCGGCAACTCCGTCGCGCCGACCGCGCTGGCGTTCGCCGTACTCGACCTGACCGGGTCCGTACGCGATCTCGGTCTGGTGGTCGGCGCCCGGTCGCTGGCGAACGTGCTGTTCCTGCTCTTCGGCGGGGTGCTCGCCGACCGGCTGCCCCGGCAGGCGGTGATGGTCGTCTCCTGCACGTTGGCCTCCCTCACCCAGGCGGCGGTCGCCACGCTGGTGCTCACCGGGCACGCGACGATCCCGCTGCTGCTCGTACTCAGCGCGGTCAACGGCACGGTGAGCGCCTTCGCCTTCCCCGCCGCCGCCGCGCTGACGCCGCAGACCGTGCCGGCGCAACTGTTGCAGTCGGCGAACGCGCTCAGCCGGCTCGGCGTGAACATCGGCTCGATCGGTGGCGCCTCGGCCGGCGGCATACTGGTCGCCGCCGTCGGGCCGGGCTGGGGCATCGCCGTCGACGCGTTGACGTTCGCGCTGGCCGGGCTGGCTTTCGCCGGCGTACGCGTGGCCGGGGTGCGGGACCTGAGCCAGGCTCGGCGCAGCACCTGGACCGAGTTGCGGGAGGGCTGGACGGAGTTCGTCTCGCGTACCTGGGTCTGGGTGGTGGTGCTCGGCTTCATGCTGCTCAACGCGGCGATGAGCAGCGGTGTCGGCGTACTCGGCCCGGCCGTCGCCGACGAGACGATCGGGCGCAAGGCGTGGGGGCTGGTGTTGGCGGCACAGACCCTGGGCCTGGTGGTCGGGGCGCTGATCGCGCTGCGGCTGCGGGTACGCCGGCTGTTGCTGCTCGGGGTGGCCTGCATGCTGGGGGCGGCACCGCTGCTGCTCGCGCTCGCGGTGGCGCCGGTTTTCGCACTCCTGGTGCCGGCCGCGTTCCTCGGCGGTCTGGCGATGGAACAGTTCGGTGTCGCCTGGGAGACGTCGGTGCAGCAGTACGTGCCCGCCGACCGGCTAGCCCGGGTCTACTCGTACGACGCGCTCGGCTCGTTCCTGGCGATCCCGCTCGGCCAGATCGCCATCGGGCCGGTGGCGGTCGCGCTGGGCAACGAGACGACCCTGCTGATCGCCGCCGGGCTGATCACACTGTCGGTGCTCGGCATGCTGAGCAGCCGGGACGTACGCCGGCTGCCCAGCCGGCACGTGCCCGCGCGCTTCGGTGAGGACGCCGAGGGTCCGCGGACGTCGCCCGATCCGGTGGAATTACCCGGCTGAGGGGAGAGCCCGGTCCGATACCCGATTCGGTGTCGACGGTGGAGATCGTGACGAGGGTCGTACGATCCGTCGAGATGGTCCGTCGGCGGAAAAGGGGTTCCATGAGTACCGGGGTCGAAACGCTCGAGTTCCAGGCAGAGGCGCGCCAGCTCTTGCAGTTGATGATCCACTCGATCTATTCGAACAAGGACATCTTCCTGCGGGAGCTGATCTCCAATGCCTCGGACGCGCTGGACAAGCTGAGGTTGGAATCGCTGGTCGACAAGGAGCTGGAGGTCGACACCTCCGACCTGCACATCCAGATCGAGGTCGACCGCGAGCAGCGCACGCTGACCGTACGGGACAACGGCATCGGCATGACGCGGGACGAGGTTGTCGGGCTGATCGGCACGATCGCGAAGTCCGGCACCGCCGAGTTGTTGCGGCAGCTCAAGGAGTCGAAGGACGCGGCCGCCTCGCAGGACCTGATCGGCCAGTTTGGTGTCGGTTTCTATTCCACCTTCATGGTGGCCGACAAGGTGACGCTGGTCAGCCGGCGGGTAGGTGAGCAGGACGGCACCCGGTGGGAGTCCGACGGCGCGGGGACGTACACCGTCGAGCCGGTCGCCGACGCACCGCAAGGCACGGCCGTCACCGTGCACCTCAAGCCGGAGGACGAGGAGGACCAGCTCTTCGACTACACCACCGAGTGGAAGATCCGCGAGCTGGTCAAGCGCTACTCCGACTTCATCGCGTGGCCGATTCGGATGGAGGTCGAGCGGCCCGCCTCCGACGCCGACGGCGAGGGTGACGACGCCCCGAAGCACGAGGTCAAGACGCTCAACTCGATGAAGGCGCTCTGGGCCCGCCCGCGCAACGAGGTCAGCGACGAGGAGTACAACGAGTTCTACCGGCACGTCAGCCGGGACTGGAACGACCCGCTGGAAATCATCCGGATGAAGGGCGAGGGCACCTTCGAGTACGAGGCGCTGCTCTTCATCCCGTCCCAGGCACCGTTCGACCTGTTCACCCGGGACGCCAAGCTCGGCATCCAGCTCTACGTCAAGCGTGTGTTCATCATGGACGACTGCCAGGCGCTGATGCCGGAGTACCTGCGCTTCGTCAAGGGTGTGGTGGACGCGCACGACCTGTCGCTGAACATCTCGCGGGAGATCCTCCAGCAGGACCGCCAGATCCAGCTCATGCGTCGCCGCCTGGTGAAGAAGGTGCTGTCGACGGTCAAGGACCTGATGGGCCAGGACGCCGACAAGTACGGCACCTTCTGGCGGGAGTTCGGCCGGGCGGTCAAGGAGGGGCTGCTCAACGACTTCGAGAACCAGCGCGCGATCCTCGACATCTCCTCCTTCGCCTCGACCCACGACCCGGAGCAACTGGTCACGCTCCAGCAGTACGTCGAGCGGATGAAGGAGGGGCAGACCGACATCTACTACATGACCGGCGAGTCCCGGAAGATGATTGAGAACTCGCCGCACATGGAGGCGTTCCACGCCAAGGGCTACGAGGTGCTGCTGCTGACCGACCCGGTCGACGAGATGTGGGTCGAGGCGGTCCGCGACTTCGACGGCAAGCAGTTGCGCTCGATCGCCAAGGGCCAGGTCGACCTCGACGCGGAGCAGGAGGACAAGGCCGACGAGCCCGACCGCGACCAGCAGAAGGAGGAGTACGCCGCCCTCCTGACCTGGCTGTCGACGCAGCTCACGGAGCAGGTGAAGGAGGTACGCCTGTCGTCGCGCCTCACCACCTCCCCGGCGATCCTGGTCGGCGACGCGCAGGACATGACTCCGACGCTGGAGCGGATGTACCGGGCGATGGGCCAGGAGGTGCCGCAGATCAAGCGAATCCTCGAACTGAACCCGACACACCCGCTGGTCACCGGCCTCCGCAAGGCCCACGAGCAGCGTTCCGAGGACCCGGCCGTCGCCGAGACCGCCGAACTCCTCTACGGCACCGCCCTACTGGCCGAAGGCGGCGAACTCCCCGACCCCGCCCGCTTCGCCCGCCTCCTTGCCGACCGCCTAGCCCGCACCCTCTAACCACCCCCGACAACGGCGTCGATCATGAAGTTAGCGACGGTTTTCGAGCGATTTCCCGTCGCTAACTTCATGATCAACCGGGTTGGTCGGGGTGGGGATGGGGGGGTGCGGGGGGTGCGGGAGGATGGGGGGTGTGACGGAGAGCAGCGGAGACCGGGCCCGGGTTCCTAATGTGCTGGCGGGGCGGTATGCCTCGATCGAGCTGGTGCGGCTCTGGTCGCCGGAGGAGAAGATCCGGATGGAACGGCGGCTCTGGCTCGCCGTACTCCGGGCACAGCGGGACCTCGGCGTGCCGCTGCCGGACGGCGTGGTCGAGGCGTACGAGCGGGTGCTGGACCAGGTTGACCTGGAGTCGATCGCGGCCCGTGAGCGGGTCACCCGGCACGACGTCAAGGCGCGGATCGAGGAGTTCAGCGCGCTGGCCGGGCACGAGCACGTGCACAAGGGCATGACCTCCCGCGACCTGACCGAGAACGTCGAGCAGCTACAGATCCGCGCCTCGCTGGAGCTGATCCGGGACCGGGTGGTCGCCACCCTCGCCCGGCTGGCCCGGCTCGCGGTCGAGCACTCCGACCTGGTCATGACCGGACGCTCACACAACGTGGCGGCGCAGGCGACCACGCTGGGCAAGCGGTTCGCGTCGGCGGCCGAGGAACTGCTCATCGCGTACGAGCGGCTCAGTGACCTGATCGACCGGTACCCGCTGCGGGGGATCAAGGGTCCGGTCGGCACCGCCGCCGACCAGCTCGACCTCTTCGACGGTGACGACGAGCGGCTGGCCGAGCTGGAACGGCGGGTCGCCGGGCACCTCGGTTTCCGCCGCGTGCTGGACAGCGTCGGCCAGGTCTACCCACGCTCCCTCGACTTCGACGTGGTGGCCGCGCTGGCACAGACCGCGGCGGCGCCGTCGTCGCTGGCCACCACGATCCGGCTGATGGTCGGCCAGGAACTGGTCACCGAGGGCTTCCGCCCCGGCCAGGTCGGCTCCAGCGCCATGCCGCACAAGATGAACACCCGGTCCAGCGAGCGGGTCAACGGGCTCGCCGTGATCATCCGGGGCTACCTGTCGATGGTCGGCGAGCTGGCCGGCGACCAGTGGAACGAGGGCGACGTCTCCTGCTCGGTGGTCCGCCGGGTGGCGCTGCCGGACGCGTTCTTCGCCGCCGACGGACTGTTCCAGACCTTCCTCACCGTGCTCGACGAGTTCGGCGCGTACCCGGCGGTGATCGCCCGCGAGCTGGACCGCTACCTGCCGTTCCTGGCGACCACGAAGCTCCTGGTGGCGGCCGTGCGTCGGGGCGTGGGCCGGGAGGTCGCGCACGAGGTGATCAAGGAGCACGCGGTCTCGGTGGCGCTGGCCATGCGGGAGAAGGGTACGACCGAGAACGACCTGTTCGACCGGCTCGCCACCGACGGCCGGCTGGGACTGAGCCGGGCCGAGATCGACGCACTGGTCGCCGACCGGGCGGCCTTCGCCGGTGCGGCACCGGCCCAGGTACGGGCGGTTGCCGACCGGGTCGCCGAGGTCGTCGCGGCACACCCGGAGGCGGCCGGCTACCACCCGGCTCCGATTCTCTAGACCGGTTCCCGGAGGGTCCTGTAGACCGGTTCCGGGAAGCCGGGCTCAGGTACCGGGGTGTCCGGCTACCTGAGCCCGTCGGCTCCCGCTAGGTCTCCGGGGTTGGGGTGGGGGTTTCGGCCGCGCTGCGCAGATCGGGCGCGCTGGGCGGTTCCGAGACCCCGATCGGGTCGGGCAGGATCTCCGCGCTGTGCGCCGTGTCGGCGGCGAGCAGCGGCGCGTCCGGGAGCGGTGGCCGCGGCTGTTCGCGGATGACCACCGCCGTGCCGTACGCGCAGAGTTCCATCCACATCTCGCCCACCTCGCGATGGTCGAAACGCATGCCGATCACGGCGTTGGCGCCGAGCCGGCGGGCTTCTTCGCCCAGATTGGCCACCGCCTCCGTCCGCCACCGGGTGAGGTTCTCCGGGGCTTTCGGGTCGTATGCCCCACCGCGGAGGTTCTTCACCCCTTCGCGGTACGGGTTTCGGGTTCGGGCCATCGATGACACTACTTCGCCGAGGACTGCGCGGATCTCGTACCCGGGAAGGACATCCGTCGTCACGACCAGCACGTGTTGATGCTGGCAGAGCCGGGGTGGTGGCAATTGTGAGGTGTGTTCACGTCGGCTCATGCTGCAAAACCGCGCGCGCCGGTAGAACGACGTGGGGGGCGTGCAACGGCCCGCAACCTCGTGTGAAGCGTGCAAGGGCATTCTCGCGCCGGTACGCCCCGAGCGGCGAAAACATTGCCGCGAGCAGGTGAAACGGCGCGGCGCGGACGGCCGGGGTGATCCGGAACGTCCGCGCCGTACCCCTGAGGAGGACTTAGACCCCGGCCACCGAGCTGATCCAGGACCGGTTGTAGGCGACACTGCCGTAGTTCTGGATGTTCACGCCGTCGGCGGTGGAGGCGACGCCGACCTGGGCACCGTTGTAGAACTCGGGGCCGCCGGAGTCACCGCGCCACGCGTTGCCGTTGACCCGGGTGCTCCGGATCGCCCGGCCGCCGTACGCGTCGGTCACGTTGGTGCTGGTGACCCGGACGTTCGCGGTCTTGAGCGTGGTCGAGGCGCCGCAGCCCTCGTAGCAGGTCATGCCCCAGCCGTAGATCGAGTTGGTCGAGTTGACCGGCGGGTAGCTGCTGGAGAGCGTCACATATGAGGTGCTGATCGCGGTCGAAAGCTGGAGCAGGGCGAGGTCGTAGCGGGTCGAGTACGACGAGACGCCGCTGGTGACGCCGCCGGAGGTCCGATTGACGCTGCCGACCCGGACCGACATGGTGCCGCTGACGCAGTGCCGGGCGGTGAGCACCCAGCGGGACGCGATGATCGTGCCGGAGCAGGTGAACGAGCCGTTGCTGAACACGGCCGCGGCCCAGGGGGCGGACGAGACCGTGCCACCGCCGATGATCAGCGGGGCAACCGGCTCGTTGCTCGCGGAGGCGGCGGAGGGGGCGACGAGCGCACCGACGAGGGCGGTGGCGACCGTCACCAGGGTGAGGCGGATGCGCATGAACAGGGGCTCCTTCCGGGGGGTGGCGCCCGGGGTTTCCGGGTCGGGTCGAGCCGCCGACGGCGGGTGGGTGTCCGCCGTACGGTCTTGAAGATCAAACGTTTGGTGTGACGAACCAGACGTTCGACGCCACACGCTAAGACGTTCGTCGTTCATCCACAAGAGTCAAATCGAACCCTCCCGATATGATCTCCGCGCACCGACCGCCGGGGTCGAGAAAGATCACCACCGGTACGCCCGTCGGTGCTCGTGATCACGCCGGTGGGCGGCGGGTGTGCGATTTTCCACAGGGTTGTCCACAGGGCGGCCGGTGCGTCGGCCGAGCGCTCTGCCAGGTAGGCTTGCCCCGCTCGCCCCTATGGGCCGGCACCCAACTGCGTACACAGTCAGGAGTGCCCAGTGCCTCGCGTCGTCGTCGACGTCATGCTCAAGCCGGAGATTCTCGATCCTCAGGGCCAGGCCGTCGCAAACGCGCTGCCTCGCCTGGGCGTCAGTGATGTCTCCTCGGTGCGCATCGGTCGGCGCATCGAGATCGAGTTCGCCGGTGAGCCCGACCTTGATCGAGCTCGGGAAATCGCGGACAAGCTGCTGGCCAACCCCGTGATCGAGGACTTCTCGATCCGGGTGGCCGATGCCGAGGATGAACATCCGTGACGGCCCGGATCGGTGTGGTGACCTTCCCCGGGTCACTGGATGACGGCGATGCCGCCCGCGCGGCGCGCATCGCCGGGGCGGACGTGGTCCGGCTCTGGCACGGCGACCGCGACCTGCACCAGGTCGACGCCGTGGTGCTGCCCGGTGGCTTCTCGTACGGCGACTACCTGCGCTGCGGCGCGATCGCCCGATTCGCCCCCGTGATGGAGTCGCTGGTCGACGCCGCCCGCGAGGGGATGCCGGTGCTCGGCATCTGCAACGGCTTCCAGATCCTCTGCGAGGCGCACCTGCTTCCCGGCGCGCTGACCCGCAACCAGCACCTGCACTTCCGCAACCGGGACCAGTGGCTGCGGATCGAGGCGGTCAAGACCGCCTGGACCAACACGTTCCAGCCCGAGCAGGACGTGCTCATCCCGGTCAAGAACGGCGAGGGCCGGTACGTCGCCGACGCGCACGTACTCGACCAGCTCGAGGCCGAGGGCCGCGTGGTCGCCCGCTACCAGCGCGGCAACCCGAACGGCTCGCAGCGCGACATCGCCGCGATCACCAACGAGGCGGGCAACGTGGTCGGCATCATGCCGCACCCCGAGCACGCCGTGGAGGCGCTGACCGGCCCCTCGCTCGACGGCCTCGGCTTCTTCACCTCAGTCCTCAAGCACCTTGCGGGAGTGCCGGCATGACGACCCAGCCCGACACGGCGTCGAGCGAGGTCGGTGGGGTGACCCCGCCGACCGACCAGCCCACGCCCCGTGCGGCCGAGTCCGCCCCGGAAACCCCGGCCGGCGGCCCCGTCCCCACCCCGGTCGCGGCGACCTTCCCGCCCGCGCAGGCCAGCGGGGCGCACGCCGCCCCGAGCGCCTACCCGGACGACCTGGACACCGTCGAGCGGGCCGTCGACACCCCGGAAGAGCTGCAGCCGTACCCCGAGCTCGGCCTCCGTGACGACGAGTACGACCGGATCCGGCAGATCCTTGACCGCCGGCCGACCCAGGCCGAGCTGGCCATGTACTCGATCATGTGGAGCGAGCACTGCTCGTACAAGTCGAGCAAGGTGCACCTGCGCCAGTTCAGCGAGAAGGCACCGCCCAGCGACCGGATGCTCGCCGGCATCGGTGAGAACGCAGGCGTGATCCAGATCTCGGACAAGCTCGCGGTCACCTTCAAGGTCGAGTCGCACAACCACCCCAGCTACGTCGAGCCCTACCAGGGCGCGGCGACCGGTGTCGGCGGCATCGTCCGGGACATCCTCGCCATGGGCGCCCGCCCGATCGCGGTGATGGACTCGCTGCGCTTCGGTGCCGTCGACCACCCCGACACCGCCCGGGTGCTGCCCGGCATCGTCGGCGGTGTCGGCGGGTACGGCAACTGCCTCGGTCTGCCGAACATCGGCGGGGAGATCGTCTTCGACCCGTCGTACCAGGGCAACCCACTGGTCAACGCGCTCTCCCTCGGCGTACTGCCGGTCGACCGGCTGCAGAACAAGGCAGCGGCCGGCGCGGGCAACATCGTCGTACTGATGGGTGCCAAGACCGGCCGGGACGGCATTGGCGGTGTCTCCGTACTCGCCAGTGCCACTTTCGACGAGGGCAGCGAGCAGCGCCGCCCGGCCGTGCAGGTGGGCGACCCGTTCACCGAGAAGCTGCTGATCGAAGCCTGCCTGGAGCTCTACGACGCCCAACTCGTCGTCGGGATCCAGGACCTCGGCGGCGCCGGCCTCACCTGCGCCCTGACCGAGACCGCCGCCGCGGCCGGCACCGGCATGCGGGTCTGGCTGGAGCGGGTCCCGCTGCGCGAGCCGTCGATGACCCCGCACGAGATCCTGGCCAGCGAGTCGCAGGAGCGGATGCTCCTGGTCGTCACGCCGGAACAGCTCGAAGCCGTACTCAAGACCGCCGAGAAGTGGGGCGTGCTCGCCACCGCCATCGGCGAGGTCACCCCGGCCCAGGCCGACGGTGAGCCGGGCCGACTGCTGATCACCTGGCGCGATCACACCGTGGTCGACGTACCGCCGGGCTCGCTGGTCGACGACGGTCCCGTCTACGCCCGCCCGATGCGCGAGCCGGCCGACCTGATCCTGCTCCAGGCGGACCGGGCCGAGACGCTGCCCCGCCCGGCGACGCCGGAGGCACTCCGCGAGACCGTGCTGCGCATGATCGCGTCGCCGAACCTCGCCGACAAGTCCTGGGTCACCGAGCAGTACGACCGCTACGTCCTCGGCAACACCGTGCTGGCCCAGCCGGAGGACTCCGGCGTGATCCGGTTGGACGAGGAGACCGGCCTCGGCGTCGCGCTCTCCGTCGATGGCAACGGCCGCTACGCCCGGCTGGACCCGTACAACGGGGCGAAGCTCGCGCTGGCCGAGTCGTACCGCAACGTCGCGGTCACCGGCGCCAAGCCGGTCGCCGTCACCGACTGCCTGAACTTCGGCTCCCCCGAGGACCCGAGCGTGATGTGGCAGTTCGCCGAGGCGGTACGCGGCCTCGCCGACGGCTGCGCCGAACTGGGCATCCCGGTCACCGGCGGCAACGTCAGCTTCTACAACCAGACCGGCGCCGCGGCCATCCACCCGACCCCGGTGGTCGGTGTGCTCGGCCTGCTCGACGACGTGGCGCAGCGGGTGCCGATGGGCTTCGCCGCCAAGTCCGGCGGCGACCACGACGTGGTGTTCCTGCTCGGCGAGACCCGGCTGGAACTGTCCGGCTCCGAGTGGGCGTGGGTCACCCACGAGCACCTCGGTGGCGTACCGCCGCGGGTCGACCTCGCCAGTGAGCGGGCCCTGGCCGAGCTGATCGCGGAGGCGGCCCGGCTGGGTCACCTGACCTCGGCGCACGACCTGTCCGACGGTGGCCTCGCCCAGTCGCTGGTCGAGTCCAGCCTGCGGCGCGGCGTCGGCGTCAAGATCGCGCTGCCGGACGAGTTCAGCGCGGGTTCGATGCCGTTCGTCTACCTGTTCAGCGAGTCGGCCGGTCGGGCGCTGGTGACCGTGCCGCGCGGCCAGGACAAGGCCTTCCAGGCGCTCTGCGAGGACCGCGGGGTGCCGGTGACCGCGCTCGGGGTCACCGACCCCGCCGGTGGCGCCGTGGACGTACGCGGCCAGTTCAACCTGGGCCTGGACGAGCTGCGGGCGGCCTTCGAGTCGACCCTGCCGCGGCTCTTCGGCGACGTCGCCGGGACCGTGTCGGACACCCCGGTGGCACCGATCGTCGGCACCGAGCCGGTTGACGCGGACGAGTCCGCCGTACCGGACGAGACGCCGGCAGCCGGCGAACCGGCGGTCGACGAGGCGCCGGTGGCGCAGCAGCAGGCAACCGCAGAGGAGCCCGCGACGGAGGCTTCGGCCCCGGTCACGGGCGACTGACACGTTGGTCGGCACCGTCTACGCCCAACCCGGATCCGGGGCCCGCTTCGACTGGGGGCTGGGCGGTGCCGCCGAACTCGGCCGGGTCTGTGCCGCCCTGGTCGTGGTCGACGTACTCTCCTTCACCACCGCGGTGGAGGTGGCGGTCAGTCGCGGGATCAGGGTGCACCCGTTCCCGTGGGGCGCCCAGGCGGCCGATTACGCCCGTCGGGTCGGCGCGGTTGCGGCGGTCGGGCGAGGTGCGGTGACCCCGGAACAGCCGTGGTCGTTGTCGCCGGCCGCGTTGCGTACCGCACCGGTGGTGCCCGATCTTGTGTTGCCGTCACCGAACGGTTCGGCGATCTGCGCCGCGGCCAGTGCAACCGGCGTGCCGGTGGTCGCGGCCTGCCTCCGTAACGCACCCGCCGTCGCGCGCTGGCTCGTCGACCAGGGGTACGGCACCACGCAGGCGCCGGTCGGTGTGATCGCAGCCGGTGAACGTTGGCCGGACGGCACCGTACGCCCCGGGGTGGAGGACCATCTCGGGGCTTCCATGGTGCTCGACGGGCTTGCCACGGTTCCCGGTGGACTGTCGGTGGAGGCTGCGGTCGCGTTGGCGGCGCTGAGTGGCGTACCGGACCTGCCGGCGGCGATCAGGGGCTGCGTCTCCGGCCGTGAACTGGTCTACCGGGGTTTCGAGGCGGACGTGGAGATCGCCGTACAGCTCGGTGTCTCCAACGTGGTGCCGCTGCTCCGGGACGGAGTCTTCACCGCCGCTGCCTGAACCGACGTGCCGCAGCTGTAGTTTCGTGACTGTCCTACGTCGGCTGTCCTCGTCGGAGCACGGCCTGAGGGAAGTACGGACTGAACGGGCTGGCCGAGAGCCTGCTCTCGGCCAGCCCGGATGATCAGTCGTCCAGCCAGTCCAGCGAACGACGCTCGCCGCCTCGGTTCTGCTGCGGTGGCCCGGCTGCGCCGCCCCGGCCGCCGTGCCCGCCGCCCTGCGCCGACTCGTCGTAGTAGCCGCCGCCCTGCTGCTGGTCGTAGCCGCCGCGGTCGTCGTATCCACCGCGCTGGTCGGCGCCACCACGCTGGTCGTAGCCGCCGCGCTGGTCGTATCCACCGGCCTGGGGCTGGTCGTAACCGCCCGCGGCCGGACCGGCGCCGTAACCGGGCTGGTCACCGTAGCCACGACCACCGGCGCCGTAACCGTCGGCACCCTGCTGGTCGTAACCGGCGCCCGCGGTCGGCGCACCATAGGCACCGCCGCCGCCACCCTGGCCGTAGCCCTGCTGGCCGCCCTGGCCGCCGTACGGCTGCTGGTCGGCGCCGTACGCGCGGGTGCCGTCGTTGCCGCCGGCACCGTAGGCACCGCCACCACCCTGTGCGTACGGGTCGGCCGGCGGGGCGTACTCGCTGCCGCCCGCACTGGGACCGTCGTAGCGGCCGGTGGGCTCGTCGTAGCGGCCACCCGGAGCCGGGGTGGGCGGGTAGGGGCCACCATTCGGAGCGGCCGGCGGGTACGCACCCGGTGCCGGGGGGTACCCCGCGCCGGGCTGCTCGCCGTAGTTGCCGCCGCCGTAACCACCTGCACCGGAGCCCGGTGCCGCGCCGTAGCCGCCCGCGCCGGAGCCGGGGGTGTTGCCGTACCCGGCGCCGGAGCCCGGTGCGTTGCCGTAACCGGCAGCGCCGGGTGCCCCGCCGTAGCCGCCGGCACCGGAGCCGGGCGCGTTGCCGTACTCGGAGCCGGGGGCGCCGCCGTAGCCGTTGGCCGGGGCGCCGTAACCGGCGCCGGAGCCCGGGGCGTTGCCGTAGCCGGCACCCGAACCCGGTGCGTTGCCGTAGGCGCCGCCCGCGCCCGGTGACGCGCCGTAGCCACCGGCGCCGTATTCGCCGCCGCCCTGCGGTGCGCCGCCGTAGCCGTAGCCGGCGCCCTGTCCGGCGGCGCCGTACGTCGACGCCTGCGGCTGCTGCGAAGGCAGCGGTGCGCCGTACGGGTCCGGGAACTCGTCGTCCACCAGGGGGCGGTTGTGCATCATGGTCGGCGCGTCGGCCAGCGAGGTGTTCCGGTTGATCGCCGTCGCGTCGTGACCCATACCGGCGCGGTTCGCGACCCGGGTCGGGTCGGAGCCGCTCTGGTACCCGCCGACGGCACCCGCCGCGGCCCCGGACCGGGGACCGTTCGGGTCGTCGTCGTCCTCGTCCGAGTTTTCCTTGCGCCGCATCCAGAGCAGCACGATGGCGCCGACACCGAGGGCGACCAGCAAACCACCGACGATGATCAGCAGCCAGGAGCCGAGGCCCCCGCTTGAACTAGTCTCGGTCGTGGCCTGCTGTCCGGGGGCGTCGCTACCGTCGGCCGCCGGATCGCCCTCTTCGGTCGGGACCGCTTCCTCACTGGCCGGTGCCTCCGCGCTGGCGGACGGCGAGGCGTCGGTGAGCGCCAGCGCGATGCGCTGGTTGGTCAACGTCTGGTTGGCGGCAGCCGTGATCTTCTTCTTCTGGATCTTGTCGTTCAGACTGGCGCCGAGGTCGATCTGCCCGGGGCTGATCGGTGCGCTGGCGGTGCCGAGGAACTTGAAGCTGCCACTGGAACTCGTGGTGGCGTCGTAGCTGTGGCCCTGCGAGTCGATCAGCACGACCGAGGCGTTCGGCACCGGGTTGCCGTTCGTGTCGGTGACCCGGCCCGAGATCTCCTTGACCGTGGGCGCCGCCGCCGGCTGCGTCGGCTGCTGCGGCTGCTGCGGCGCGGCCTTGACGGTAAGCGAGAAGTCCTTGGTGGCGACGTCGCCTGACGGCCCACCCTGTGCCCGCACCGTCACGGACGTGGCGTTGGCCGCAGCGGCGTTGTCGTTCGCCTTGAGCGTTAACGCGATGGGCTTCTGCGAGCCCGGCACGACGGTCGTCTTGCCGCATCCACCGGAGCATGTGACACCTGGGGGCAAGCCAGTGACGCTGATGTCTACCGTGATATCGCCATCTTTGGTGGTGACACGCACACTGACTGTGGTGTCACTGCCGGCAGAGACCGTGGCAGAGTTGGCAACCTCAAGATCTGGTTCTGCAGCTAGGGCTGGTGCCGAGGGGAGAGCGAGCAGGGCACTGGCTGCCAGCGCCACGACCACACCGGCCCGTCGCTTCCAGGCATGTCGGTGTGTTGTCACGTCCACCGCCTTCCGGTCTGACTTCTCCGGCCGACTCAATTCCGGCCAGGGTTCACTACCGTACGAGTACACCGTCGGCAACTATGCCTTGTTCGAGTGGACTCGCGCGACCCAGGGGCAGCGTCAATTGACACGACGGCAGGTCGTATCGTCCCGTCGTGTCCTCTCCGTACAGTAAGTCCTCACTGGTGGTGGCTGCGGTCGCAGAACTCGACGCTGGCCGTACCCCGGAGCGTGAGCTGCTTCGGGACGCGGTCCGCGCGCTCCTCGCGGAGCTGGCCCGGCGCGCACCTGGCCGTTCGGTGGAGGTGCGGGTTCCACCTTACGGTGCGGTTCAGTGCGGAGCCGGGCCGCGACACACCAGGGGTACGCCGGCAAACGTGGTGGAGCTGGATCCGGTGACCTGGATCCTGCTGGCGACGGGTCGGCTGGGATGGGCCGACGCGGTCGAGGCAGGACGGGTACGCGCCAGTGGGAATCGTGCCGACATATCTCCCTATATCCCGCTCGAATAGCGCATTCTCCGCCAATCGCCCGTGACTTTGAGCAGTGATAAGGTGACTTTCTGTATTGTCTCCGGCTCGCGTACACTGTTCGGCGACGGAACTTCCAAATTCCCGCGCGCTAGGCGAGTCCGAGCAGATCCGCATCGAGCAGATCAGCCTTCAGTTTGAGGAGCGGCAGGTGCCCCGAGGCGACGGCCGGTTGAGTCACGAACTCGACCCCGAACGGCCCGGCCCGCGAGACGCCTGCGGCGTGTTCGGCGTCTGGGCGCCCGGTGAAGAGGTCGCGAAGCTGACCTACTTCGGTCTGTACGCGTTGCAGCACCGGGGTCAGGAAGCGGCCGGCATCGCCGTCAGCGACGGCTCGGGTGTGGTGGTCTACAAGGACCTCGGCCTGGTCGCCCAGGTCTTCGACGAGCCCACCCTGGCCAGCCTGCGCGGGCACCTCGCGATCGGGCACGCCCGCTACTCGACCACCGGCGGCTCGACCTGGGAGAACGCCCAGCCGACGATCCGCAGCAACACCGCCGGCACCACGATCGCGCTGGCGCACAACGGCAACCTCGTCAACACCGCCGAACTGGCCAAGGAGTCCGCCGCACGCGGCATGGACTCCTCGGACGGTTCGACCTCGGACACCGCCCTGGTCACCGCGCTGCTGGCCAGCCGCCCGGACCTCTCGGTCGAGGCTGCCGCGCTCGAGGTGCTGCCGATGCTGCGTGGCGCGTTCAGCTTCGTGTTCATGGACGAGAACACCCTCTACGCCGCCCGCGACCCGCACGGTGTCCGCCCGCTCGTGCTGGGCCGGATGGAGCGCGGCTGGGTGGTCGCCAGCGAGACCGCCGCACTCGACATCGTCGGCGCGAGCGTGGTCCGCGAGGTGGAACCCGGCGAGCTGATCGCGATCGACGAGCACGGCCTGCGGTCGGCGCGGTTCGCCGTACCGGAGCCGAAGGGTTGCCTCTTCGAGTACGTCTACATCGCCCGGCCGGACACCACCATCGCCGGCCGGAACGTCTATTCGACCCGCGTCGCCATCGGGCGGCAACTGGCCAAGGAGCACCCGGTCGAGGCGGACCTGGTGATTCCCGTACCGGAGTCGGGCACGCCGGCCGCGATCGGCTACGCCGAGGCGTCCGGTATCACCTACGGCGCTGGGTTGATGAAGAACCCGTACGTCGGGCGGACCTTCATCCAGCCGTCCCAGACCCTGCGTCAGCTCGGCATCCGACTCAAGCTCAACCCGCTGCGGGAGAACGTGCGGGGCAAGCGGGTGGTCGTGGTGGACGACTCGATCGTCCGCGGCAACACCCAGCGCGCGATCGTCCGCATGCTGCGTGAGGCCGGCGCTCTCGAGGTGCACGTCCGCATCTCCTCGCCGCCGGTCAACTGGCCGTGTTTCTACGGCATCGATTTCGCCACCCGGGCGGAGTTGCTGGCCGACGGGCTGGACAACGAGGGCATCCGCCGGTCGATCGGTGCGGACAGCCTCGGCTACGTCTCGCTGGCCGGCCTGATCGCGGCGACCGAGCAGCCGAAGACGCGGCTGTGCCGGGCCTGTTTCGACGGGGAGTACCCGATCGAGCTGCCGGCCGGGAACCTGATCGGCAAACACGTACTCGAAGGGGTAGGGCGTCGGGTCGCGGACCAGGCACCGGAGCCCGCAGAGCAGCGCTACCACGGCGGTTCCGACGGAGCCGACGTCGACAGCACCCCGCTACCACTCATCAGCAGCCCGGGCTCGCGTGACGCACTGCAACGCCCGTAATGATCCGACCGGCGCGGCCCACGCCCAGCGTCCGGTGAGTGCCAGAAGTCGAGCGATCCTCGACCGCTACCCGACGCGGCTCGCCGCGAGGAACAAAGGGGAGAACCGTGACGCACGTGACTGAGCGCAATGGCGCAGGTAGCGGGTCGGCCGAGGGCTCCGGCTCCGGCGGCGGCGTGCGCCAGCCCTGGACCGCCGGATCCGGTCGCGCCACCCGCAAGCGCAGCGTCTCGTACGCCGACGCCGGGGTCTCGATCGAGGCCGGCGACCGGGCGGTCGAGCTGATCAAGTCGAAGGTACGGACCACCCAGCGGCCCGAGGTGATGGGTCAGCTCGGCGGCTTCGCCGGCCTGTTCCGGCTCGACACCACCAAGTACCGCAACCCGATCCTCTCCGCCTCCACCGACGGCGTCGGCACCAAGCTGGTCATCGCCCAGCAGCTCGGCATCCACGACACGGTCGGCATCGACCTGGTCGCGATGGTCGTCGACGACCTGGTCGCGACCGGTGCCGAGCCGCTGTTCCTGCTCGACTACATCGCCACCGGCGAGGTCGTGCCGGACAAGGTCGCCGAGATCGTCGCCGGCATCACCGACGGCTGCCGGTACGCCGGCTGCGCGCTGCTCGGTGGCGAGACCGCCGAGCACCCGGGCGTGCTGAAGCCCGACGAGTACGACATCTCCGCGACCGGTGTCGGCGTGGTCGAGGAGAGTGAGATCCTCCGCCCGGAGCGGGTCGAGATCGGCGACGCGGTGATCGCGATGCGCTCCTCCGGCCTGCACTCCAACGGCTACTCGCTGGTCCGCCACGTGCTGCTGGGCGCCGGCCGGATGCGGCTGGACACGGTGATCGAGGACTTCGGTCGGCAGCGGACCCTCGGCGAGGAACTGCTCACCCCGACCAAGATCTACGCGCAGGACTGCCTCAAGCTGATCGCCGAGACCGAGGTGCGCTCGATCGCCCACATCACCGGCGGCGGCATCCCCGGCAACCTGGTCCGGGTGCTGCCGGAGAACGTGGACGCGGTGGTCAACCGGGCCACCTGGAAGCCGCAGCCGATCTTCGACCTGGTGCAGGCCAAGGGCCGGATCGAGGACCCGGAGATGGAGTCCACCTTCAACATGGGCGTGGGCATGTTCGCGATCGTCTCCGCCGAGGACGCGGACCGGGCGCTGGCCTGCCTGGCCGGTCGTGGTGTCGAAGCGTGGCAGGCGGGCGAGATCATCGAGGGCACCGGCGAGGTGCAGATGATCGGCCAGCACACCCGCGGTTGATCACCGTACGTGCATTCGTGCATTCCTGAGTTTTTGCCGTGATCCTTCGCATACCCGATCAGGACTTCACCCGAGTGGCCACCGCAACCTAGCCTGAGGGGCACCTCAGCTACGGGGAGGAGCGGCTGATGGCTGTCCTGCGGGAAACGTCCACGGGGATGCGGGGCATCGACACCGTGCCCTCGTACGTGGTGATGCAGCCGAACACGCTCTGTAACCTGGACTGCTCGTACTGCTATCTGCCGTTTCGAGCGGATGATCGGAAGATGCCCGTTCCGGTGGCGGAAGCGGTGGCGGGCCCGGTGAACGACTGGGCCCGGTCCGGTCGCTTCTCCGTGGTGTGGCACGGCGGAGAGCCCCTCGCCACCGGGCGGGAGCACCTCGCCACGCTGCTGGCCCCGTTCGACGAGCGGGTCGAGCACCACGTACAGACCAACGCGACGCTGATCGACGACGCCTGGTGCGAGTTCTTCGCCGAGCACCGGATGCGGGTCAGCGTCAGCGTGGACGGGCCCAGGCAGCGCAACTCCGACCGGGTGGGCCGGGGCGGGCGGCCGGCGTACGACCGGATCGAGCGGGGCATCGAGGCGCTGCGGCGCAACGGTGTCGGTTTCTCCGCCCTGTGCGTGGTGACCCGACCCGAGCCCGGCCTCGCCGCCGAGCTGTACGCGTACTTCCTGGACCTGGGGTGCGACGTGCTCGGCATCAACATCGAGGAGATGGAGGGCGTCAACACCCGCCTCAACAGCCACCCGGCGGAGGCGGTCACCGCCTTCTGGGCCGAGCTGGTCACCGCCTGGCGGGAGCGCCCGAGGATTCACCTGCGCGAGGTCGAGTGGTCCCTGCGGTACGCCTCGGCGGTCCTCGACGGCACCGCCGCCGACCTGCTACCGCGGCGGCTCGACCCGATCCCCACCATCGGGTACGACGGCTCGGTGGTCCTGCTCTCGCCCGAGCTGGCCGGCTTCTCCGACCCCCGCTACGGCGACTTCACCAGCGGCAACGTGCTGGCGACGGGGCTTGCGGAGATCCTCGCCGGGGCCGAGCGCCTGCCCTGGGTACGCGAGTTCCTCGGCGGTGTCGAGGCGTGCCGTGCCACCTGCCCCTACTTCGGCTTCTGCGGCGGCGGCCACGCCGCCAACCGTTACTTCGAGCAAGGACGTTTCGACGGTACGGAGACCAACCACTGCCGTAACAGCAAGATCCGCCTACTCGAGGGAGTGTTGGACCATGCTCGAGATCACCAGCCCGCCGGACGCTGAGCCGGCCGGGGGAGCCGTCCCCGACCCGGTCGCCGATCGGGTGCGCGCGGCCCGGAGCGGGCTCACCACGCTGCTACAGGAGGCCGAACAGGCCCGTCGGGAACGAGCGGAGGCGGCGGCGGTGGGCGAAAGTGGCGGCGCGGTCTGCGCGTGGAACCACTTCGAGAACATCCCGACCTTCTACAACTGGAACAACCGGCCACGCTGAACCGGCCGGCGGTCCGGATCGGTCGGATCTGGCACGTCCGACCGGTCGAGGACCTGCCGCGCGGGTCGGACAACGATCCGCACGGCAGACCCTCGACCGGATGGAACCGTGTTGATCTACGGTGTGCCACACCATCCGGACACGCGTGAGCACGCGGGCGTTACCGCGTGCTCAATGTGCCCGACGGAGGTCAGCGGGCTGGAGGCGACCAGGTGTCTGGTTCGTCGTCCGCGTCATGGTCCTCGTCATCGTCGTCGACATACTCTTTGTAGTCGTCGTCGAAGTCGTGGTCCGACTTGCCGCTGCCGCCGAGTTCTCGCTGCAAGGCGGCGAGGTCGGTGTTCGGGGAGTGGTACTTCAACTCCCGGGCCACCTTTGTCTGCTTGGCCTTAGCACGGCCGCGCCCCATGGCTCGACCCCCTCGCACAGAATTCGGGGCAGCCCGAAGGCGGGCCCCGATGACGTCAGGCATCTCTCGTGGCTCTTACGGTACATGGGTATGCCCGCGTTCGGCACCTCGGGTTACCGCCGGTGGTGCCCGCGCGTCGAGGTTGACCCGACCGGGCCATTTTCGGCCGGGTAACGACCGCCTCGGAAAACCGGTCATGACGGCTCGATCACCCTGTGCTGCGGGCTTGCCGTCGAGACCGACCTTAGACCCCGATCGGGGACGAAACGATGCTAATCACCCTGGGTGCAGCCGGTCCGGACGGCGACCGGCGCCCGTCGAAGGGGCGTCGAGGGCGTGAACGCCGGCCGGAGCGGGCTGGCCTGCCTCGCTAGCGGCTCTGAACGGGCCCTCACGGCCCGATCACCCCCGAAGTCGACCGCGGGGGGCTCGGCACCCGGCCGTTACCTCACGGGAGATGACGTGGGCCTGATGAGCTCGCACGTCGTACGCGGTCGGGGGTGACGGTGGTCGGGAGCGGGCGGGCGGGGTCGGGCCCCGGCCGCCCGCAGCCGGTGTCAGGTGAGGTGGATCGAGCGGAGGCGACCGACCTCGGCCATCCGCCGCTCGGCCAGCCGGTCGGCCGCGACCGCCGGCGGCACACCCTCGGCGTCGGCCAGGCGCAGGATCTCGCGGGTGGTGTCGTAGATCCGGGTGGCCCGGAGCTTGGCCCGCTCGAAGTTGAAGCCCTCGATCTCGTCCGCGACCTGGATCACGCCACCGGCGTTCACCACGTAGTCCGGGGCGTAGAGCACGCCACGGTCGGCGAGCTGCTTCTCGATGCCGGGGTGGGCGAGCTGGTTGTTCGCCGCGCCGGCCACGATCTTGGCCCGGAGGGCGGGCACGGTCTCGTCGTCCAGCGCGCCGCCGAGCGCGCAGGGGGCGTACACGTCGATGTCGGAGGTGATCAACGCGGTCGCGTCCGCGACCAGGTCGACCTCCGGGTACGTGTGCCGCGCCCAGTCCAGCGCCTTCTCGTTCACGTCGGTGGCCACCACCGAGGCGCCGTCCTCGATCAGGTGCCCGACCAGGTGCTTGCCGACCTTGCCCAGACCGGACACGCCGACCCGGCGACCGGTGAGGGTGGCCGAGCCCCACTGGTGCTCGGCGGCGGCGCGCATGCCCTGGAACACGCCCCACGCGGTCAGCACCGACGAGTCGCCGGCTCCGCCGTGCTCGACGCTGCGGCCGGTCACGAAGCGCGTCTCGCGCGCGACCACGTCCATGTCCTGCACGTAGGTGCCGACGTCGCACGCGGTGTAGTAGCGCCCACCCAGCGACTGGACGAACCGGCCGTACGCGCGCAGCAGCGGCTCGGTCTTGAGCTGCTCCGGGTCACCCCAGATGACAGCCTTGCCGCCGCCGAGGTCGAGACCGGCGAGCGCGTTCTTGTACGCCATGCCCCGGGAGAGGTCGAGCACGTCGTGCAGTGCGTCCGCCTCGCTGGCGTAGGGGTAGAACCGGGTCCCGCCGAGCGCGGGGCCGAGTGCGGTCGAGTAGATGCCGATGATCGCCTTCAGCCCGGTCGGCTTGTCCTGGCAGAAGACGACCTGCTCATGCCCGGCCGATACCTGTTGGTCGGTGCTGGCGAAAACGCCCATGACTGCTCCTGATGTCGGTGTGCGTCTTTGTGGGACGCGGACCTCTCCGGTGCCGGCGGGGTGACGCCGGTGCTGCCGAGCCTAATATCGGCCGTCGCACCTTGCCGGTACCGACCGGGGACGGTCCGTCCCACCTGGCGGGGACGACGGCCCGGGATCGGGGCCGTCGCGGCAGGGAACTCGGGTTTCATGGGAGGATCGCGCCGTGCCGTCGCTCTTCGCTTCCTACCTGCGGGTGTATGAGCCGTTGACCGCGTTCGACCGGGACCGGCAGATTTTTTGGCGCCGGTACGTCAAGGAGGGCCGGGCGGTCGCCCCGCTGGAGGGCCCGGGCCGGCAGCGTACGGCCGTGATCGAGGCGCTCGGTGCCGGCTGGACCCGGCTGCCCGACCTGCCCGACGAGGCGTACGTGCTGGAGGCCGACGACACCCTGCTGGTCTGCCCGTGGAACCTGCGCGTACGGGTGGCCGAGGCGGCCCTGAGCGCCCGCGACGGTGTGCCGCCGGTGCTCGCCGACGCGTTCGTGCCACCGATCCTCGCCGGACAGGCCAAGGCGGTGGTGGAGGACTTCCGCAGCGGGGCCAGGGTGCTGGAGCACGGGGTGCCCCGGCTGCACGAGCAGATCGCCACCTGGGGTGTGCCGCTGCGCTGGTTCGTCTTCGTCGACCCGGCCGAGCGGGAGCTGACCGTACGGCCGGAGCGGCGGGTGCTGCGCTACCGGACCGAGATCTCCAAGGCCCGGCGGCGGGCTTCGCGGGGGCTGGCGGTGCTGCGCAAGTCGGTCGGGGACGCGCCGATCACCGAGGCGGTGGAGGAGGGCGCCCGCTGGCTGGAGGAGTTCCATCCCCGGTCGGTGGTGGAGTTGGACTACGGCGGCCTGACGCAGTTGCTGCCGGACGAGGCGCTGGCCGACGACGACTCTCCGGCGTTGGTCGCCGAGGGTCTCGCCGGGCTGTCCCGGGGCGACGCGGAAGCCGCTACCGAGGTGTACGAGAAGTTGGTCGCCCGGTGGCGCGCGGTGCAGTTGCTGGAGCGCTGCAACTAGGGGGTTCCGTTAGGGGCTTCCGGTCGAATCCCCTAACGCCTCGGTGTTGATCTTGTTGAATGCGGCTTCCCGACACTTGTTCATGTTCTCCCAGGTCAGAGACTTGGAGAGCGTTTCCAACGTGAGGTTTGCTCGTAATCTTGAGGTTACGATGGGCCACAACGCGCCCGAATAAGACAGGTTTCAGTATAGAAAAGTTGTATAAATCGGTCATTGTTCATCCGTCCATCCAGGGACGTTCGGCCGTTCGGCCCATGTCGGACATCGGGGACTAGCCGGACCATGGGAGACGCGTCGGCCGGCGGGACCCCGGCCGATGTCTATAGGCACCTGTGGAGGAGTGACCGATGGCATCGCGTACGCACGAACCAGAGCCGCTACTCACGCCGGCCGAGGTGGCGTCGATGTTCCGTGTCGACCCAAAAACCGTGACCCGGTGGGCGAAGGCGGGCAAACTCAGCGCAATTCGAACGTTGGGTGGCCACCGGCGTTACCGCGAGTCGGAGGTTCGCGCCCTGCTGCAGGGGCAAATTCCCCAGCAGCGTCAAGGCGACTGACCCCTTACCGGGCCAGCCGCGTTTCGTTTCGTCTCAGGGGCGGCGGAGATACGGGAAACCGTACCCCGCCGCCCCTGAGTCGTGCCGGTGGCGCCCACCCGCGCCCGCCGGCACTCAGCCGGCCGCCACCGCCAGATCGGTCTCCTCGACCAGCTGGCCGTCCCGCAACTGCAGCACCCGGTCCGCCAGCTCGATCAACGTCGGGTCGTGGGTGGCCACCAGCGCGGTCATCCCGCGCGAGCGGACCAGCGCCTGGAGCAGATCCATCATCGCCCGCCCGGTCTCCGAGTCGAGCTGACCGGTCGGCTCGTCCGCGATCAGCAACGGCGGGTCGTTGGCCAGCGCACGGGCGATTGCCACCCGCTGTTGCTGCCCACCGGACAGCTCGTACGGCCGCTGACCCGCGTGCGCGCCCAGCCCGACCATCTCCAGCAGGATCGACACCCGCTGCTCCCGCTCGGCCGCCGGCACCTTCGCCAGCCGCATCGGCACCCCGACGTTCTCCGCCGCGGACAGGATCGGGATCAGCCCGAAGGACTGGAACACGAAACCCATCGTGTCCCGGCGCAGATCCAGCAGGTCCCGCTCCCCGGCCGCGGTCACCTCCCGACCGGCGACGAAGATCCGGCCGGCGGTCGGCCGGTCCAGCCCGCCGATCAGGTTCAACAGGGTCGTCTTACCCGCACCGGACCGGCCCCGTACGGCCACCAACTCGCCCTGGCCGACCCGGAACGACACCTCCCGCAGGGCGTGCACCACCCGGTCACCGGAGCCGTACGACCGGCTCAGACCCTCGACCCGTACCAGGTCCTCGCTGCTCATGGCTGCTCCTTCTGAGGTTCGTCGCCGGGGCGGATCTCCACGTGATCCGGTTGCAGGTTGAGCTTCACCCGGTCCCGCAGCACCAACGCGTCCACGAACGCCGTCGGCAACTGCATCCGCCCGGCCCGGTCCAGCACCGCGTACTCCTCGGTGACCAGTTCCTCGAGCCCGTCCGCGCCGATCCGGGCCGACCGCCGTACCTCGGAGGCGGTTCGGCCGTCGCGGATCGCGACCGTACGACGGACCTGGGTCGCCACGTTCAGGTCGTGGGTGACCACCACCACCGTGACGCCCAACTCCGCGTTGATGGTGCGCAGCGCCCCGAACACGTCGGCCGCCGTCGCCTCGTCCAACTCACCGGTCGGCTCGTCGGCGAACAGCACCTCCGGGTCGTTCGCGACCGCGACCGCCACCGCGCAGCGCTGCTGCTCGCCGCCGCTCATCTGCCCCGGACGCCGGTCCGCGCAGTAACCGACCCCGACCAGGTCCAGCAGCTCCAGCGCCCGCTTACGGGCCGCCCGGGCGGAGGTACGCCGGGCCAGCCGCATCGGCAGTTCCACGTTCTCCCGCGCGGTCAGGTACGGCAGCAGGTTTCGTCCGGTCTGCTGCCAGACGAAGCCGACCGTGCTCCGGCGGTAGCGCAGCCGCTGCTTCGCCGACATGGTCAACAGGTCGAACCCGGCCACCCGGGCGATGCCCGCGGTCGGCACGTCCAGCCCCGAGAGGATGTTGAGCACGGTGGACTTGCCCGAGCCGGAGGCGCCGACGATGGCGATCAGGTCGCCCCGGTCGATCACCAGGTCCAGCCCCTGCAGGGCCACCACCTCGACACCCTCGGTCTTGAAGATGCGTACCAGGCCGTCGCAGACGATGTGGCCACGCAGGCGGTCGTTACCGCCGGCCCGCTCCGCCGCCCGTTCGGCGGCACGGCGTTGCAACGCCGCAAGATCGGGTACGGCGGTGGTCAGGGCAGCGGTCATCAGTTTTCCTCTCCCAGCCGGAGGACCTCGCCGAGGCGCATCCGTCGGTTGACCAGGTTCTCGAACACGAGCGCGGCGGCCAGACCGACCACCACCAGCAGCAGCACCCCGCCGACCAGCAGCGGGTCCAGATGGGTCCGGGCGGCCACCCCGGCGGTGAAGGTGGACAGGTTCAGCGCCGGTCCGATCAGGCCGGGCAGCGCCACCCCGACCACCCCACCGGCCAGCACCGCGGCGCCGACCAGCGGCAGCAACTCGTACACCAGCAGTTGCCGACCCTGCCGGCCGGACAGCCCCATGGTGCGCAGCCGGGAGAGCACCCGTCCCCGGGTCCGCGCCTCGGCGACCACCGCGAATCCGACCGCCAGCAGCGCCAGCCCGCTCCCGCCGAGCGCACCGATCGTGAACGCCAGGGTGAGCAGCTCGTTTCCGCCGGTCCGGTCCAACGCCAACCGGTAGTCGGTCAGGGTGGTCACCGCCGCCGGGGCCAGGAGCGCGTCGACCGGCCTACCGATCACGCTCTCCCGCCACTCTCGCTGCCCGTCGTCCGCGGCCGCCAGCAGCGCGGCCCGGTCGTAGCCGTCCCCGGCGAGCAGGTAACGGGTCGGGTTGATCGGCTTGAAGTCGGGCACCGGCAGCGCCTGCCAGGGCAGCACGACGAACCGCTCGACCCCGATCTCCACACCCGGGAAGCTGGACGCCACCACGCTCGACGTGAAGCCGTAGAGCCGACCCTGCACGTTCACCACCGCGCCGTCGCCGACCTCCGCCGCGATCGCCGGCGAGACCAGCGCCGGCACCGGGCCGTCGGTGCGCTTCGCGTCCCGCAGCGCCGCCGGCACCCCGTCATCCGGTACGCCGCTGCGCCGCATCACGTCGACGAAGCTCGGCATGTCCACCACCAGCACCTGGGTCTGGCCGAGGTCACGATCGGAGGCACTGGGACCCGTACGGAGCCGACGGGCGTTCTCCAGCGAGATCGCGGTCACCGCGTCCACCCCGGGCAGCGCGTCGAGCCGTTCGCCCGTCGACGGGGCGAAGGTGTTCCCGGTGAGCCTGGCGTCGGCCGGGATGGCCTGCTCGCTCGCCTTGTCCCGGGCGTGCGAGATGGTGCTCGCGACCACCCCGCTGAAAACCCCGGTGGTGATCGCGATGACCAGAACCGCGAGCGGGCCGATGGTCACCGGTGCACCCCGCCCGGCTCGGGCCAGCCCGAGGAAGACGACCGCCCCACGGGCCCGCGCGGCGATCTGCCCGACCATCCGCAGCGGCCACGGCAGCACCCGCAGCGCGATCAGGGAGGTGCCGACCGCCAGCAGCACCGGCACCGAAACCAGGTACGGGTCCACCCCGCCGTCGGGCACCAGTCCGCGCCGCCGGAGCAGGAACACCCCGAGCCCGGCCAGTACGAGCACGCTGATCTCGGCGGTGAGCCGGCGGGCCGACGGCCGCTGCCGGATCAGGTCCTGCCGGCGGACCACGAACGTCACCCGACGCTGGCTCGCCATCGCCAGCACCGGCACCGCGGCCGTGGTGATCACGGCGAGCACCGGGACCAGCCACTCGGTCAACGCGGGTCGACCGGGAACCAGGGTGCCGAGCAGCCAGCCGGCGAGTACCGCGAACGGCTGGACCAGCACCGACTCGGCCAGCGTGTGCCTGCCGATGGTCGCCGTCGAGGCGCCCCGGGCGCGCAGCAGGGCCAGTTCCTCGCGGCGGCGTTCCAGCAACAGCCGGGCGGCGAGCAGGATCAGGCCGAGCAGGCTGGCCAGCACCCCGGTCTCCACCACCGCGAGCAGCGCCCGTACGGAGGCGAGTCGTTCGCTGAGCTGTATCAGGGAGACGTCCAGCGAGGTGACGACCGTGGTGCCCGCCGCCGGGGAGGCCCGCTTCAGCCGTACCACCGCGTCGGTCACCGCCTTGGCCTTGCTGGCGTCGAGCCGCGTCTCGTCGATCCGGTAGTGCCAGTCGAGGGTGACCCCGCCGAGGACCGGCCCGGCCGCGTTCATCCCGGCCCAGTCGGTCACCGCGATCGCCCGGAACCGCTCGCCGTCCATCATCGGTATCTGCGGGTCCACCGCCAGTCGCATGGCGTTCCAGACCGGCATGGTGGTGTCCAGCGGCTCGAAGATCCCGACCACCACCACCGGAACCTTGGCGGAGCCCATCAGGGCACCGATCTCGAACCGGCTGCCGAGGGCCAGCACGAGCGCGTTCGCGGTCCGCTGGGACACCGCGATCGGGATCCGCCCGCCCGGCAACCCGGCGGTCGCGTCCGGCCACGTACCGGAAACCATCCGGACGGCCTCCTGCACCCCGGTCTGCGCCCGCAGGCCGAGCCCCGGTTGGCTGTCGCCGTTGAACGGTGGGAAGTCGCCCGACGCGCCCACCGTCTCGGGTTCGATCCCGGCCGAGTACCACTGATCGGTGATCAGACCGGGCAGTGGCTGCGGCAGCTTCTCCCGGTACGGGTCCAGGTCCTCGACCCCGATCTGGGTGGTCTTGGCCCTGTCGATGCTGGCGGTCAACGGCAACGAGATGTCCCGGACCTGGTACGGCAGGTCCGCCACGTCCGCGGCCAGTCCCCGGTCGGCGTACTCGTTGGCCAGTCGGGGTGCACCGGTGAGCAGCGCCGCCGCAGCCAGGCCGAGTACGGCCAGCAGCCCGATCTGCGCGGCGAAGGCACGCAGCCGGCGTACCGGACCGGACCTGTTGGCTCTCATCGACCTCTTCCTCGTGTGCGCCGGTCCGGACCCCGATCGCTGTGTCCCGTTGGTCACCGGTCGTCTCCGATCCGGAGCTGGGCGGCGACCAGGCGCTGCCGGAGGGTGGTGGCGATCAGCCCGCTGAGCAGCAGTGCGAGCAGCAGCAGGCCGACCGTGGTGGCGATCACCGGTGGCCAGTCGACGGAGAGCAGCGGTGGCGGCGATGGTCGGTCCGCCGACGGGGTGAGGATCACCAGGGGTGCCATCGTGGCGGCCACCGCGACCCCGACCCCGAGGCCCACCAGCACCCCGATCCCGGAGAGGAACGCCTGCTCGGCGATGAGCGACCGGGCCAGCAGCCGGTGCCCGGCGCCGAGGGTGTGCAGCACCGCCAGTTCGTTCACCCGGCGGCGGGCGGTGGCGCTCACGTCGACGGCGATGCCGACCGCGGCGAGCAGCAAGGCGCCCAGCGCAGCGGCGAACAACGCGCCCCGGGCACCCACCCCGTACGGGTCCAGTTGGTCGGCGATCGCCTGCCGGTCGAGCACCTCCAGGCCACCGAGTTGGGCCGCTGCCGCCGCGGTCGCCGACGCCTGTGCGGGGTCGGTGGTGACCCACCACTCCTCGTTCGGTCGGACGATTCCGTGGTCGAAGAAGAACCGGTTGCCCAGCGAGGGGAGGTCGGTCAGGATCGCCGCCGGTTCGGTGTCGCCGGGAATCGAGGCGACGGTTCCGACGATCTTCACGCGAGCATCAGCCAGCCCGAACGCGAGCCCGGTCTGGTCGCCGACCTTGAGTCGCAACGCGTCCAGCACCGCCGGGGTGACCAGCACCGGGATCGGCGCCGTGTCGGCCTGCCGGACCATCG
Organism: Micromonospora sp. NPDC049523; assembly: GCF_040676775.1. NCBI lineage: Bacteria > Bacillati > Actinomycetota > Actinomycetes > Micromonosporales > Micromonosporaceae > Micromonospora > Micromonospora sp. NPDC049523. The sequence continues at coordinate 317,873 of NZ_JBFAPP010000009.1, read as the reverse complement.
CCACGCGTACCGTCGTGGCGCCCCAGCTCGCGCTGTCGTTGGCCTCGTACTGGGTGGACATGCCGCCGACACCGGCGGCGGCAGTGGACTGCCGGTCGATCCGGTCGACGGTCCGCCAACTTCCGCCGACGGTCAGGTCGACCGGGGTGCCGGCGGCGTCACCGGTGCCGGCGGTCAACTGGCTCAGGGTCCAGTCGATCTGCATGCCGTTCTGGCCGAGCGTGTCGGCGACGAAGCCGGCCAGCCGTACCGGGCCGGTGCCGGCCGGGAGGTCGACGTCGAAGCGGAGCGCCCGACCGTTGCGACTGGTGCCGAGCGGCACCCTGCGGAAACCGCCGTTCGGTTCGGCGAAGACGGCGTCGGTCCGGATCTCGTCGGAGAACTGGGTCAGGCGGGCGGTCGTACGCACCGTGCCGGAAAGCTTGCGGGCACCGGCCGGCAGTTCGGTGTACGGCGCCTCGACGCGTTGCCGGCCCACCTCACGCAGCAGGTCGGCGGGGGATCCGGTGTCGACCATGTCCTGCCGGATGTTGATCGAGTCGGCTCCGGCGCGGGTGTCGATCGCGATCAGCGACGCCGGTTGGGCGTCCGGGCCGAGGCGGAGGCTCTCCCGCCAGGCCGGCAGCACCTCGCGTACGCCCGGCAGGCCGGCGAGGGCCTCCGTACGTCCTGCCGGTGCGGCGTCGCTCGTCTCCACCAGTCGCAGGTCGGTGCCGACCTGGTGGGCGGCCTGGTCGCGCAGGGACCGCTCGGAGGTGCTGGCCAGGCACCAGGCCAGGGTGCTGACCGCGACGGCGAGGGCGAGCAGCAGGACCGGGCCGGCGTGCGGGCGTCGACCGGCCTGCCAGGTGCCGAACATGGTGGCGGTCCACGGTCTGCGGTCGACGAACCGCTCGGCGAGCCGGGTGATCGGCGGCAGCACCCGCAGGGCGAGCACCGCCCCGGCCAGTACGCCCAGCGTCGGCGTGGCCGCGAGCAGTGGGTCGATGCCGAGCTGGCCGGTGGAACGGGCACCCGCCAGCGGCGAGGAGTACTGCCGAAGTTGCAGCCAGCCGAGCACCGCCAGCGCGATCAGCGCCAGGTCGACTCCGGCCCGCTGGGCGACTGCCCGCCGGCTGGGACGGGACCGGCTGGCGAGTTCGGCGACGTAGGTGCCGCTGCGGCGTAACGACGGGCCGATGATGGCCAGCGCGCAACCGAGCGCGGCGAGCGCGGCGACCAGCCAGCTCAGCGGTGCCGGTTGGGCGTCGAACCGGAGCCCGACCGAGGCGAGCATCGGCACCCGGTCGGCGAGGCGCAGGCCCTCGGTTGCCAGCAGTGGTGCGAGCAGCGCCGCCGGCAGTACGACCAGCGTCGCCTCCCGTACGGCCAGGCCGGCGAGCTGGTTGCGGGCGGCGCCACGGGCCCGCAGCAGCGAGTTCTCGCCCCGGCGCTGCTCGACCAGGAGCGCGGCTACCAGCACCAGCGCGTAGCCGCCGAGCACGATGACCAGCAGCATCGGGGTGACCAGCGCGGACCGGCCGACCAGGTTGGCCCGTTCGAGGCGTTCGGCCAGCCGGTCGACGGCGGTGGTGGTGATGCCGGAGGTGCCGAGCCCGGCGGCCTTCGGTAGTTCGGTGGTGAGCCCGCGGACCGTGTCGGCGAGTCGCCCGAGCTGGGCCACGCTCGCGCCGTCCAGGTCCGGTTCGACGAGCCAGGCGGCGCTGGCGTTGGCGGCGAAGTGGGTGATGAAGTCGGCGCGGTCGACGGTCAGCGGGCCGTAGGTGGATGACTGCGACGCGTGGCCGTCCGCGATGTCCGGTGAGAGTCGCCAGTAGGCGGCCTCGGGGTCGCGTGGGTGCCAGATGCCGGCCACGGCCAGGTTGCTGACCCGTCCGGTGACCCGGTCGGTGACCGGTATGCGGTCGCCGACCGCGACGCCCAGGATCTTGGCGACCGGCTCGGCGAGTGCGGTCTGCACCGGGTCGGCGCCCGGCTGCGGCCAGCTGCCGTAGCTGAGTTCGGCCTGCTCGGCGAGCCCGTCGAGGAAGACCACGGAGCCGAAGACGACCCCGTCAGCGTCGGGCACCGCCTTGCCGACCGGGCCGGAGAGTTGCCGGCCGGCGGCGTAACCGGCGGCGGAGACCGCTGCGGGCAGCCCGGCGAGACCCGCGGCTACCTCCTTGCGCAGTGCCGCGTCGCGGTCCCGGAGGGCGTCCGCGGACCCGCCGGTCGAGCCGCGCACCAGGATCGACCGTTCCTCCGGGGCGGAGGAGTCGATGGCGCGGGCGGTGCCCGTGTCGACGACCTGCCGGCTGTATCCGGCGAGGCCGGTGAGCAGGGCGGCGGCAATCAGGGTCGCCCCGGTCGCCGCGAGTAGCAGGCCCCTCACCGCACGGGCGCGCCGTAGCACCAGCCTCATTCCACCGCGTCCCCTCGTTGCCCGTCCGGGCGACGTGGTCCGACCGCCCCTCACCGCACCTGATCGGTGAGGGGGTCAAAAAGGTTCGCTGGGGTCGTCAGAAATCTTTCGAACCGCGGGTTCGTGATGTAACGAATACCTAATCGAGATCCACTCGTTGCAGAACGGCGGAGCGCAAGGCTACCAGCTCATTCAGGCAGGACGATCCTGATGCCGACCGCGCCATCGGCACCCCGGCGCACCCGACTGGCCAGCAGCGTCAGCCGTGCGACCAGGCCGTACTTGTGCCGGAGCAACTCCCGGATCCGGGCGGCGCCGGCCCGATCGGTGATCACCGCGCGCGCGGACACCGCCTCGCCCTGGGGTGTGCCGCGAACGTCGCAGGGGGCCACGGTCACCTGCCCGGAGCGCCTGATCCGCTTGGCCTTGCCGGCGTCCGCCGCGGTCCAGGCCGCGAGCGCGTCACCGTCGCGGACCACCCAGACCGGCGTCCCGACCGCCCGACCATCCCGGCGGAATGTGGTGAGCAGCACATACTTCGCGGTCGCGAGGCGATCGAGGTTGCTCACCCTCGCAGGGTACGACGAGAAGCGCGCCCGCGCCGACCGATAGCGTCTACCCCATGGTGGGAGAGCCGCAGGTCGGCGACGTCTTCGGCGAGTTGCTGCGGGACACCCTCGCGGTGGCGACCGGGGTCGGGCCACGTCCCCTGGTCGGGGGCCGGTTGCCGCGCCCGGTGATCGAGATCATCGAACGTGACGACGGTCTGATCAACGGCGCTCCGGCCGCCCACTACCTCGACGGACCCGCCGACTGGCAGCCGTACGACCACCGGGCGGTCGAGCGGGTCCGGGGCCGGGTGCTCGACATCGGTGTCGGCGCTGGCCGGATCGCGCTGGAGTTGCAGGAACGCGGGGTGCCGGTCACCGGGCTGGACATCTCCCCCGGCGCCATCCGGGTCGCCCGCAAGCGGGGCGTACGGGACCTGGTGCTCGGCACCGTGGACGAGTACGCCACCAACCGGCACCGGTTCGATACCTTCCTGCTGCTCGGCAACAACCTCGGGCTGATCGAGGGGCGGGACCGGGCACCGGCGTTCCTGGCCGCGTTGGCCGCCCTGGCGAATCCGGGCGCCGAGATCATCGCGCACGGCACCGACCCGTACGGCACCACTGACCCGGTGCACACCGGTTACCACGAGCGCAACCGGGCCCGGGGCCGGCTCGGCGGGCAGTTGCGCCTGCGGCTGCGCTACCGCGAGCTGGGTACGCCGTGGTTCGACTACCTGGTCTGTACGCCCGACGAGCTGGCGGGGCTGATCCGGGGCAGCGTCTGGCGGCTGGTCGACGTGGACGACGCCGATGCCCCGTACTACCTGGCCACGCTGCGGCTGGTGGGCTGATGGAACCGGCCGAGCTGCGCTCGATCAGCAAACGGATGTCGCTGGTGCTGCGGCACGCGCCGGGGAGCGTCGGGCTGACGTTGGACGCCAACGGCTGGGTGCCGGTGACGGACCTGATCGCCGCCCTGTCCCGGCACGGCCGGCCGATCAGCCCGGAGGAACTCGACGCCGTGGTGGCCGGCAACGACAAACAGCGCTTCGCCGTGCGTACGGGGCCGGACGGGGTGGAGTGGATCCGGGCCAGCCAGGGGCACTCGGCGCGGGTGGCGGTGGATCTGGGGCTGACCCCGGTCACTCCGCCCGAGCTGCTGTACCACGGCACCGGGACGGTCAACGTACCGGCGATCCTGGCGGAGGGGCTGCGGCCGGGGCGGCGGCATCACGTACACCTGTCGGTCGACGTGGCGACGGCCGTGACGGTCGGTCGGCGCCGGGGCGGGTCGGTGTCGGTGCTGGTGGTCGACGCGGCGAAGCTGGCCGCGCGGGGGCACGAGTTCTATCGCAGCGACAACGGGGTGTGGCTGACCGCGTCCGTACCGCCGGACGTCATCCGGCCAGCGGAGGGGTGACCGCCCGGGGCGGCGAACCGAGCACCGGAGCGCTGAAAAAGGAAGGGCCCCTTGGGTGAGGGGCCCTTCCTGGAGAACAAGGGGCGGTCAGACCGTGACGGTCGGCGGGGCCGGGGTCGGGGGGTGGCCACCGTCGCCGTCGACCACCTCGTCCGGCGTGCCGTCCTCGGTCAGGTCGACCATGGTGATGTCCACCGTGCCGTCGCCGGTCGTGTCGAACTGGAACAGGTCAGCCTTGCCGTCGCCGTCGGTGTCGGCGACCCAGAGGTCGACCTTGCCGTCGTTGTTGGTGTCCGCGCGGATCAGGTCGACCCGCTCGTCACCCCGCGTTTCGACGATCTCCTGCGACTCGGTGGTCGCCTGCGACTCGCTCATGAAGGGAAGCCCTTTCTCCGGCTGACTGAGGCGTGCAGGTCCGCAGTACCCAGGACCGCGGCTCCGCATACGCTAGCGGGCCGGTACGGACAGCGCGTAGGTCACGGGACCAATGGCCCGGCCGGTGCATAAGGCTCATTTCACCTGTTTCCCCGTTTCGTGGCGGGGCCCCTCGATAAGCTCACAAACGCCGCGATGCACACCTTGTAGACACGGGGGACTTATGATAAGGAAACTGTTGTTAACCGGCTTGGCGGGCCTGGCGTTGGTCGCCGGACTGGCCGCACCCGCGCGGGCCGACGACACCGGCACCACCATCGTCACCTTCAGCGTGACCGGCGCGGGTGGCCTCGACATCACCGTGCCCGCATCCGCCAACCTCGGCTCCGGTACGGCCGGCACCACCGTATCCGGACAGCTCGGACCGATCACCGTGATCGACCAGCGCGCGTCGCTGACCCCGAACTGGACCACGAGCGTCACCGGGTCCGACTTCACCACCGGCGGCGGCACCGCCGAGGAGACGATCCCGGCCATCAACGTCCTCTACTGGTCCGGGCCCGCCACCGCGACCGCCGGCACCGGCACCTTCACGCCCGGCCAGGCCACCGCGGGTGCTGCCGTGATCATCAATGTGCCGAGGACGGCGTTCAGCCACACCGGTGGGACCGGCAGCAACTTCGCTACCTGGAACCCCACCGTGGCCGTCGCCATCCCGCCCGACGCCGTCGGCGGCACCTACACCGGGACGGTGACACATTCGGTGCTCTGACCTTGCCCGCCGGCTGGTGCTGCTGACCTCCGTCGCCGTCCTGGCGGTCGGGGTGCCCGCGGCACCAGCCGGCGCGCAACGCGAACTGCGCCAGGACCCGGCCGAAGCCAGGGGCCTCGGCCTGCAACTACTGGACATCCCGGTGAGCCGCGGGGACGATCCGCGCGCCCGGGCGTACATCATCGACCATCTCAAGCCCGGCATGACGATCCACCGCCGGGTCGAGGTACGTAACTCCTCCCCGGAACGTCAACACGTCGAGCTGTACGCCGGCGCCGCCTCGGTGGAGCGGAACTCCTTCACCGTTCCTGACGGGCAAGAGGGCAACGAACTCAGCGGCTGGGTGAGCCTGGAGTCGAGCAGCGTCGACCTGTCCCCGGGAGCGCGGGCGGTGGTACCGGTGACCGTCGCCGTACCGAAGACCGCATCGAAGGGGGAGCGGTACGGCGCCGTCTGGGCTCAGATCACCAGGGCGCCGACGCAGCAGGACAACGTCGGTCAGATCCACCGGGTCGGCATCCGGATGTACCTCGATATCGGTGCCGGCGGCGAACCGCCCACCGATTTCCGAATCGAAGGCCTGGCCGCCGCACGAGGCGACGGCGAGTGGCCCGTGGTTACCGCCCAGGTGCACAACACGGGCGGCCGGGCCCTGGACATGGGTGGCAGCCTTTCCCTGGTGAGCAGGTCCGGCACGGTCAAGGCCGGGCCGTTCGCGGTGAAGACCGGCGTGACCATCCTTCCCGGCCAGCGGGCGCAGGTCAGCGCCCTGGTGGATCAGCCGCTGTCGGCCGGGCAGTGGAACGCTCGGATGACCCTGTTCAGCGGGACCGTGGAGCGTACCGGCGAGGGATCGGTCATGCTGCCGGGGGTGGTCACGGCGGAGGTGGAGCCCGGTGGGCGGGGCGCGCTCGTACGCTCGCTCTCGGTCGGCGCCGCCATCGCGCTGTTGCTGGTGGTCGCGGCAATCGTCTGGTATCTCGTCCGGCGGGAGCGCAGGCGGTCCGGGACCGTGCCGGGCTGACCTGAGCCGTTGTGGTGGTCGGTCGGGCCGAGGGGTAGGTCACCGACAGGTCCGGGGGGCCCGGCTGGGCGGCACCGTCCGCACTGCATAGGGTCGCCATCATGAACGAGCGTTTTGTTGTCGTCGGCGCCGGCACGATGGGGCTCGGCATCGCGTACGTGGCGGCCACCGCCGGTTACCGGGTGGAGCTGGTCGAGGTCGACACCGGACGGGCCGAGGCGGCCGGCGTCGCGCTGGGCAAACTGCTCGACCGGGCGGTCGAGCGAGGCAAACTGGCCGCCGACGCGGCAGCGGACGCGCGTACCCGGTTGGTGCTCCGGCGTGACCTGGCGGAGGTGGCCGACGGACCGGACGTGATCGTGGAGGCCGTGCCGGAGCGGCCGGACCTCAAGCGGAGCGTGCTGGCCGCCGCGGCGGCGCACCAGCCCGCGTTGCTCGCCACCAACACCTCCAGCATCCCGATCGCGGACCTGGCGGGTGCGGTGCCCGACGCGTCACGCTTCATCGGGCTCCACTTCTTCAACCCGGTCTGGGCGATGGCGTTGATCGAGATCGTGGTCGGGTCGGCGACCGCCGAGGAGACCACCGCGGCCGCCGTCGCCCTCGCCGGCCGCCTGGGCAAGGACCCCGTTGTCGTACGCGACCTGCCCGGCTTCGCCACCTCCCGGCTCGGCGTCACGCTCGGGCTGGAGGCGATCCGGATGGTCGAAGACGGGGTGGCCAGCCCGGCGGACATCGACAAGGCGATGACCCTCGGCTACCGGCACCCGGTCGGGCCCCTGGAACTCACCGACCTGGTGGGGTTGGACGTACGGCTGGACATCGCCCGTACGCTGCGCTCGGCGTACGGCGACCGGTTCGCGCCGCCGCCGCTGCTGGAGTCGATGGTCGAACAGGGCCGGCTGGGCAAGAAGTCCGGGCAGGGTTTCTACCGCTGGGTGGACGGGGTCAAGCAGTGAGCACAGTGGAATCCGCCGGTCTGCGGGTCGAGGAGCGGGCCGACCGGCTGGTGGTCACCCTGGACCGGCCGGAGAAGCGCAACGCGATCGACGCCGACCTGGTCGCCGCCCTGCACGAAGTCTGCGCGCGGCTGGAGCGGGACCCGAAACTGCTGCTGCTCACCGGCGGTACGGACGGCATCTTCGCGGCCGGCGCGGACATCGCCCAACTGCGGGAACGGGACCGGCTCGACGCGCTGGCCGCGATCAACCAGGCCGTCTTCGCCCGGCTCCGGGCGCTGCCGCTGCCCACGGTGGCGGCCGTCGACGGGCCGGCACTGGGCGGCGGCGCGGAACTGTCGTACGCCTGCGACCTGCGGATCTGTACGTCACGCGCCTCGTTCGGTCAGCCCGAGGTACGGCTCGGCATCATCGCCGGTGCGGGTGCCACGCACCGGTTGCCGGCACTGATCGGCGAGACCCGGGCCAAGGAACTGCTCTTCACCGGTCGCCGGATCGACGCCGCCGAGGCGCTGCGGATCGGGTTGGTCAACCGGGTGGTGGACCAGCCGGCCGACCTGCTCGGGGCCGCGCACGAGTTGCTGGACGAGATCGCGAAGGCGTCGCCGCTGGCCCTGCGGCTGACAAAACTGGCGGTCGACGCACCCGCCGCGGCGCACCCGCAGCTTGACCTGGTCAGCCAGGCGGTGCTCTTCGAGGATCCGGAGAAGCACCGCCGGATGACCGCATTCCTGGACCGGAGGAACCGCTGACGGGCTTCGCCGCCGTCGGGAGCGCGCCCGGTTAGCGGCTGCCGTACGGGTTGCTGTCCGAGTCGAGGTAGGCGACCCGGTTCGCCACGCCGTCGAAGTCGGTGTCGACGACGAGCTGATCGGGGCGGCCGTCCTCGTCCAGGTCGGTGACGGAATGGTCGGGGCGGCCGTCGTGGTTGACGTCGCGTACCCAGTTGTCCGGCTCGCCGTCGAGGTCGGTGTCGCGGACCACCTGGTCCATCAGACCGTCGTTGTTGGTGTCGGTCGCGACCCGGTCGATCAGACCGTCCTCGTTGGCGTCACCGATGATCCGGTCCACGGTGCCGTTGTCGTCGTAGTCGCGCAGCATGGTGTCCAGCGCACCGTCGTGGTCCCCGTCGATCAGGGTGGTCTCGGCGGTACCGTCGCTGTCGAGGTCCTGCTGGACCAGGTCGGCGACCCCGTCGCCGTCGAAGTCGGTGAGCACTTCGGTGGAGCCGTCGGAGTGGTGCTCCACCACCGTCTCCGGCTGGAACGCCGCCAGGTCGTACGCTGGCAGTTCGGGCCCCGGGTCGATCTCGGGCCCGAAGCCCTCCTGCCCGGCGGTGGAGCCGAAGTGGTTCTCCTCGGCCAGCGGGTTGTCGGTGAAGTCGCTCATCGTCTGGTGTCCTTCGGGTCGGCTCGTCCGGCGTTGGGAAAACCGTACGGCGAACGGGCGTCCCGGTTGCTCCCGGAAACGTGCCAGACCATCGCCGACCCGAGTACGGCCGCGTACGCCGTCAGTGCCGGATCTGCACTCCGGCGGCCGAGAGCGCCTTGATGACCTGTGCCGATTCGGCGAACCCGATGACCAGTACCGCGTCCGCACCGAACTGCTTGATCTCCTGCGCGCCGCTGGCGAAGTCGACCGGCGGGGAGTCCGGCTTGGCCGGCGGGTCGTAGGTGAGCAGCTTGACCCGGTCGGCGGCGAAGCCGGCCCGTTCCAGTTCGGCCTTGACGTTGCCCTGCAGGCCCTCGCCGTACGAGTCCTTCCGGGCGACCAGGGCGATCCGGTGCGGCCCGTCCCGCATGATCACGTCCGCCAGCGCGCGACCCTGGAGGATGTCCGAGGGTGCGGTACGGAAGTAGCGGCCCTGGTCGTCGATGGTGGTCAGACCGGCGTCGGTGTTCGAGGGGGAGAACAGGATCAGACCAGCCGCGACCACGTCCGGCAGCACCGCGCGGGAGATCCCGGACGCGGCGGCCCCGATGATCACGTGTACGCCGGCCGCGACGTGCTGCGCGACGGTCGCCTTCGCGACGTCCGGGTTGGTGCCGTCGTCACCGTCGACCCAGACCGCCGGTTCGCCGAGCACACCGCCAGCGTCGTTGATCTCCTTCATGGCCAGCTTCGCGCCGGCCGCGAGCGGCGGGTACGCCAGGGAGAGGTCACCGGTCTTCGGCAGCAGCCCGCCGATCTTGAGCGGCGAGCCGTCACGCTTGTCGTTCTTGCCACCGACCTGCTTCTTCGGCGGGGGCGGGGCCTGGGTGCTGGCCGCCGACTCGTCACCGGCGCCGACGAACTCGGTCTTGCCGTCGTCGATCTTCGCCTGCTCGCCGAAGTGCATGGTGGCGTAGCTGGCGGTGGACGGCTCACCCGCGTCGGTGAACCCGCCACGGTTGAGCGAAACGCCGCGGTACTCGATGTCCGTACCGGTGCGGGCGATGGTCAGGCACGCCGCGACCGAGTCGCAGCGCTGGCCGCCCACGGTGACGCCGTTGATCTGCTTGGCGATCTCGGCCGGGGCGGTCGAGCCGGCCAGTTGGGCCGCGAGCGCGCTCACCGCGATGGCGTCGTAGACCTCGGCGGAGTAGAGGAAGTCGGTCAGCGCCGGGTCGATCGCGGTGACCCGGCTGATGAAGTCCTTGGAGAGCGGGGTGAGCGGGATGGTGCCCTTCATGCCGTCCAGCAGCTTGGTCTGCCCGTCGAACTCCTTGACGAAGGAGTTCTGCATGTTGCCGTCCGTACCGTAGAGCCGCGTCGGGGGCGCGGTGGATTCCTCCGCGTCGTCCCCTCCGCAGGCGGCGGTGGCAAGCAGGAGCGTTGCGCAGGCGGCAAGGGCAGCACCGCGCGAGCCGCGTGGTACGAGCATGAGGTCGTCCTTCCTCCCCGAAGGTCCGCTGCGCACACTAGCGTGCGTCCGGCCGACCATGTGACTGCGGTCGTAGATCGATCTTTTACCCGGCGGTAATATACGCCGACCGATAGCTTTCGGGCATTCCCGAGCGCCCGCTTGACCTGGCGGCATACCCTTCCGCACGTGATGGACGAACCCCAGGACACGCTGGACGACGCCAACGCGGTACTGCGATCCGCGCTGGTCGGTGACAGCGACGCCGTGGTCGGCACCTTCGACGCGGTGGTGGACCGGTCCGGTGTCGCTGGGGCGTACGAGGTGGCGTGGCGTCTTGCCGCCACCATGGTCGGCGAGCAGGTGCCGCGCGGCAGTTGGACGTTGGAGTTTCCCGGCATCGACGAGGCCAACTACGACGCGCGCTGGGTGGCCCGGTTCGTCAGCGCGTACGCGAACGCGGACATCGACACCGCCGAGGCGCTCTTCGGTGCCGCGTTGACCGATGGTCAACTCCCCGACTGCCTGCTCACCCTCGCCGGCTCGGCCGTGGCCACCATCCGCCACCGCAAGCCGTAACCCGCGCCACCGCAAGCCCTGAGCCGCGCCACCGGAAGCCGTAACCCACGCCACCGCAAGGCCTGAGCCGCGCCACCGGAAGCCCTGACTCGCGCCACCGGAAGCGGTAACCGCGCCACCGACCCTCGATCCGGGCCCGCGCGTCCTGGTTCCCGGCCGCGGATGGGAGCCTGGGGGAATGCTCGACAAGGTGCGCAAGCTGCTGGCGATGGCCGAGGACCCGGCCTGCACCGAGGCCGAGGCGGCGGCGTTCACGGCCAAGGCCACCGATCTGATCGCCCGGTACGGGGTCGACCGCGCGTTGCTCGCCGCCCGGGACCCGGCCACCGACCCGGTCGGCGACCGGGTGGTCGAACTGCTGGCGCCGTACGCGTTGGACAAGGCGGGCCTGCTCGCGGCGGTGGCGGGCGCGTTGCGCTGCCGGAGCGTACGTCGGCGGGCCGGTTCCGGTTTCGAGATGCACCTGTTCGGGTTCGCGAGCGATCTGGAGCGGGTGGAGTTGCTCTTCACGTCCCTGCTGGTGCAGGCCGCGCACGGACTCGCCGCGACTCCGGTGCCTCCGGGCGACCAGCCGGCCGCGTTCCGCCGCTCCTGGCTGGCCGGGTTCGCCTGGTCGGTGGCGGAACGGTTGCGGGCGGCCGAGTCGGCCGCCGCGGCGGACCGGTCGGGTGCGGCGGAGGGGGAGACGTCGATGGCCCTGGTGCTGGCCGATCGGAGTACGCAGGTGCAGCGGCGGCTGGCCGAGGTGTACCCGAGGTTGCGTACCGCGTCGACCCGTCGACTGGCCGGCGGCGGCGCGGGTCAGGGCGCCGAGGCCGGTCGCCGCGCCGACCTGGGCGGTACGGGCGTGCGCGCCGGGCGCCGACGGTCAGTTGGTGATCGAGCTGACCGAGGCGGCGTACCGGGAGAGTAGTTCGTGCCATCCGGCGGTGAGTGCCTCGCGGTAGCCCTCCGCGGCCTCGCCGTGCCGGTCGAAACCGCGATGTTCGACCTCGACCCTGGTCCGGTCGTTGCCCTCCGGGTCGAACCGCACGTCGACCTCGCTGGCGTTGGCCGGATCTGGCACCGGAACCCGGTCGGGTCCGATCTGCCAGGTGAAGACGAGCCGGTACGGGGGCTGCCAGAGGACCACCCGACCCCAGTCGGCCCGGAAACCGTGCGGTCCGATCTCGTACGCCATTCCGCCGGCCCGCGGCTCGAAACCGATCGCGGCCAGGGCGGTCGGGCCGGACCAGGTGTATTCCATCACCCACCAGTCGGCGAGCCCGCTGGTGAAGACGGCGAAGGCGTGTTCGGGCGAGGCCGGGACCCGCAGGGTGCTGCGCAGGGAGTATCTCGCCACGTCCTGGTGGATGCCGCCCGGGTCGGTGGTCTCCTGTCCCATAGGCCCGGACCATACCGGCCACCGAGGCCCCCGCGCAGCGTCCAGCCGACCAGCGGTTGAATCGCTGCGCCGAGCGCGCGGTCACCCGTTGTCGCGATGGGTTGGAGTCGATGTCTCCGTGGACGCGCTCGATATGGGGCAAGTGCTATGCGGGCCGTCGCGGGCACCCGCACTAGATTAATGCTCATCGATCAAATCGGAGATCCACTCCGTGTCCTGTCGAGTAAGGAGCCAGCGATGGTCAGACGACAGTTCCTCCGTACCGCCGTGGCCGCGCTGGTGGCGGCCTGCTCCATGATCGGCGTACAGACCGCCACCGGATCGGCCGCGGCGGCGGACGCCAACATCGCCGTACGCACCGTCTACTACGACGCCAGCCGGGCCGGCGAGTTCACCACCAACTTCACCCAGGCCGCCCAGATCTGGAACAGCCGGGTGAGCAACGTACGGCTGGTCGCCGGCACCCCGGCGAGCCTGGTCATCTACGTCGACAACGGCTGGCCCCGGGCGTACGTGACCGGGCTCGGCTCCGGTCGGGTCTACATGGGCTGGGAGGCGGTCAACGACGGCTACAACCGGACCAGGATCGCCACCCACGAGATCGGCCACATCCTCGGTCTGCCCGACAACCGCACCGGTCGCTGCACCGACCTGATGTCCGGCAGCAGCGCACCGGTCTCCTGCGCCAACGCCAACCCGAGCGCGGCCGAGGCGGCCAGGGTCAACTCGCTCTTCGCCGGCAGCGCGGCGGCGGCCGCACAACTCAGCCCGGCGAACCCCAAGGTGTACGTCTGGAACGGCAGCTGAGCCGAGCCACGTACCCGGGACGGGGCCGATCGGCGGTGACGCCGGTCGGCCCCGGCGGTCCGTCCGGCCCAGCGTCCCGGCTCAGCGCACCACGATCCCCGAGTTGTGCTCCGCCACCCCACGGGCGGCCAGCAGTGGGCCAATGATCATATAAACGACCCAGGTCAGCGGCATCGTCACGAACCCGATGCCCACGAAGAACAGCCCGAAGTTGATCCAGAACAGCACCCAGTACGAGACCATCAGGGTGAGACCGACGCCGACCCGAGCGGCGTACAGGTTGCCGATGCCGAAGACACCGAGCAGCCCGGGGAGCAGTTCCCACGCCACCGCCACCCCGGTGGACTTCGCCGGCACCACCGGTACGGCGTAGACCGGCTGCGGAACGCCCGCCTGCGGGTACGGCTGTGCCGGTGCGTACTGCTGCGCGGGCGGGTGCGGCGGCGCGGGTGCGTACTGCGGCGGAGCCGGTGCGTACTGCGGCGGCGGGGGTGCGTACTGCGGTGGTGCGGGCGGGTGGTGCGGTGGTGGCGAGGTGGGCGTCGGCGGATAGTGCTCCGCGGGTAGCTGGAGCGGCAGCGTCGGCGGCAGGTGCGCGGGCGGGGGCGGATGCGCCTCCGTCGGATCCGCCCACGGATCCTGCTGCGGGTATGGATAGGTCATAACTGGCAGTGTGCTCAGCGGGCGCTATCGCCCGCTACGCCCGACCGGCTTTTGGTATGTCACGTTTCAGAGGAGGGTCGGCCGTGGCGACGCGCCGACGGGTACGGCGAGGGCGATGCCGTGCTGGTTAGGATCCGAGCATGGCGGACGAGCAGGCGGCCCGGGGAGAAGGCTTCGCGAACCTCGTGCACGACGCCCGGCTGCGCAAAGGCTGGAGCCAGCAGACCCTCGCCGAGCGGTCCGGGCTCCCCGAGGACCTGATCCAGGCCTGGGAAGAGGGCGACCTGCGCGGCTCCGAGCCGACGAGCCGGCTGCGGTCGGTGCTGGTCGCGTTGGACATCGAGCCGGCCGACGCGCTGGTCGCGCTCGGTTACCTCACCACCGACGACCTGCGCGATCGAGCGGCCGGACAGGTGGACGAGCGCATCCGGCTCGACGCCGAGACCCGCGACCTGCTCAACCAGCTCGCCCTCACCAGTCACACCACCCCCGAGCGCTACCTCGCCTCGCTGATCGTCGCCGACTACGACCGGCAGTGGCCCGGCCGGCGGGACTTCCAGCAGATCCCGCTGGAGGCCCGCCTCCAGCGGGTGCGGGAACTCCTCGGACAGACCGAACTCCTCGACGACCCGGACGCCGAACGACGGCTGGACGAGGCGCTGGCGCGGGCACAGGAGGAGGCGCTGCGTATCTACGGCGGCCCCGACCAGGCAGCCGCGTGAAGCAACTTCACGTCTTCGACAGTTCCGCACTCATCGGATTCCTCAACAACCGGGACCCACTGGTACGCCTCTACCGCCGCGCCGAACACGGCCGGATCCTGCTGGGCTTCCCCACCACCGTCATCCACGACGCCAACGCGGTGCTGCCGATCGGCTGGGATTCCTGGTACGCCCTGCTCAACCTGCCCGACGTGATCTGCCTGCCGCTGACCGAACACGTGGCGGTGGCCATCTCCGGCGGTGTCGGTGAACTCGCCGTACGCCATGCGGTGTTCGAGGCGAAGGGCGCGACCGGTCTGGTGGTCACCTGCCGCCCCGACCAGTACGAAGGCCGTGGGGTTCCGGTGGTGGCACTCTGAGTCCACCTGCCGCCCACCGAGCACCTCCGGCAACTGTGGCACCCGGAATTGGGCCGCGCCCGCGCGATGTCAAACGTGGACTACTCTCACCTGCGTGATCTACGCGAACCGGTACTGATCAGGAGATCAGTACCGCTCGGTGTCGCTATTGGCTCGCAGGTTCGAGAGGAACCCGCCCACTGATGCGCCTTACCGTCCTCACCTCCGTTGTCGGTATCTGCCTCATCGCCTTCGTCGTCGAGTTGCTCCGACGGCGTCAACTACGAGAAAAGTACGCGGCCCTGCTGATCACCGTGGCGGTGATCGCACTGCCGCTGGCATTCTTTCCCCGCCTGCCCGACCGCCTGGCCGACCTGCTCGGGGTGGTCAACGGGGTGAGCCTGGTGCTGTTCGGCGGGGTCGTCTTCCTCCTGCTGGTCACCATCCACCTGAGTTGGGAACTCAGCCGGTTGGAAGAGGAAACCCGGGTGCTCGCCGAAGAGGTGTCGCTGCTGCGCGGCGAACTCGACAGGGAAAAGAGCCTTTCGTGATGCTGGGCAAGAAGGTTCTCATCATCATTCCGGCCTGGAATGAGGAAAAGTCGATCGCGGACGTCGTACACGAGGTCCAGCGGGAACTGCCGACGGTCGACGTACTCGTGGTCGACGACGGTTCGATGGACAGCACCGCCGAGCAGGGCCGCCGGGCCGGAGCCCACGTGCTGCGGCTGCCGTACAACCTCGGTGTCGGCGGGGCGATGCGGCTCGGCTACCGGTACGCCGAGGACCACGGTTACGACATCGCCATCCAGATCGACGCGGACGGGCAGCACGACCCGCGCTTCGTACCCCAGCTCGTGGACGCGCTGGACCACGCCGACCTGGTGATCGGTGCCCGTTTCGCCGGCACCGGCGACTACACCGTACGGGGCCCCCGCCGGTACGCGATGCGCCTGCTGGCGATCGTGTTGAGCCGGATCACCGGCACCCGGTTGAGCGACACCACCTCCGGCTTCCGGGCGGCCAACCGCCGGGTGATCGAGATGTTCGCGCACGCCTACCCGGTGGAGTACCTCGGCGACACCATCGAGACGGTGGTGCACACCGCCCGCTCGAAGTTCCGGGTGTTGCAGGTCCCCGTCGCCATGCGCCCCCGAGTCGCCGGTACGCCCAGCCAGTCCCCGCTGAAGGCCACGTTGTACCTGACCCGCGCGGTCGCCGTACTGGGGCTGGCACTGATCCGCCGCTACCCGCTGCCGCAGGAGCAGGTGAAGCAGGTCTGATTGCGGTGCCCGCTATCCGCGTCGCACGGCGGACAGAAGGACCACGAACTGGAGGGGTGCCCGCAGACGGCGGGCGCCCCTCGCACCATTTGGACGGTGAAGTGATTTGCCCGACTGGAATTGGGCATGGAAATAGAGCAGCCCCGGTCCGGCGTTTCCGCTGGTCGGGGCTGCTCTGATAGCCCGGCGAAAGGCTATGTGGCCAGGGGCGGGGTCGAACCGCCGACCTTCCGATTTTCAGTCGGACGCTCGTACCAACTGAGCTACCTGGCCTGGGTATTGCTCGGCTCATATTACCTGTCCGGCGGGGTGGCCGCAGCACGGGTGACATGCTCCGAAACGCAGAACGCCGCGCGTTGTTACGCGCGGCGAGCGGCGCTGGCGGTCCTGACGGGACTTGAACCCGCGACCTCCGCCTTGACAGGGCGGCGAGCACTCCAACTGCTCCACAGGACCTAGCTCGTACATTCTTGCATCTAGCTCTTACGGTCTTGCACCGGCCGGCTGGCCGGGTGGTGCACGTGCCCCCAACGGGATTCGAACCCGTGCTACCGCCTTGAAAGGGCGGCGTCCTGGGCCACTAGACGATGAGGGCGGCCCCGCCATCATTGCACAAGACAACTCAAGCAGTTGCACCCATCCGGCCCCGCCGGAGGCTTGGAAAGCATACGTGATCGCGGGCGGCTGGATCAAACCGGTACTGGGCGGGGGCAGAATGCCCCCAAAACCTACTTCAGCCGTACGATCCCGTACTTCTGTTTCAAAGTGGTTAGCAGGGTCGGGCAGGCGGTGAGCGTGCCGCTGCGGTCCCCACCCCCGTCGTGCAGCAGGATGATCGACCCCGGGCGGGACTGGGCGATCACCCGTGTGCTGATCGCGGCGGCACCGGGCTTGTCCCAGTCCTTCGGGTCGACGTCCCAGTGCAACGGGGTCATGCCCAGTTCCCGGCTCACCCGCGCCACCGCCGGGGTCCACTCGCCGCCCGGCTGCCGGTAGTAGCCGATCTTGGCGCCCGGCACCGCCCGCCGGATCTCCCGGTTGGTCCGGAGCAGGTCCGAGCGGATCTCCCCCTCCGACTTCTTGCCCAGCTTGAGGTCGTGCTGCCAGCTGTGGTTGCACAGGTTGTGGCCCTCGCGCACGATCCGGGCGACCAGCTGCGGATACTTGCGGGCCTTCGAGCCGATCAGGCAGAAGGTCGCCTTGACCCTGGCCGCCCGGAGCTGGTCGAGCACCTTGGGGGTCCAGTCCGGGGAGGGGCCGTCGTCGAAGGTCAACGCCACTCCTTTGACCCCGGTCAGCCGCCTGGTGTCGTACGGGCCGACGGTGGCGCGCGGGGCGGGTGGGCGGCTCGGCGACGGCTGGACGGTCGGGGCCGGCGGGACGGCCGACGGGCTGGCCGGCGCGGCGGGTGAGGGTTGCGGTGCGCTGGTGGCCGGGGTGAACGGCGCGAAACTCGGTGCAGCCGCCAGGCCGTGTTGATCGTTGGCACAGGCGCCGGTGAGCAGCGCCACCAGGACCAGCCCGGCCGCGAGCGCGGCGGGTCGGATCATCGTCGACTCCCGAGGGGTATCGGGCGAGGGAGCATCGGGGCAGTCGCTCACGCTAGCCCACCCGGGGATCGACCGCGGCCCCGACGGGGCCTCGATTTTTGTCGATTGATCCGAGCGGTACCGCTCAGCCGGTGAGCGACCGGTCGGCCGACGCGCCCAGCGTCACGGTGAGCGACAGCGCCTCGGTCAGGCTGGCCGGTAGCGGCACTCCGGCGGGCAGCGACTCGGCCCGCCAGCCGGGCCCAGCGGCAATCAGCAGGACCGGCCGGTGCGGGCTCGCCAGCACCGCCCGCAGCGGGGTCGGATCCGCGGTGGAACGGGCATGCGACCAGAGCACCACCGCGGCCGGTCCGGTCCGGGCGACCGCGTCGGCCAGCGCCGCCGCCGGCACCCGGGCGCCGAGTTGGCGGGTCGCCACACCGGCCTCGGCCAGTGCGGCGGCGAGCGCCTCCAACGGCAGGGTGTGCTGTTCCTCGTCGGTAGAGGCGAGGAGGATCCGCGGCGGTCCGCTGTGCGCCGCGGTTCGGGTGACCACCGCCAGCGCCTCGGACGCACAGCGCGAAACCAGGTGTTCCACCGCGATCAGGCCGGCTGTGGCGGCGTGCCGTTCACCGAGCCCGGCAAGCACCGGCCGCAGCAGCCCGTTCCAGGCGGCCACCACCCCGTCGACGGCGATCATCCGCTCGATGGTTCCGTACACGCCGGCCGCGTCGAGCCGCATCGCCGCCCGGGCCAGTCCGCGTGCGGCTGGACCGGCCGCAGGGACCGGGATGGTTCGCCCGCCGCCGTCGCGCGGCCGGATCATCGTCCGGCGCGTCGGCCGGGCACGGTCCCGATCGGGTACGTCGACAGCCGGGTGCGAACCCCGCCCCGGTTCCCCATGGTCCGCCGGATCAGGTGTCCGTTGCGCCCACCGGGCGGCCTCGGCCGGCACCACCCCCTCGGCGGTGAGCCGGCGCATGATTTCCAGTCGGGCCAGGTCCTGGGCGGTGTAGCGCCGGTGCTGGCCGGGAACGTGCCGGCTCGGCCCGAGGCCGTACCGCTGGTGCCAGGTGCGCAGGGTGGTGACCGCCACGCCGAGCCGGCGCGCGACCGCCCCCGCGCTCAGTCCGTCATCGCCCACCCGGCGGCTCCGCCGCGTTGTCCACCAGCCCGGCAGCGGCGCTGGCCGGGACACCGGCTGTGCCGGTGGGACCGGCGGTCGCCGGTACGGACAGCAGGTAGCGGTCGATCACGCCGACCAGCCAGGGCGCGTACCCGTCCGGGTTGGCGTCGATGTCGGCGCGCAGCTCCTCGGGGTCGACCCAGCGCAGGTCGGCCACCTCCGCCGGATCGGGCAGCAGCGACTGGTCCGGCGCGAAGTCCGCGCGCAGTACGTGGTCGTACTCGAATTCGACCCGTCCGGTGACCGGGTCTTCGGCGAAGTAGAGGTGCACACCGACCTCGGTCAGCCCGACCGGTCCGACGCCCAGTTCCTCCACCAGCCGCCGGTTGGCCGCCGTACGCAGGGACTGGCCCGGTTCCGGGTGCCCGCAGCACGAGTTGGCCCAGCGCAGCGGGAAGCGGGTCTTGACGGCGGCCCGTTGTTGCAGCAGCACCCGTCCGGCCGGGTCGACCAGCAGCACCGAGAAGGCCCGGTGCAGCTGCCCCGGTGGCTGGTGCGCCGCCGCGACGGTGGTCTCGCCCAGCACGGAGCCGCCGTCGTCGACCAGCTCGACCAGGTGTTCTTCCCGCGCCGTGGTCATCGACCACCGCCGGTGACCCTGGCCGCGGCCAGCTTCCCGGAGATCAGCACCATCGGAACACCCACTCCCGGCTGTGTACCCGAACCAACGAACACCACATTGGAGAGTGTGCGGTGCAGATTCGTGGGACGGAATGGTCCGGTCTGGAAAAGACTGTGCGCGGCGGCGAACGGGGTGCCCGCGGCCATCCCGGCGTCGGCCCAGTCGGCGGGCGTGACGACCTCGGAGACCTCGACCCCGTCGGCGAACCCGACGTAGCCCCGGCTCTCCAGGGTGGCGGTGAGCTCGGCGGCGTACCGCCGGGGCAGGTCGCTGCGCCAGTCCAGCGGTGCCGATTCGAGGTTGGGTACGGGGGCGAGCACGTAGTACGAGTGGCGTCCGGCCGGTGCGACCGACGGGTCGGTCCGGCTCGGGTTGGTGACCAGCAGGGACGGGTCCGACATCAACTGACCCCGCTTGATCACCTCCTGGAAGGTGCCCCGCCAGGAACGCCCGAAGTGGATGTTGTGGTGGGCGATCCCCGAGTACGCCTGACTCGAACCGACGTGCAGCACCACGCAGGAGGGGGAGTAGCGCAACCGGCGCTGCCGGGCCGGTGGCAGCAGGTCGCGGTAGGCGATCGGCAGGTCCGGGTTGAGGACCACCACGTCGGCCGGGATCCGTTCGCCGTCGGCGGTGGTGACCGCGGTGGCCCGGCCGGCCGAGGTTTCCACCCGGGTCACGGTGGTGTCGTACCGGATCTGGACGCCGTGCTTCTCGGCGGCGCCGGCCAGCGCCCGGGAGACGGCGTGGATGCCGCCGCGCGGGAAGTAGACCCCGGCCACCGAGTCGAGGTACGAGATGACGGTGTAGATGGCGAGCGCGTCGTGCGGGGCGAGGCCGGCGTACATCGCCTGGAAGGAGAAGATCCGCTGGGTCCGGGGGTCGCGGAAGAACTGGTTGACCTTGGTCTGGAGTCGGCGGAAGGCGCCGGCCGCGACCAGCTTGACCAGGTTGCCGGTGAGCAGGTCGGTCGGCGAGTCGAGGTTGCGTTCGATGAAGTCGGTACGCTCCAGCTGCCACAGGTTGCGCGCGTAGTCGACGAAGCGCAGGTAACCGTCGGCCTCCCGGGGACCGCAGACGCGGGAGATCTCGGCCGCCATCGCGGCCGGTTCGGTGTGCACGTCGAGGGTGGAGCCGTCGGGGTAGTGCGCGCGGTACGCCGGGTCCAGCGGGATCAGGTCGAGCCAGTCGGTCAGCTCCTCGCCGACCGCGTCCAGCGCCTCGGCGATCAGGTCGGGCATGGTGAGCACGGTCGGGCCGGTGTCGAACTCGTACCCGTCGAGGCTGAGCCGGCCGGCCCGGCCGCCCGGCACCGGTTCGCGTTCCAGCACGGTGACCTGCCGGCCGCTGCCGGCCAGGTGCAGGGCGCAGGCGAGTCCACCGAGTCCCGCCCCGACCACCACCACCCGATCGGTCCGTCCACTCACGGTCCGCACGCGACCACCTCCTTGCTGCGATCCCTCATCATGCCCGCCGATGAGTCGTTACCACAGCAAGACGGGTAAGTGCGGGGGCGATTGTGGTGCGGCCCGGGTCCTTGGCCGTCGCTGGAGCGTACCTTAGGGTTACGAGTTGCGTCGATTGGTGCGTCGATTGCTGGGCGAAGGACGCCGGCTGGTCGGCGAAGGACTCGGAGGACGGGACGGTGGACCAGAAACGGGGCACGGTGGAACGGGAGTCGGGTGCGGTGGTGGACCAGGGACCGACGGCGATCGACCGGCAGCGCACGATGCCACCGGTGCCCGCCACAGCGGCCCGACAGCCGGCGGCCACCGATCTCGCCGCGGCCTACGCTCGCTGCCGTGAGCTGCACAAACAGCATGGTCGCACCTACTATCTCGCGACCCGGCTGCTGCCGGCGTGGAAGCGACGGCACGTGCACGCGCTCTACGGCTTCACCCGGTACGCCGACGAGATCGTCGACCGCACCGACGACCTGCCACCCGCCGTCCGGGCCGCCCAGCTCACCGACTGGTCCGACCGGTTCGTCGCCGGGCTACGTGGTGCCCCGGTCGACGACCCGCTGCTGCCCGCGGTGCTGCACACCATCGCCGCGTTCAACCTCGACCCGGACGACTTCGCGTCGTTCCTGCGCAGCATGGCGATGGACCTCACGGTCACCTCGTACGCCGGTTACGACGACCTGCTCGACTACATGGAGGGGTCGGCTGCGGTGATCGGCACCATGATGCTGCCCATCCTCGGTTCGTCCGACCCGGTCGCCGCCCGCGAGCCGGCCCGCCAACTCGGCCTGGCGTTCCAGCTGACCAACTTCATCCGGGACGTCGCCGAGGACCTGGACCGCGGCCGTACCTACCTGCCGGACGAGGACCTGGCCAGGTTCGGGGTCAGCCGGGACGACCTGGTCGAGGCCGCCGCCCGGCGTCGGGCGAGCACTCCGATCCGGGAGCTGATCGCGTACGAGGTGGCGCGTGCCCAGGCGCACTATGCCGCCGCCGCACCGGGGATCGTGCTGCTCAACCCCGCCTCGCAGGCCTGCATGCGGACCGCGTACCTGCTCTACGGTGGGATCCTGGACGAGGTGGCCGCCGCCGGTTACGACGTTTTCGTCCGGCGTGCCGCCGTACCGAACCGGCGCCGGGCAGCGGTGGCCCTGCGCGCCCTGCTGACCCGCCCCGGCACCCCGGTGCCGCTACCCGGTCCGGCCGCCTAACCGTCGAGGCAGGTGTGCAGTACGTCGACCAGCCACTCCACCCGGTCGAAGCCGGACAGGTGCCGGGTGGCGTACGCGAACGTGTAGTCCCGTACCGGGTCGGCCCAGGCCACGCTGCCGCCGATCCCGCCCATGCCCCAGCTCCCGTCGTCTTCGAGCTGCATGCCGAGCGTCCACTGTGTCGGACGCTCCAGCAGCAGGTCGTCGCCGACGTACTGGGCCCGGGTCAGCTCGGTCACCAGTTCGGCACCGAACAGCCGTACGCCGTCCAGCTCGCCCCCGGCGAGCAGCCCGGCGTAGAGCCGGGCCAGACCGGCGGCGGTGGCGTGCAGGTTCACCGCGGGCACCTCGGCCGACCGCCAGAGCGGCCCGTTGAGTACGGCGAGGTCCAGGCAGCTGGCCGGGTTGCCGAGCGCGCGGGCGCGCAGTGAGCCGGGGGTGCCCAGGATCGTGACCGGCCAGTCCGGGTCGCCGTAGCCCAGGTCGGCGCAGCGGGCCTGGTCGGCCGGGGCGAGCCCGAAGTGCAGGTCCAGCCGCCACGGCCCGGCGATCTCGTCGGCCAGGAAACGGCCGATCGAGCGGCCGTCGACCCGGCGGACCAGTTCACCGACGAGGTGCCCGTAGGTCAGCGCGTGTTCGGCCGCGACGGTGCCCGGCGCCCAGACCGGTTCGGCGTCGGCCAGGTCACCGGCGAGCAGGTCCCAGTCGCCGAGTGCCTGTTCCGGCCGGGGCACCGGGAACACCGGCAGCCCGGCGGTGTGGCTCAGCACGTGCCGTACGGTCGCCCCGGTGGCGCGGAAGCCCGGCCAGTGCCGGACCACCGGGTCGTCCAGCCCGATCCGGCCCCGCTCGACCAGCAGCAGCAGGCAGAGCGCGGCGACCGGTTTGCCCACCGAGTAGACGTTGACCAGGGTGTCCGGGGTCCAGGGCCGGGAACGGGCGGTGTCCCGCCAGCCGCCGACCAGGTCGAGCACCGGTCGGCCGCGGTGCCAGACGGCGAGCGACGCACCGGTCTCGGCCGCACCTTCGAGCCGCCCGCTCCCGGCCGGGTCACCGGTTCCGCCGACCTTCCGATTTTCAGTCGGACGCTCGTCGCTCAGCAGCGCCGCGAAGGCATCGCGTACGGCGACGAAGCGCCGGTCCCAGTCGCCGTCCACCCGATCTTCACGTACCCGGTCCTCGTTCACCCGACCACGGTAGGCCCGTTCCCCGGTCCGCCGACACACGATATGTGAGCGGTAGCCGGGTCCGGGTCTGCCCGGTGCGAGATGCTGACGGGGTGACGGAGCCGGAGCAGTTCGACGTGATCGTGATGGGACTCGGTGTCGGCGGCGAGGAGGCCGCGGGTCGGCTGGCCGAGGCCGGTCTTTCCGTACTCGGGATCGAGCGCCGGCTCGTCGGGGGCGAGTGCCCGTACTGGGGCTGCATTCCGAGCAAGATGATGATCAGGGCGGGGAACGCGCTGGCCGAGGCGAACCGGGTCGGTGTGCTGGGCGGCCGGGCGGAGGTCGTGGCGGACTGGGCGCCGGTGGCGGCCCGGATCAGGGACGAGGCGACCGCGGACTGGACCGACAAACGGGCCGCCGACCGGTTCGTCGGCAAGGGCGGGAGGCTGGTCCGCGGGTCGGCCGAGTTGGTCGGGCCGGGTCTGGTCGAGGTCGACGGGACCCGCTACCGGGCCCGCCGGGGCATCGTCATCGGCACCGGTACGACCCCGGTGATCCCGCCGGTCGAGGGGCTGGCGGCAACGCCGTACTGGACGAATCACGAGGCGATCGAGGCGGCCGAACTGCCCCGGTCGATAGCGGTCCTCGGCGGCGGGGCGATCGGTCTGGAGTTGGCGCAGGTCTTCGCCCGGTTCGGCGTACGGGTGCACGTGGTCGAGCGGTCCGACCGGCTGCTGGCGATGGAGGAGCCGGAGTCGTCGGAGCTGGCGACCGCCGCGTTGCGGGCCGACGGGGTGGAGATCCACACCGGCATGCGGACCGAACGGGTCGACCATGGCGCGGACGGCTTCACCCTGCTCCTGACCGGCGACGGCACCGTACGCGCGGACCGGCTGCTGGTCGCCAGCGGCCGGCGGGCCCGGCTGGACGAGCTGGGTCTGCCGAGCGTGGGGCTGGATCCGGGGCAGCGCTATCTCGACACCGACGACCGGATGCGGGTTGCCGAGGGCATCTGGGCGGTCGGTGACGTGACCGGTCATGGCGCATTCACGCACATGGCGATGTACCAGGCGGGAATCGTGATCCAGGACATCCTGAGCGGTGGCGGCTCGGCCGTGGAAGTGGGCGATCGGGCGGTGCCACGGGCGGACTATCGGGCACTGCCTCGGGTGACGTTCACTGATCCGGAAATCGGTGCGGTGGGGCTGACCGAGCGACAGGCCCGTGACGCTGGGCTGCGCATCCGGGTGGGGCAGACCCGGCTGCCGGATTCCTCGCGGGGCTGGATCCACAAGGTCGGCAACGAGGGATTCATCAAGTTGATCGCGGATGCCGATCGGGGCATCCTGATCGGCGCCACCTCGGCCGGTCCGTCTGGTGGCGAGGTGCTGGGTGCGCTGGCCGTGGCCGTGCACGCGGCGGTTCCGGTGGCCCAACTGCGGCAGATGATTTGGGCCTACCCGACTTTCCATCGGGCGATCGGGGACGCCCTGAACAATCTGAAGTAGCCGCACGGCAGCCGAAGCGGCTGCGCGGGCAGATTCCAGTTAATTTCTTGCAAGAAATTGCCGTACCATTGCGGCCGTGACTAAACGCCTCACCGAAGTAGCAAAGAAGGCCGGCGTCAGCGAGGCCACGGTGAGCCGGGTGCTCAACGGTCGCGATGGCGTCTCCGAGGCCACTCGGACCGCGGTGCTCACGGCTTTGGACGTGCTCGGCTACGAACGGCCGACGAAACTGCGGGGTGAACGGGCCCGGCTGGTCGGCCTGGTCCTGCCCGAATTGCAGAACCCGATCTTCCCGGCGCTCGCCGAGGTGGTCACCGGTTCGCTCGCCCAGCGCGGCTTCACCCCGGCGCTCTGTGCCCGCACCATCGGTGGCGTCTCGGAGATGGACTACGTCGAGATGCTGCTGGACCACCAGGTCTCCGGGGTGATCTTCGCGGGTGGCTCGTACGCGCTGGCCGACGCCCGGCACGACCACTACCGTCGGTTGACCGACCGGGGTCTGCCGGTGGTCCTGGTCAACGCGGGCGTGGACGAGTTGGAGTTCCCCCGGGTCTCCACCGACGACGCGGTGGCGGTGGAGCAGGCGTACGGCCACCTGCGCTCGCTCGGCCACGAGCGGATCGGCATGGTGCTCGGCCCGGAGGACCACGTACCGTCCCGGCGCAAGCTCGCCGCGATGGCCCAGGTTTCCGGTTGGGCCGACGGCGACGAGTGCGTGGAGCGGTCCAGCTTCTCCATGGAGGGTGCCAGGGTCGCCGCGACCAAGCTGGTCGAGCGGGGGGTGACCGGCATCATCTGCGCCAGCGACGTGTTGGCCCTGGGCACCATCCGGGCGGCCCGCCGGCTGGGTCGTTCGGTGCCGGCCGACATCTCCGTGGTCGGGTTCGACGACTCCGCGTTCATGACCTGCACCGACCCGCCGCTGACCACGGTCCGGCAGCCGATCGAGACGATGGGGCAGGCGGCCGTGGACCTGCTGGTCACCATGATCGAGGGGGTCGGTGTGCTGCACGACGAGCTGCTCTTCGAGCCCGAGTTGGTGGTACGCGGCTCGACCGCGCCCGTACCCACCCGCTGACCCTGCGCTCCCGGTTCGTCGACCGGCGGCGCCGCTGATCTACCTCTCCGCACCGACAACTCTCTGACCAGCCTCGACGCGAACCACCAGGGCGGACCGGCCACCGGTCCGCCCTTTCGTGTGCGGTGCGGAGGGTGGGCGAGCGGGACCGCCGCCCACCTGGGGCAAACAGTCGTAGTCTTTCGAATTTCCGTCTAGTTCTTGCGGGGAGCGATTCGACTTTGTATCGTCATCGCCACGAAACATTGCATGCAAGAGAGCTAGATCACAATCCCGCGTGCCCACCCAGGGAAGGGTGTTCTCCATGGACGGATCCAGGCTGCGGAAGGCTGCGGCGTTCACGCTCGTAGCCGGCCTGGGGCTCAGCCTTACGGCGTGCTCCACGAAGAGTGACGACGCATCGAGCGATGCGAGCGGCAAGGTCACCATCACCGTCGACTGCCAGCCGGTCGGCGCTCAGAAAGAGCTGTTGCAGAACTGGAACGACGACGTCGCGGAGTTCCAGAAGCAGAACCCCGACATCGTGGTCAAGAGCGTGAGCGTCGGCGAGCAGTGCAACAACCCGCCGGACTTCACCGCCCGCCTGGCCGGTGGCACCGTGACCGACCTGTTCTACGGCTACATGACCGACCTGCAGCAGGTGCTCGACTCGGGTCAGGCGAAGGACATCACCGACCTCGTCGGCAAGGACTCGATCCCGACCTGGGACAGCGTCGACCCGGCGCTCAAGGAGGTCTTCACCGACGGCGGCAAGCTCTACGCCGTACCGGTGAAGAACTACTCGATGGGCCTGGTCTACAACAAGGTCCTGTTCCAGCAGGCCGGGCTCGACCCGAACAGCCCGCCGAAGACGTGGGGCGAGGTCCGGGCCGCGGCCAAGAAGATCTCGGCCCTCGGCAACGGCATCGCCGGCTACTCGGAGTACAGCGCGGGCAACACCGGCGGCTGGCACTTCACCTCCCTGCTCTACTCCCAGGGCGGCCAGGTGCTCAGCGCGGACGGCAAGAAGGCCGCGTTCAACGACGCCGCCGGCAAGCAGGTCCTGCAGAACCTCAAGGACATGCGGTACGGCGACAACAGCATGGGCGACCGTCAGCTGCTCCAGTGGGGCGACCTGTTGACCAACGCCGGTGCCGGCAAGGTCGGCATGTTCATCGGTGCGCCGGACGCCACCCAGGCGATCGTCAGCCAGTTCCAGGGCAAGTTCCAGGACTGGGCGATGGCCCCGCTGCCCGGCCAGGACGGTGCGGCCAAGGGCACGCTCGGTGGTGGCGAGGGTTACTTCTTCAAGAAGGATCTCACCCCCGAGCAGGTCAAGGCCGGTCTGAAGTGGATCGCGTACCAGAAGTTGACGCCGGGCAAGGGCCAGTTCGACTACGCCCGGGCGAAGCCGCAGAACTACCCGGTGGGCCTGCCCCAGCCGCTGCTGTTCGCCAACGGCAGCGACGCCCAGAAGCAGGAGCTCGAGCTGCGCAAGGCGAACGCGAACGTCGACACCGCCAACTTCGCGATCTTCGAGGCGACGCCGGTGCCGATCAAGGGTGAGCCGCGCAACGCACAGGCGATCTACGCGGTGCTCGATGGTGCGATGTCCGGGGTGCTGACCAGCCCGAACTCGAACATCGACGCGCTGCTCAAGACGGCCGAAGAGAAGGTCAACCAGCTTCTCGCCGCCGAGAGCTGATCCGAGGGTGTGGGGGTCGGTACGCCGGCCCCCACACCATCCAGCCGCACCATCGGTGTCACCGACTCACGCAGGAGTTGCCTTGGCGATCACCACCGTCCCGGAGGCCACCAGGAAACCGGGACGCCCGACCTCGCCGTACACGGCACGGCCGAAGCGTACGAGCCTCGGCCGCAAGGTACGGGACAACCTCACCGGTCACGCGTTCCTCATCGGGGCGGTGCTCTGCTTCGTCGTCTTCTCCTGGTACCCGATGATCCGCGGCGTGGTGATGAGCTTCCAGCGCACCCGGCGCGGGGAAACCTCCTGGGTGGGCTGGGACAACTACGTCCGCATCGTCGCCGACCCCAGCTTCTGGACCGCCTGGCAGAACACCTTCTACTTCACGGTCCTCGCGCTGGTCCTCGGGTACGCGCTGCCGTTCTTCGTGGCGATCCTGCTCAACGAGTTCCGCCACGCCAAGGGCTACCTGCGGATCCTGGTCTACCTGCCGGTGATGCTGCCGCCGGCCTCGGCGCTGTTCCTGTTCAAGTTCTACGCGTACGACCCCAGCGAGGCGGGGCTGTTCAACGCGATCCTCAAGGCACTGCACCTGCCCACGTCGCAGTGGATGCAGTCGCCCGAGATGACGATACCGGCGATGGTGATCGCGTCCACCTGGATGAACATGGGCAGCGCGGTGCTGATCTACCTGGCATCGCTGCAGAACGTACCCGGCGAACTCTACGAGGCGGCCGAACTCGACGGCGCCGGGCTCTGGCGACGGATCGTCAACGTGACCATCCCGCAGACCCGGCTGATCCTCGCCCTGCTGGCCATGCTCCAGATCGTCGCCACCATGCAGCTCTTCATCGAGCCGCTGATCCTCGCCAACGGCGCGGGCGCGGAGGACTCCGCGACCTCGGTCGCGTACCTCATCTACCAGCACGGGTTCTTCCAGAACGACCTCAACGGCGCCGCTGCGCTCGGCGTGATCATGCTCGTGGTGCTGGCCGGCTTCTCCGCCGTCTACGTGCGACTGACTGCGAAACAGGACTAGGACGGCGACCCATGGCACAGGACTCCGGGACCCGGACACTCATCTCCCATGCCCAGCTCAGTCGGGGCCGCGGCAAGGTCATCTACTGGACGCTGCTCACCGTCGTCGTGGTGGGGTTCACGCTCGCCTTCCTCGGGCCGCTCTACTGGATGGTCACCGGCGCGCTCAAGTCCGGCCAGGAGATCGCACAGACCCCGCCGACGTTCTTCCCACAGGATCCGCAGTGGCAGAACTACGCCGACGCGTGGAACAACCTCGACCTCGGCAAGCTGCTGTTCAACACGTTCTACTACGCGGCCGGCGCGGTGCTGCTCCAACTCGTCTTCGACACCGCAGCGGCGTACGCGCTGTCCAAGCTCCGACCGATCTTCGGCAACGTGATCCTCGGCGCGATGCTGGCCACGCTGATGATCCCGGCGATGGTCCTCATCGTCCCGCAGTACGTGACCGTGATCGACCTGCCGATCCTGCACATCAACCTGCTCGACTCGCCGTTCGCGATCTGGCTGCCCCTGGTCGCGAACGCGTTCAACATCTTCCTGCTGAAGCGGTTCTTCGACTCGATCCCGGAGGACCTGATAGCGGCGGCGCTGATGGACGGGGCGACGCCGCTGCGTACGCTCTGGTCGATCATCCTGCCGATGTCGCGTCCCATCCTCGGCGTGGTCTCGATCTTCGCGGTGACGGCGGTCTGGAAGGACTTCCTCTGGCCCAAGCTGGTCATGCCGTCACCCGAGACCCGTACGGTCAGCGTCGGCATCTACGCCTTCGCCGGTGGTACGCCGATGAACGTGGTGATCGCCGCCTCGGTCATCGCCGCGATCCCGACCGTCATCATCTTCCTGGTCTTCCAGCGGAACATCATGTCCGGTCTGACCACGGGCAGCCTCAAGGGATAGGCCTCGCGTTACCTCCCGCGGCGGACAACGACCGTTCGCCCGAACACATCCAGGTCTGGCGAACCCGCCGACGTACTGACGCAGAAAGCAGGTGCTCGTGTCCACAGCAGACAACAGTCCGTGGTGGCGTGGAGCGGTGATCTACCAGGTGTATCCACGTAGTTTCGCCGACGGCAACGGCGACGGCATCGGCGACATCGCCGGCATCCGGTCCCGGCTGAATCACCTGTCCGCGCTCGGCGTCGACGCGATCTGGTTCAGCCCCTGGTACCCGTCGCCGATGGCCGACGCCGGCTACGACGTGGCCGACTACCGGGACATCGACCCGATCTTCGGCACCCTGCCCGAGGCCGAGGCGCTGATCGCGGAGGCCCACGCGCTGGGCATCCGGACCATCGTCGACGTGGTGCCCAACCACTGCTCCGACCAGCACCCGTGGTTCCAGGCGGCGCTGGCCGGCGGACCCGGCGCACCCGAGCGGGACCTGTTCTGGTTCCGCCCCGGGCGGGGTCCGAACGGCGACCAGCGGCCCACCGACTGGGTCGGCGAGTTCGGCGGCGAGACCTGGACCCGTACCACCAACCCGGACGGCACCCCCGGTGACTGGTACCTGCACCTGTTCACCGCCGAGCAGCCCGACTTCAACTGGGAACACCCGCTGGTACGGGCCGAGTTCGAGGACATCCTGCGGTTCTGGTTCGACCGGGGCGTGGACGGCATCCGGATCGACTCCGCCGGGCTGCTGGTCAAGGACGGCACGCTGCCGGAGACCCTGCCGGACCGGCCGCACCCGTTCCGCGACCTCGACGGGGTGCACGACGTCTACCGGGCCTGGCGGCGGATCGCCGACGAGTACCCCGGTGACCGGGCGCTGATCGGCGAGGTGTGGATGCCGGACCGGCAGCGGTTCGCCAACTACCTGCGCCCGGACGAGCTGCACGCCGCGTTCAACTTCGACTTCCTCGGCTGCGCCTGGGACGCCTCGGCGCTGCGCGAGAGCATCGACGGCACGCTGCACGCGCACGCACCGGTCGGCGCCCCGGCGACCTGGGTGCTCTCCAACCACGACGTCACCCGGCACGTCACCCGGTACGGACGCGAGGACACCACGTTCAGCTTCGCCAAGAAGCGCGAGGGGATCTTCACCGACCTGGAGCTGGGCACCGTACGGGCCCGCGCGGCGGCTCTGCTCTCGCTCGCCCTGCCCGGCGCCACGTACGTCTACCAGGGCGAGGAACTCGGGCTCTGGGAGGTCGACGTCCCGCCGGCAGAGCGTACGGACCCGATGTGGCCGCGTTCCGGCTACATCGACCCGGGTCGGGACGGCTGCCGGGTGCCGTTGCCGTGGTCCGGTGACGCGCCCCCGTTCGGCTTCAGCCCGGAGGGCGCGACCACCGCGCCGTGGCTGTCGCAGCCGGCGGACTGGAAGGGCCGTACCGCCCAGGCGCAGACCGGGGACCCGTCGTCGATGCTGGCGCTCTACCAGGCGGCGATCCGGATCCGGCGGGCCGAGAGCGGTCTCGGTGACGGCCCGATGAGCTGGATCGAGGCACCGGACGACGTGCTCGCGTTCAGCCGCGGCGACGAGTTCGCCTGCGTGGTGAACCTGTCCGGCGTACCGGTGCCGCTGCCGGCGCACGAGCTCCGACTGCTCGCCAGTGGGCCGCTCGACGGAGACCTGCTTCCCCCGGACACGGCCGTCTGGCTGCGGACCGGAACGGTCTAGACATGACCCGCGTACCCGCCTTCGAACGCAGCACCGGGACAGCGGTGTGCGGTTCCCACCGGCGGTCGTCGGCGGCGTACGCGGGTCAGTGGGTCGCCGGGTACGTCCAACTCGGCCCCGGGCCCACCCGGGCCGAGTGCGACGGCGCGGTGGTGTCCGCCGGGGGTGGGGACGCCGACCCCACCGTCGGCGGACACGCCGTACCCCCGAATTTTTCGGCGGCGGTACGAAACGTCACCGTCGCCACCACCACCGGGCCGTTCCACCGGCCGGTAACCGAACGGGAGGTCTACGCGCCCTGAACCATTGCTGATTGCGGCTCCACGCGGCTCCACGCACGGGGGAATTGGTTTTCCTGACGAAAGGGATCCAATGGCCATCCATACCGCCGGCGCGCCCACGCCCGGCACCGCCACCGCACCACGCAACAACCGCGCCCGGGTCGGGCTGGCCGTCATCGCCAGCACCGCGATGGCCGCGGCCTCGATCAGTGTTCTCACCCTCACGTCGGCAGCGCCCGCCCAGGCCGCCGGCCTATCCCCGTTCGACATCGTCGGTCGCGGTGCCACCGTGCCCTTCGTCGAGCAGGAGGCGGAGAACGTCGCCCACAACGGTTCGAAGATCGGCCCGACCCGCTACTACGGTCAGCTCCCGTCCGAGGCCTCCGGCCGCGAAGCGGTGACCCTGGACGCGGTCGGCGAGTACGTCGAGTTCACCCTGACCAAGCCGGCCGACGCGGTCACCTTCCGGTACAGCATCCCGGACAGCCCGTCCGGGACCGGCCGGGACGCCAGCATCGACCTGCGGATCAACGGCAACGTGGTCAAGGCCGTACCGGTGACCTCGAAGTACGGCTGGTACTACGGGGGTTACCCGTTCAACAACAACCCCGGCGACACCAACCCGCACCACTTCTACGACGAGGCCCGTACCCTGTTCGGGTCGACCTACCCGGCCGGCACCAAGGTCCGGTTGCAGGTCAGCTCCACCGCCCAGTCACCGACCTTCACCATCGACCTGGCCGACTTCGAGCTGGTCGGCGGCCCGATCGCGAAACCGGCGAACGTCATCGACGTGGTGACCGACTTCGGTGCCGACCCGACCGGTGCGACCGACTCCACCGCCGACTTCCAGGCGGCGGTCGACGCGGGCGCGGCACAGGGCCGGGCGGTCTGGATCCCGCAGGGCAACTTCACCCTCTGGGACCACGTGGTGGTCGACCGGGTGACGCTGCGCGGCGCCGGCCCGTGGTACTCGGTGCTCGGCGGTCGGCATCCCACCCAGCGCAACCGGGCGGCCGGCATCTACGGCAAGTACGTCCCCGGCGGCGGTTACACCGGAGGGGTACGCCCGCACGAGGCGAACGGTCCCAGCCGGAACGTGACCGTACGGGACTTCGCCATCATCGGCGACATCCAGGAGCGGATCGACGACGACCAGGTGAACGCGTTCGGTGGGGCGATGACCGACTCGGTCATCGACAACATCTGGATGCAGCACACCAAGGTCGGCGCCTGGATGGACGGCCCGATGGACAACTTCACCATCCGTAACAGCCGGATCCTGGACCAGACCGCGGACGGGGTGAACTTCCACACCGGGGTCACCAACTCCACGGTGACCAACACGTTCGTCCGCAACACCGGTGACGACGCGCTGGCGATGTGGGCGCAGAACGTACCGAACGTCAACAACTCGTTCACCCACAACACCATCGGCGTCACGCTGCTGGCGAACCACCTGGTCAGCTACGGCGGTCGGGACATCAAGATCACCGACAACGTGACCGCCGACTCGCTCACCAACGGCGGCGGCATCCACGTGGCCAACCGCTATCCCGGCGTACAGGGGGCGACCTCGGTCCTCGGCACCTGGACGATCGCCCGCAACACCCTGATCCGCAACGGCAACTCGGACTACAACTGGAACTTCGGCGTCGGCGCGATCTGGTTCTCCGCGCTGAACCAGGGGTTCCAGAACCCCACCATCAACATCACCGACACCGACATCCTGGACAGCTCGTACGCCGCGCTGCACTGGATCGAGGGTCAGACCAACGGCATCTTCCTCAACAACGTCAACATCGTCGGCGCCGGAACGTACGCGCTCCAGGTGCAGGCGGCCAGTCAGGTCTCCTTCACCAACGTACGGGCCAGCGGCATCGCCCAGCCCAAGCCGATGCACAACTGCGTCGGCAGCGGTTTCCAGATCACCCAGGGTCCGGGCAACTCGGGTTGGTACACCGCCACCCCGGACTGCGGCCCGTGGCCGGCACCGATCTGGAACAACGGGCCGACCAGCCCGCCGCCGACCGGCACGCCGCCGCCGACCACTCCGCCCACCACTCCTCCGACCACGCCGCCGACGACCCCTCCGACCACGCCGCCGACCAACGGCAACCTGGCCCAGGGCAAGGTCATCACGGCGACCAGCACCTCGCAGGGGTACGTGGCGCAGAACGCGAACGACGGGAACGCCGCCAGCTACTGGGAGAGCGCGAACGGTGCCTTCCCGCAGTCGCTGACGGTCGACCTCGGCGCGGTGGTGAACACCAACCGGGTGGTGGTGAAGTTGCCACCGGGCTGGGAGACCCGTACCCAGACGTTCGCGGTGCAGGGTTCGACGGACGGGAGCTTCCCGCCGATCGTCCCGGCGGCCGGTTACACCTTCAACCCGGCCTCGGGTAACTCGGTGTCGGTCGTGCTGCCCTCGGCGAACCGCCGCTACCTGCGGTTGGTCTTCACCGGGAACACCGGCTGGCCGGCCGGGCAGGTTTCCGAGTTCGAGGTGTACGGCAGCGGCAGCACGCCGCCGCCCACCACCCCGCCGGTGACCACGCCTCCGCCGACGACGCCCCCGCCCACCACACCGCCGCCCACCACTCCTCCGGCGAACGTCAACCTGGCCGTCGGTCGGCCCACGACGGTGACCAGCGTGGCGGACGTCTACGGCGGTGGCAACGCGGTGGACGGCAATCCGAACACCTACTGGGAGAGCGCCAACAACGCGTTCCCGCAGTCGATCACGGTGGATCTGGGGTCGGCCCGGTCGGTGTCGAGGGTGGTGCTGAAGCTGCCGCCCGCGGCCGCTTGGCAGACCCGTACGCAGACGCTGTCGGTGCTCGGTTCGACCACCGGTCAGGTGCCGTACACGACGCTCAAGGCGTCGGCGGGTTACACCTTCAACCCCGCCTCGGGTAACACCGTCACGGTCACCTTCGCGGCGACCACCCAGCGGTACCTGCGCCTGACCTTCACCGGCAACACCGGCTGGCCCGCCGGTCAGCTCTCCGAGTACGAGGTCTACGCCGTCTAGGCGTACGGCAGGTCCCCTCCCGCCACCGCGGTGGCGGGAGGGGACCGATCACACCCATCGGCTCGGAGAGTGCCGTCGGTGTACCCGGCGCAGGAAGGTGCTGTCTCGTATGTACAGGTTCAGCAGTAATCGGGGACGGGCAACGTCGGCCCGCCCCGCCGCCCCCTGTGGGCTTATGCACCACCACCCCCATCTGACGTTCCAGCCCGAAGTTGGAGGAACGCAATGAGAACCAACCCCGTCCCCTGGCGCCCGCTGGCGGCGATCCTCGCGACCGGTATGGTCGCGGCGCTCGCCCCGGCGATCCCCGCCTCCGCCGCACCCGCCAACCAGGCGAGCGCGACCAACCTCGCCGCCGGCAAGGCCGCCGCGGCGACCAGCGCCAGCACCGGTCACGCCGCCGCCAACATCAAAGACGGTGACCAGGCCAGCTACTGGCAGGGCAGCGGTGCCTTCCCGCAGGCTGCCGCGGTCGACCTCGGCAGCAGCACCAGCATCGACCGGGTCACCCTGAAACTGCCCAAGGGCTGGGCGAAGCGGACCCAGACCCTGGCCATCCAGGGCAGCCCCGACGGTACGTCGTACAGCACGATCGTCGGCTCGGCCAGCTACACCTTCAGCCCCACCTCGGACAACCTGGTGACGGTCAAGTTCCCGGCCACCAACGCCCGGTACGTGCGGGCCGACATCTCCGCGAACAGCGCCGCTTCCGCCGGCCAGCTCGCCGAGCTGGAGGTCCACCCGGCGGCGGTGTCGAACGTCAACCTCGCCGCCGCGGCAGCGGTGGTGTCGCTGAGCGCCAGCAGCTTCGCCGACGTCTACGGGGCCGGCAACGCCGGTGACGGCAACGCCAACACCTACTGGGAGAGCGCGAACAACGCGTTCCCGCAGTGGATCCAGGCCGACCTCGGTTCCGCCGTGGCGGTGAACCGGGTGGTGCTGAAGCTGCCGCCGGCCTCCGCCTGGGCGACCCGTACGCAGACGCTGAGCGTGCAGGGCAGCAGCACCACCAGCAACGGCCCGTTCTCCACCATCGTCGCGTCGGCCGGTTACACCTTCAACCCGGCCACCGGCAACACCGTGACGATCAACTTCAACCAGACCACCGCCCGGTACGTCCGGTTGAACATCACCGGCAACACCGGTTGGCCGGCCGGTCAGCTCTCGGAGTTCGAGGTCTACGGTCCGACCGAGGGTGACACCCAGGCACCGTCGGCGCCGGGGAGCCTGGCGTACACCCAGCCGGGGTCGGGGCAGATCCGGTTGACCTGGAACGCGTCCACCGACAACGTCGGCGTGACCGGGTACGACATCTACGCCAACGGCACGCTGCGCACCAGCGTCGCCGGCAACGTGTTGACGTACACGGACAGCCAGCCGGCGACCGCGACGGTCGCGTACTACGTACGGGCGAAGGACGCGGCGGGCAACCAGTCAGCCAACAGCAACACGGTCACCCGTACCGGCACGCCGGGTGGGGACACGCAGGCGCCGACCGTACCGGGCACGCTGTCGTTCACCGAGCCGGGTTCCGGTCAGATCCGCCTGGCCTGGGGCGCGTCCTCGGACAACGTGGCCGTGACCGGGTACGACATCTACGCCAACGGTTCGGTGCGGGCGAGCGTGGCCGGCAACGTGTTGACGTACACGGACAGCCAGCCGGCGACCGCGACGGTTTCGTACTACGTGCGGGCCAAGGACGCGGCGGGCAACGTCTCCGGCAACAGCAACACGGTCACCCGTACCGGCACCAACCCCGGCGGGTCGAACCTGGCCGTCGGCAAGCCGGTCACCGCGTCGGGCTCGATCTTCACCTTCGTGCCCACCAACGCGAACGACAACAACACCGCCACCTACTGGGAGGGGAACAACTACCC
Organism: Micromonospora sp. NPDC049523; assembly: GCF_040676775.1. Classification (NCBI taxonomy): domain Bacteria; kingdom Bacillati; phylum Actinomycetota; class Actinomycetes; order Micromonosporales; family Micromonosporaceae; genus Micromonospora; species Micromonospora sp. NPDC049523. The sequence continues at coordinate 281,451 of NZ_JBFAPP010000009.1, read as the reverse complement.
GAGCGTGCTGACCGTGGCGCTGGGGGCCAACGCGAGCGTCAGCTCGGTGGTGGTGAAGCTCAACCCGGACAGCTCGTGGGGTCCCCGTACGCAGACCATCCAGGTGCTCGGGCGTGAGCAGAGCAGCAGCACGTTCACCAGCCTGGCGGCGGCGCAGTCCTACAGCTTCAACCCGGCCACCGGCAACACGGTGACCATCCCGGTCAGCGCCACGGTCGCCGACGTCCGGCTCCAGATCACCACGAACTCGGGTGCTCCGGCAGGCCAGGTGGCGGAGTTCCAGATCATCGGCGTACCCGCGCCGAACCCGGACCTGACCATCACCGGCATGTCGTTCACCCCGGCCTCGCCGGTGGAGACCGACGCGGTCACCCTGTCGGCGACCGTCCGCAACGGCGGGACCGCGGCTTCGGCGGCCACCAACGTCAACTTCTACCTGGGTACGACGTTGGCCGGCACCGCCTCGGTCGGCGCGCTGGCGGCGGGTGCCACCAGCACGGTCACCGCGAACGTCGGTCCGCGCGACGCGGGTACGTACCCGCTGAGCGCCAAGGTCGACGAGGCCAACACGGTGATCGAGCAGAACGACGCGAACAACAGCTACACCAACCCGTCGTCGCTGGTCGTGGCGCAGGTGGCCAGTTCCGACCTGGTGGCCAACGTGAGCTGGTCGCCGAGCAACCCGGCGGCCGGTAGCACGGTCACCTTCACGGTGGCGATCAAGAACCAGGGCACGATCGCCTCCGCCGGTGGCGCCCACGGCATCACGCTCACCGTGGTCAACCCGGCCAACGGTGCCGTGGTCCGTACGCTGACCGGCTCGTACACCGGCACGATCGCGGCCGGTGCCACCACCGCCCCGGTCAACCTGGGCACCTGGACCGCCGTCAACGGCAGGTACGACGTCCGGGTGGTGCTGGCCGACGACGCGAACGAGTTGCCGGTCAAGCGCGCCAACAACACCAGCGTCACCGGGTTCTTCTCCGGTCGTGGGGCGAACCTGCCGTACGAGATGTACGAGGCCGAGGACGGTGTGGTCGGCGGCGGCGCCCAGGTCGTCGGGCCGAACCGGATCATCGGCGACCTGGCCGGTGAGGCGTCCGGACGTCGGGCGGTCACCCTGAACTCGACCGGCAACTTCGTCGAGTTCACCACCAAGGCGAGCACGAACACGCTGGTCACCCGTTTCTCCATCCCGGACGCGCCGGGCGGTGGCGGGATCAACTCGACGATCAACGTCTACGTCAACAACGTGTTCCACAAGGCGATCCCGCTGACCTCGAAGTACATCTGGCTCTACGGGGCCGAGGCCAGCCCGGGTAACTCCCCGAGCGCGGGCAGCCCGCGGCACATCTACGACGAGGCGAACATCTTCCTGGACGCCACCATCCCGGCGGGCAGCAAGATCAAGCTCCAGAAGGACGCCGCGAACACCACCACGTACGCGATCGACTTCATCAACACGGAGCTGGTCACCGCGGTAGGCAACCCGGACCCGGCGCGGTACGCCGTACCGGCCGGCTTCACCCACCAGGACGTGCAGAACGCACTGGACCGGGCGCGGCAGGACGCCAACCTGATCGGTGTCTACCTGCCGGCGGGTACCTACCCGACGCAGTCGAAGTTCCAGGTGTACGGCAAGGCGCTCCAGGTTGTCGGGGCGGGTCCCTGGTACACCCGGTTCGCCGCGCCCACGGGTCAGGAGAACACCGATGTCGGCTTCCGGGCCGAGGCGTCGGCGAACGGCTCGACCTTCGCCGGTTTCTCGTACTTCGGTAACTACACCAGCCGCAACGACGGTCCGGGCAAGGTCTTCGACCTGTCCCGTACGTCGAATATGACGTTCGACAACATCTGGGTGGAGCACCAGATGTGCATGTTCTGGGGTCTCGGGGTCACCAACACCACGATCAAGAACTCGAGGATCCGGAACACGTACGCCGACGGCCTGAACATGACCAACAGCAGCAACAACAACCTGATCAGCAACGTCGAGGGTCGGACCAACGGTGACGACGCGTTCGCGCTCTTCTCCGCGATCGACGGCGGTGGTGGGGCGAACACCGGCAACGTGTTCGAGAACCTGACGGCCACGTTGACCTGGCGTGCCGCCGGTCTGGCGGTGTACGGCGGGCAGAACAACGTGTTCCGCAACCTGTACATCGCGGACATGTTGACCTACTCCGGTATCACCGTCAGCTCGCTGGACTTCGGCTACCCGTTCATCGGATTCGGTCCCGGGTTCACGACGATCGAGAACGCCTCGATCGTCCGGGCCGGTGGTCATTTCTGGGGGTCGCAGACATTCCCAGCGATCTGGATGTTCGCGGCGTCGAAGGAGTTCCGCGCCATCCGAATCAACAACGTGGACATCGTGGATCCGACGTACCACGGCATCATGTTCCAGTCGAACTACAGCGGTGGCCAGGCGACCCAGGCCGTCACGGACACCGTCTTCACCAACATCTCGATCAGCGGTGCGCAGAAGAGCGGTGACGCGTTCGACGCCAAGTCCGGCTTCGGCATCTGGGCGAACGAGTTGCCCGAGCCCGGCCAGGGTCCGGCGGTCGGCTCGGCCACCTTCAACAACCTGCGGTTCAGCAACAACTTCCAGAACATCCGGAACACCACGTCGACCTTCACCATCACCGTCAACCCGTGATCGGGGGACGGCAGGTGTAGCGAGGCGGTAACCAGGTGCCGCCGGGAGGCCAGTCCTCCCGGCGGCACCGTCACGTCCGCCCGTCGGGTCGCGCTCCGGATCGGGGGCCGATGGTCACGTTCGGTAACCGGTCGTAGGATCACGGCATGTCAGCATCCCCGGTACGGTTCGGCCTGATCGGCTACGGCTTCGGCGGCCGGTACTTCCATGCGCCGCTGCTCGCCTCGGCCGCCGAGTGCGATCTGGTCGGTGTGGTGACCACCTCCTCGGCGCGGCGGGAGGAACTGGCTCGGGACCAGCCGGGCACGCCGGCCTTCGATTCGCTGACCGCCCTGGTCGCGGAGGGTGTGGAGGCGGTCGCGATCTCCACCCCGGCGGCCACCCACCTGGCGCTGGCGCAGGAGGCGATCGGGCTCGGACTGGCGGTCGTGGTGGACAAGCCGTTCGTGCTGGATCCGGCCGCGGCGCGGGAGACCGTGGAGCTGGCCGAGCGGACCGGTGTGGTGCTGAGCGTGTACCAGAACCGCCGCTGGGACTCGGACCTGTTGACCGTACGTAAGCTCGTCGCGAGCGGGGAACTGGGCACGGTCACCCGGTTCGAGTCACGGTTCGAGCGGTTCGCCCCGCAGCCGGGACCACCCGCCGCCGGTGGCGGCACCCTGCTCGACTTCGGCAGTCACCTGGTCGACCAGGCGTTGACCCTGTTCGGCCCGGTCGACCGGGTCTACGCCGAGATGCGGCTGCGGGACGATCTCGGTGGCCGCGACGACGACTTCTTCGTCGCCTTGCAGCACACCGGCGGGGTCCGGTCCCAACTGTGGGGCAGTTGGGTTCAGGGCGCGCCCGGTCCCCGGTTCCGGGTCACCGGCAGTACCGGCAGCTACCTGGTCGACGGGGTGGACGGGCAGGAGGACGCGCTCATCGCCGGCCGGTCGCCCGCCACCGAGGCGGATCGGTGGGGCGTGGAGCCCGAGCACCGGTGGGGCCGGATCCAGCGCGGCGAGACGACTACGGTCGTACCGACCGAACGCGGCCGCTGGGACACCTACTACCCGGCCTTCGCGGCGGCCGTACGCGGCACCGCCCCCGTCCCGGTCGACCCCTGGGACGCAGTCGCCAGCCTGAAGGTCCTCGCCGCCGCCCGCACCAGCGCCACCCAAGCCGAAACCATCCCCCTCCCCTGACCCCACTTTCGCTCGTTGATCATGAAGTTAGCGACGAGAAATGTGCCCTGGAGGCGCGCTAACTTCATGATCAACGGCTTGGTGGGGGGCGGTGGTGGCTGGGGGCTGACAAGCTGGGGTGGTGGGCGGTGGCGGGCGGTGGGCGGGGTGAGCGGGGCGACTCCGGGCGCAATCGGGCCGCGTGACCTGGCAGTACGGGACTGGCGGCGGATCCTGGTCGTGGGCGTACGCGGAACGCTGGTGGTGCTCTGGCTGCTCTGGGCGATGCTTGCCTGGTGGTCGGCACCCCGTCCGGCTGACGCCGACCAGGCGCGACGCGACATCGCCGCCGGCTCGGTGACGAGTGTCAATATCGGAACCTACTGGGACAACGGTGGGTTCTGGGGCACTAAACGGATCATGGCAGGTGGTCCCGACGGGAACCAGGTCGCCTGGACGACGGAGACCGGCCGGGTGCGCTACACCGACGTCGGTCACGGATACCCCGAGCCGGCGACGGCGGCCCGGGACGGCAGCATCCCGGCACGGGGCCGCCCGCTTGTCGCGGAACTCCAGGCCGCGGCGGGCGTCAACGGTACGGGAGTGGTCCACCCGCTCATCCGTACGGCGTACTGGCTCGCGGTGTCGCTGATGGCCGTGTTCCTGATCGCCCTGGTTTCGGCTCCCGCCCCGATCCGGGGTACGAAGTGGTACTGGTTCTGGCTCTCCTGGATCCCGCTCGGGCTGGGCGTCCTTGCCTGGGCCACCCGGGAGCCCTGGCTGTACGGGCCACAGACAGCGCTGGAGCAGAAACTCGTCGGCATCGACGGGCCGATCGCGAAGAGGCGGCCCAACGGTTTCGAGGGTTTTGCGCTCCTGGTCGTCATGGGGATCGCGATCGGCCTCGCGCTGTATGGACTGGGCCGACTGCTCGGCCCGACCGTCGTGCCGGGCTGACGCTTCCGAGCCCCGGCTGTCGTGCCTGGCTGGTGGCGCCGAGCCACGGCTGTCGTGCCGCGCTGATGCCGCCGAGCCAGGGCTGTCGTGCCTGGCTGGTGCCGCCGAGCCCCGGACAGGTCAGCGGCTGCCGGCGTACCCGGATCTTCCGACGGCGACGCGGCCCGACCGGGGTGGTCGGGCCGCGCGGATGTCGGGGCCTGGTCGGTCAGTCGCCGGAGTCGGCGGAACCGCCCGAGTCGGCGGAACCGCCCGAGTTCGCCGACTCGCCGCCCCCGCCACCGCGCTTGCGCACCGGGGCCGGCGAGTCGTCCGGGCTGTCGTTGCCCGCCTTCGGCTTCGCAGGCGCCGGCTTGCCCTTGTCGCCCGTGCTGGTCGCCTTCTTGGCCGGCGGAGGGGCCGGTGAGTCGGCGGCCGAGGCATTCGCGCTGTCCGCCGACTCGGGTGAGGGATCCACCCACTGCGGGTCGCCCGGACTGTCCGATGCCGAGTTCGCGGAGTCGAACGGCGACTGGTACGGGCTGTCGGCCGACTCCGGCGAGTCGTCGGCGACCGCCTGGTCCAACTGGGTGTTCACCTGGATCGGACTGACCCGGTCGCGCAGTTCGATGCCGTCGCTGGCAGCCGCCGCCCCGGCGGTGAGCCCGGCGACCAGTGCGACGGCACCCGCCCCGGCGACGATCCGCCACGGTCGATTGATGTGCATGGCATCCTCCTCGGTGTCTTCGTGCCTGTGCCTCCAGCCTCGGCCCCGGCGATGAGGTACGCCTGAACCGGACGTGAGACCTTCTTCATCCGGACCGGGCTGGTGGATCAGGTGGGCGGGCGGAGTCGGCGGGCGCTGTCCAGCCACTGGGCGGCCAGGTCAAGCCGGGCTCGGGTGTTCACCGGCCAGTCCCGTTCCTGCACCCGGTGCGGCCCGGTGGCCAGCGACAACACCACCGCCGCGGTTCGATAGCGCAGGTCGGCGGGATCCACCACCCGCTCGAACGCGGCCAGGTACGTCGCCCCCGCGCGCAGGATCGTGCCGGCCCGGTCCCGGTTCATCTGGGCCAGCACGGAGAGGTGCCCGAGCAGGCAGGCGAGATCGTCCAACCGCTCGCCCGGCCCGGCGGTGTCGACGTCGAGCAGGCCGCAGATCCGGCCACCGGAGACCAGCAACTGGCCCTCGTACAGGTCGCCGTGCACGACGGTGCGGGCTTCCGGGCCGGACTCGCAGACGACCGCCTCGGCCAGCCCGCGCGCCTGCTCGGCCACGCTGGGCAGCGCGGCGGCGAGCACCGAGGCGTAGTGCGGCGCCTTCTCCCGCCAGGACCGCCGGGGCCGGCCGTGCGCCAACTCGGCGGGCAGCCGGTCGAGCAGGGTCAGCACCGCCCGCCCCGGCGGTGGCGGCTGCCGGGCGTGCAGTGCCTGCCGAAGGGTGCGGCCGGGAAGCGCCTGCAACACCAGCAGCCCGTCCGGGCTGTAGCCCAGGCTCGGCGCGGCCGGTAGCCCGGAGTCGACCAGCAGCCGATGCCGTTCGTGCAGGTCACGTACCTGATCGGGGCGGACGACCTTGAGGAAGAGCCGGTCCCGACGGCCGACCGCCTCGATCACCGCCCGCCGTCGCGGGCGGTACGCCCGGACCTCCAACCGCACCGGTCCGCCATCGCCGAGGCCGAGGTCGCGCAGGAGTACGGCAACGGCCCGTTCGTCGTACGCGGTGCGCAGCGCCGGCAGATCCGGGTCGTACGGGAAACGCCAGGCGGCCACCCGGTCGACACCGTCCTCCAGCACCACCGTGCCGCGTGGTGGACGACCGGTGCAGGCGGCCAGCCGTTCCTCCCGAACCCGTCCGTCCGGCCACCGGATCCGCACCCGGTACGCGACCGTGGACCGGCGCCCCGGCTGGTGTTCGACCTGGACAGCCCGCCAGGCGAGCAGTTCACCGCCGGCCGGTCGCAGGGCGGTCCGCAGCAACTGCTCGGCTCCCGGCCCGGTGAGTAGATCAAGATCGGAGTCGGGGGAGCCGCCCGGCCCGCCGGTGCTGGTGGTGGTCGTCGACATACTGCCGACGATCCCGGCGCCCGATGAGCCGGAGGTGAGCCGCCGATGAGAAACCGCTCAGCCTCGGCTGGTCAGTGCGGGAAGCGCCAGCGGGTCTGGCTGTAGGGGTCCTTGCCGAAGCCGAAGGCGGTGGCCGGGGCGACCTCGAACACGAGTGCCGTACCGGCACCCGAGGCGTGGTGGAACATGCCGTCGCGGACGTCGAACCGCCAGTCTTCGCCGTACTTCGTGACGTAGGCGTCGGCGATCCGGCGCAGCCGCGCCTCGTCGGCGAGCCGGACCGCGTCACCCTCCAGCACCAGGTCCAGACCCTGGTGCAGGCCGTTGCTCCCGGTGGTCAGCACGGTGTGCGGGTTGTCGGCGAGGTTGCGGGCCTTGCGCTCGTCGGGCCCGGTGCAGAAGTACATCGCGTGGTCCAGCCAGACCCCGAGCAGCGGGGTGACGTGCGGCCGCCCGTCCGGGCGTACGGTCGACAGCCAGTAGAGTTCGGCGGCCGTGAGGATCTCGCGGGCCTCGGCCCAGCCGGTGGCCTCGGCGGCGTCGTCGCTGTACCGGGCGTCCAACTCGGTCACAGGTTCCAGAGTGTCCATCACCAGTCCCGTCACGCTGCGTCGATCGGTCGTCGCCGACGCTACCGCCCCGGTACGACACCCACCCGCAGTTCGCAAGCGTGTCCGGGCACATCAGCCGGCGGCCGGCAAGCGTGTCCGGGCACATCAGCCGGCGGCCGGCAAGCGTGTCCGGGCACGTCAGTCGGCGGCCGGCAAGCGTGTCCGGGCACGTCAGCCGGCGGCCGGCACTGCCGCGTCAACGCACCTCCAGCAGGGTCTTGCCGAAGCCGGCCCGGGACTCGATGACGGCGTGCGCGTCCGCCGCCCGTTCCAGCGGGAAACGCTGCCCGATCGTGGGGCGCAGCCGGCCGGCCGCCGCTTCGGCCAGCGCGCTCTCGGTGAAGCCACGTAGCTGCGTCGGGTTCATCGCCGGGCGCAACGCCTGTACGCCACGCCGCTGCGCGGTCTCCTCGGAGATGTCCGCCCACTCGCCGCTGGCCAGGCCGAAGCTGAGCATCCGGCCGCCACGGTCCAGCAGCTCGAATGCCGCGCGGGCGAGGTCGCCGCCGACACCGTCGAAGACCACGTCGACGCCGCCGACGGCGCCGCGTACCCGATCGGTCCAGTCCGGTTCCCGGTAGTCGACGGCGACGTCGGCGCCCAGGTCGCGGGTCAGCCCCATCTTGTACGGGCCGCCGGCCGCCGCGACGACCGTGGCGCCGGCCGCCTTGGCAAGCTGCACCAGCAGTGAGCCGACCCCACCGGCCGCCGCCTCCACCAGCACCCGTTCACCGCCGACCAGACCGGCCGACCGGACCAGCCAGGTCGCCGTACGCCCGTCGGCGAGCAACGCCACCGCATCGTCCAGGGCCAGCCCGTCCGGCACCGGGAACAGACCGGCGGCGTCCACCGAGGCCCGTTCGGCGTACCCGCCGGAGCCGCCGGTGCTGCTCACCACCCGACGGCCGACCAGGGCCGGGTCGACGCCGGTGCCGACCGCGCTGACCACACCGCCGACCCCGTTGCCCGGGATCATCGGCAGTTCCGGCCGGTACGGGCCGGCGCCCGTCGCCCGGAACTGGGTCTCGACGAAGGTGATGTTGACGAATGCCACCTCGACCAGCGCCTGCCCGGGGCCGGCGACCGGCTCCGGCGCCTCGCCGGAGACGAGCTGCTCCGGCCCGCCGAACCCGTTCAACCACACTGCGCGCATGACCACTCCTCCGGCGTTCGGCGCTCCTCCTGTCCAGACAGCCTGCAACCTCAACAACGGTAGAGGTCAAGTGTCGGCGGCGGTGCAATCCCGCTCGACCCGACGGCGGGTCAGCCGGCCAGGCGGTAGCCGATGCCGCGTACGGTCTGGATCCGGTCGGTGCCGAGCTTGCGACGCAGGTACCCGATGTACACGTCCACCACGTTCGAGCCCGGATCGTGGGCCAGCCCCCAGACCCGGTCCAGCAACTGCTCCCGGCTGAGCACCTGACCCGGATGGCGCAACAGGGTCTCGGCGAGCAGGAACTCCCGCCCGGTCAGCTCGACCAGCTCCCCGTTCACGCTGGCGGTACGGCGTACCAGGTCGAGCCGGATCGGGCCGGCCTGCACCACGGTCGGGGTGGCCTGGCCGTGCTCGCGTAGCCGGGCCCGTACCCGGGCCAGGAGTTCGTCGAAACTGAACGGCTTGGTCATGTAGTCGTCGGCACCGAGGTCGAGCCCGGCGACCCGGTCCGGCACCGCGTCCCGGGCGGTGAGCACGATCACCGGTAACCGCTCGCCCCGCGCCCGGAGCTGGGCCAGTGCGGCCAGCCCGTCCTGGCCCGGCAGCCCCAGGTCGAGGATCAGCACGTCGAAGTCACCGCTGCGGGCGGCCCCGGCGACCTCCACCCCGCTGGTCACCACCGTGGTCACGTAGCCGGCGGCGCGCAGCCCCTTGGTCAGGAACGAGGCGATCCGCGGCTCGTCCTCGGCGATCAGGACCCGGTTCACCGGATGCCTCCGGGCACGACCGAGGCGGCGGGCAGGACCAGGGTGAAGGTCGACCCCGCGCCGGGGATGCTGTCCACCGCGACCGTGCCCCGGTGGGCCTCCGCGATCGCCGCCACGATGGCCAGGCCCAGCCCGGCGCCCTCGGCCCGAGCATGGGCGTGTTCGGCCCGGGCGAACCGGGCGAAGATCCGTTCCCGGTCCTCGGGCTCGATGCCGACCCCGGTGTCCCGTACGGAAAGCAGCACCCGGCCCGATTCTGCCTGGCCGGGATGCTCCACCCGGGCGGAGAGTTCGATGCTGTCCACGGGCCCGGTGAACTGGACCGCGTTCTGGGCGAGCTGCATCAGCGCCTGGGTCAGCCGCTGCCGGTCGGCGAGCACGGTCACCTCCTCGATGGTGCCGATCCGCCAGTCCCGATCACCCAGGGCAACGGCTTTGGCGTACACGTCGTGCATCATCAGCGCGACCTCCACGTGGTCGGGGTGCAGGAAGTCGGGCTGCTCGGCCTTGGCGAGCATGAGCAGGTCGTTCACCATCCGGTTCATCCGGTCCAGTTCGTCGGTGACCAGCGCGATGGTCTCGGCGCGCTCGTCCGGGTCGTCACCCATCAGCTCAAGGTGACCGCGGACGATGGTGATCGGCGTACGCAGCTCGTGCCCGGCGTCGGAGACGAACGCCTGCTGCGCGGCGAATGCCCGGTGCAGCCGGCCGAGCATTCCGTTGAAGGTGTGCGCCAGGTCGGCGACCTCGTCGGTCCCGGTGACCTCGATCCGCCGGGAGAGGTCGGTCTCCTCGATCGTGCGCGCGGTTTCGGTGACCGTACGCAGTGGACGCAGCGCCCGGCCCATGGCCAGGTAACCTCCGGCGGCGACGACGACGATCACCAGCAGGCAGGCGAGCGCCATCAGGCGTACGGCGTCGTCGATGTCGGCCCGCCGTTCGGCACCGAACTCGACGACGACCACCTGGCCGCGTACCGCGCCGTCGATGATCAGGGGTACGGCGAGCCAGCGCGCCGGACCGCCGGGACTGTCGTCGACCCGCCCGTACGCGCTCGCGGTCAGCCCGGACCAGTGGCGCATCAGCTCGGCGTCACCACTCAGGTCGTACGGTGGCGCCTCGGTCGCCCGGTAGAACGCCCCGTCGACCAGCACCAGCACCGCCTCGCCGGCCTGCGGCTCGTTCCGCAGCAGGTACGTGTCCGCGATGGCCCGCAGGTCGGGGCCGAACGGCTGTCCGCTCGCCGGGTCACGTCCACCGACCAGTCGCCGGAACTCGGTCACCTCCTGGCGCATGTCGGTGCCGATCCGGTTGTCGAGCTGGTTGAGCAGCACCTGGCGGATCACCACCACCGAGGCGAGGCTGGCCACCGCGAGCAGGGCCAGCGCCCACCCCAGCAGACGCAGCCGCAACCCGAGACCGAGAGTCCGACGCCACGGTCGTACCGCTGCCTCAGTCGTCCCCGTCGTCGTCCTCGTCGTCATCGTCGCCGGACCGGTCGTCATCGTCATCGTCATCGTCGGCGGACCGGTCGTCATCGTCGGCATCGGCTGGCTCGCTGTCGTCGCCGCCGGCCCGTCCGTCGTCACGCCCGGCCGGTCCGTCGTCGTCTCCACCAGCGGGTCCGTCGTCGTCGTCGCCGGCCGGTCGGCCGTCGTCCGCGGCGGGCTGGTCGTCTCCGGTGGCGGGCTGGCCGGCGTCGTCGTCATCGTCGCCTCCGGGGTTGGCCGGGCCGAGGCTCGCGCTGCCGGCTGGGTCGGCTCCATCGTCGGTCCTCGTCTGAGCTGCCGGGCTGATGATCTGGATCGGCGGAACCTGGTCGGGCGGGAGCAGCGCCGGCAGGCCGACACCGGTGAGCAGGCCGACCAGTGCCGCCAGCCCGATGCCGGTGGCGACCTTCTGTGTGCTCATCGGACCAAGGTTGCCGGCCCGCGATAACCAACCGGTGAGAGCCGCATGAGAAGCCTCTCATCGACGGGTCTTCCCAGGTCAGCGGCGGGGCGTCAGATAAAGAAGTTTTCACCTTCGGCTGAGCGTCGGCTTACGGACCGGCTGAACACTGGCGGCCACTGGCAGCAGACCGACCGTGGGGGCGGGCATGAGCGAGAGCAGACCATCGACCACATCGAAAAAACGCAGATCCGGCGGCAGGACCAGACGCCGCCGGATCTGGATTCCGGTCATCGGGGTGGCATCCCTGCTGACCACGATGATCGCCGTCCAGCCGGTCTGGGCGGTCACGTTCACCGTCAACAGCACCGCCGACGCGGTCGACATCAACATCGGCAACGGCATCTGCCGGACCAGCGCCAACACGTGCACGCTGCGCGCCGCGATCCAGGAGGCGAACGCGACGCTGCCCGGTGACACGATCCAGGTGCCGGCCGGCACGTACCAGATCACCCGGGCACCCGCCGGCGACAACGGCGACGACACCGGTGACCTCGACATCCTCAGCCCGCTCACCATCATCGGTGCCGGCGCCGCCGGGACCATCGTGGACGGCGGGCAGCCACCGGCCGGGGCACCCGCAGAACGTCGCGGACTGGACCGGCTGCTGGAGATCCACGACAGCGCCGGCAACGTCACCGTCTCCGGGGTCACCCTCCGCGAGGGGTACGACTCCGAGCAGGGCGGTGCCGTACTCAGTGTCTCGTCCGGTGTCGTACGCCTGCAGGGCGTCTCGGTGCTGGACAGCTACGCCGGGGTCTCCGGCGGCGGCATCGACCTCGACGGTGAGGGCCGGGTCGAGATCAGCGGCTCGACCATCAGGGGGAACGCGACCGGCGGCGACGGCGGTGGCATCTCCAACCAGCACGAGGTCGAGTTGGCGCTCACCGACACCGCGCTGACCGGGAACACGGCCGGTGCCGACGGCGGTGGGCTCAGCAGCGTCTCCAAGACCCGGCTGACCGTCACCCGAGGCACCGTCTCCGGCAACGCCGCGCACGGCAGCGGCGGTGGCGTACTCGCCGACTCGGAGCGCGCCAGCACGGTCCGCAACACCGTCTTCACCGGCAACACCGCCGGTGACCCGGTCTCCGGCGACGGCGGCGGTGCCGGCCTCTACCTCGGCGGCAGCGGCGGCGCGACGGTCACCGGGGCGTCGTTCACCGAGAACGAGTCGATCGCCGAAGGCGGCGGGCTCGCGATCCACTCCGGCGGCGCGGTCACGGTCAGCGACAGTACGGTCCGGGACAACACCTCCGAGGCCGGCGGCGGCGGGGTGGAGAACGACGGTCAACGGGTCACCCTGACCCGGCTGACGGTCACCGGGAACACCGCGGCGGCCGACGGTGGCGGCATCGAGAGCCAGGGCAGTGGCGCGTTCTCGATCGTCGACAGCACGGTCAGCCAGAACACCGCCGAGCACGGTGGCGGCTTCGCCAACGTCGCCGACGGCACCCTCCAGATCACCGGCTCCACCTTCTGGGACAACCGGGCCAAGCAGTACGGCGGCGGCATCTACAACGCCAGCGACGCCGAGGCGTTGATCGAGAACACCACGACCTCGGGAAACGTGGCCCAGGTTGCCGGCGGCGGTCTCTACACCGACGCGGACGCGGGCCTGCGGGTGGTCAACGTGACCATCAACCGCAACGTCGCCCCGCACGGCGCCGGCATCGGTGACGAACCGGGCGGCTCGGTCAACTTCCCGGTCGAGCCGAGCCAGTCGGTGATCCTGCGCAACACGATCGTGGCCGGCAACCTCTACAGCCCGGATTGCAGCTTCGCGGTCGGTTCCGAGGGCGGCAACCTGGACAGCGCCGACTCCTGCTACCTGCGCGGCAGCCGGGACCGGTCGAACGCGGGCGACCCGAAGATCGACGCGATCGCCGACAACGGCGGCCCGTCGATGACCCACGCGATCCAGGACGACAGCTTCGCCCTGGACGGCGGCGTAGCCCCGTGCGCCACCGTCGACCAGCGGGGTGTCACCCGGCCGAAGAACACCACCTGCGACATCGGCGCGCTCGAACACGAGGGACCGTTCCCGGCGGCCGACCTGACCCCGCCGGAGACCTCGGTGGTGTCCGGGCCGACGTTCGCCGCCGAACGGGCCACGTTCACCTTCGCCGGCACCGACAACACCACCCCGGTCGGCGAACTGCTCTACGAGTGCCGGGTGCTGGTCAACGACCCGACCGAGCCGCCGGACCCGCCGGACCCGCCGGACCCAACCGAGCCACCGGACCCGGAGTTCATGTTCGTCGGCTGCCCGAACCCGTACGAGGTGCTCGACATCGAGCTGGGACAGAACACCCTTGAGGTACGGGCGATCGACCGGGCCGGCAACGTGGACCAGTCCCCGGCGGTCTGGGAGTTCACCGGCGGCGAGGACATCACGCCACCGGAGACGACGTTCGCCAGCACCCCGCCGAACCCGAGCGCGGGCCGTACGGCCACGTTCTCGTTCCTCGGCACCGACGACCTCACCCCGACCAACCTGCTCGAGTACGAGTGCCGGATCGACAGCACCGACGAGCTGGCCTGGCTGGAGTGCGCCAGCCCGTGGAGCTTCTCCAACCTGACCACCGGTTCGCACACCGTGCAGGTACGGGCGATCGACGAGGGCGACAACGTCGACCCGACCCCGGCGACGTACACCTGGACGGTCGGTTCGCCGGTCGATTGCGACACCTCGAACGTGATCCTCGGCGCCGACGCGGACTCCTGGGTCGACGAGTCGAGCACCCAGGAGAACTTCGGCATCGACGAGTCGCTCAGCGTCCGCTCGCGGGCACCCGGCGAGGACACCCGTACGCTGATCCGGTTCCCGCTGCCGACCGACGTACCGGCGGCCTGTGAACTGACCGGGGCGACCATGCGGTTGCACGCGGACGGCGAGGTCGGTCGGACCCTGGAGGCGATCCCGATCGGCTCCGCCTGGGCCGAGATGCAGGTGACCTGGGCCAACCAGCCCGGCACGGTCGGCACCGCGGCGACCACCGGCTCCGGTGCCGGGTTCCGGGAGTGGAACGTGACCGGTCAGGTCGCGGCAATGCTCGGCGGGGCGCCGAACCACGGCTTCCTGATCCGGGACTCCGCCGAGGAGGGCGAGGGCGACGACTCCTCGTTCGCCTCCCGCAACACGGTCGCGGAGCCGCCGCTGGTGCCGCAGCTCGTGCTCCGGTTCGACGGTCCGGGGGCCCCGCAGCCGCCCGCGCCGCCGGCACCGGTCGCGACCACGGTCACCTGCGGTCAGGTGCTGACCCAGAGCACCCGGCTGCTCAACGACCTGACCAACTGCCCGCTCGACGGGTTGGTGATCGGGGCGCCGAACATCGAGGTCGATCTCGACGGGCACACCGTCGACGGGCCGGGTTACTTCCCCGGACAGCCGGGATCGCCGATCGAGCTGCCCGAACTGGGCGGACCGGCCGGCGTACGCAACGTCGGCTTCGAAAACGTCATCGTCACCGGCGGAACCGTGCAGCAGTTCGTGTACGGGGTCTCGGCGATGGCCGGCACCCGGTTCAACCGCTACGAGGACCTGACCGTACGCGAGAACGCGGTCGCCGGGATCGAGCTGTCGAACGCCGACGACGGCCGCAACGCCAACCAGGTACGCGGTAACACCTTCGACGCCAACGAGATCGGGGTGGCCCTGGTCGCCGGCTCGGAGAACAGTGTCCTGGCGGAGAACAGCTTCACCGGCAACCTCGGGG
Organism: Micromonospora sp. NPDC049523; assembly: GCF_040676775.1. Lineage (NCBI taxonomy): Bacteria > Bacillati > Actinomycetota > Actinomycetes > Micromonosporales > Micromonosporaceae > Micromonospora > Micromonospora sp. NPDC049523. The sequence goes on along the minus strand of NZ_JBFAPP010000009.1, from coordinate 266,420 downwards.
TGGCGCTCTGGCTGCAGGACGCCAGCGGCCACCTGGTCGAGGACATCACGGTCAGCGGGGTGACCGCCGACCCGACGATCGGCAGCGACGGCGGTTTCCTGCTGGAGGACTCCCGCGACAACCGGCTGATCGGCAACACCCTCTCCGACAGCGGTGACGGCGGGATCCTGATCACCGAGGGTTCGCACCGGACCCTGGTGCAGGGCAACACGATGACCCGTACCGGCGATGCCGGGGTGACGGTGGAGGACTCCGACGAGATCCAGGTGATCGGGAACGTCTCGCACCTGGCGGCGGACTCCGGCGTCGGCCTGTCCGGGGCGAGCGACAGCGTGGTCCGGGACAACGACGTCCGGTACAACCCGGGCGGTGTGGAACTGGAGGGCTCCAGCGACAACCTGGTCGAACGGAACGACGCCAGCTTCTCCGGTGGTGTCGGCATCTCGGTCGGGCCGGGTTCGCTGCGCAACCGGATCCTCGACAACGTGGTCAACGGCGCGTCTGGTGGCGGTATCGCGGTCGAGGGCGCGGCGGTCGACCCGGAGGGTGTGCCGCTCGGCGCGAACGTGGTCGAGCGCAACGAGGTGACCGGTAACCAGGGCGACGGCATCTCGGTGCCGGAGGCCGGGCACCGGTTGGCCGACAACGTGGCGCACCACAACGCCGCGTTCGGCATCGACGCCGCCGAGGAGGGGACCATCGACGGCGGCGGCAACGTCGCCAGCGGAAACGGTGAGCCGGAGCAGTGCCGCGGCGTCGTCTGCGGTACGGGCACACCGGGTGCGCCACCGGCAGCGGACATCACCGGGCCGGACACCGTACTGACGTCGACGCCGCCGAACCCGAGCAGCAGCCTCGGCAGCATCCACTTCGGGTTCACCGGTACGGACAACACCGCCCCGCCGACCGCACTGCGTTTCCAGTGCCGGCTGGACCCGCCGCCGGACCCGCCGGCTCCGGAGCCGGATCCCGGTGACCCGCCGCAGCCGCCGGACGTCGACAACTGGGTCGAGTGCGTGAGCCTGACCTCGTACCACTTCCTGTTCGCCGGGGTGCACCGGTTCGAGGTGCGTGCGATCGACCCGTCGGACAACGTGGACCTGACCCCGGCGACGTACACCTGGACGGTCGCGGCGGTGCCGCCCGGACCGGACTCGACGCCGCCGAACACGACCATCTTCTCCACGCCGGACCAGGCCAGCACCACCCCGGTCGCCGTCTTCGGTTTCCGGGGCAGTGACAACGCCTCGCCCGGCCCCAACCTCGGTTACCAGTGCCGGTTGGACGCGGCGCCGTTCGGGCCGTGTCTGAGCCCGAAGACGTACTCCGGGTTGGCGTTGGGTGTGCACACCTTCGAGGTACGGGCGGTGGACCTGGCCGGCAACGTCGACCCGATTCCGGCGGCGTACACCTGGACCATCTCGCCGGCTCCGGCGGACAGCACCCCGCCGGAGACCACCATCGACTCGGCCCCGGACGCCACCACCGTCAGTACGGACGCGAGCTTCACCTTCTCGGCGAGCGAGACGGACTCGACGTTCGAGTGTTCGTTGGACGGTTCGGCGTTCACCGCGTGTACGTCACCCGTGGCCCACGTCGGGCTCTGGGCGACCGACCACGAGTTCCGGGTACGGGCCACCGACCCGGCGGGTAACACCGATCCGACCCCGGCGGCACACGCCTGGACGATCCGTCCGGCACCCGTGCCGACGCAGGTGACCTGCGGTCAGACGCTCACCCAGAGCGTGCTGCTGACCAACAACCTCACCAACTGCGGCAACGACGGGTTGGTGATCGGGGCGGCCGGCATCACGGTCGACCTGAACGGGTTCGGTGTCGACGGCATCGGGCAGGGGGTCGGGGTCCGGAACAACGGTCACGACCAGGTGACCGTCACCAACGGCACCGTCGGCGGCTTCGACTACGGCCTCCAGTTGAACGCCGGCACCGCCGGTAACATCATCTCCAACCTGACGCTGACCCAGAACCAGGAGGCGGGCATCCAGCTCGCCGACGCGGACAACGGCAGCGCCGGCAACCTGGTACGCGGCAACACGCTCACCGACAATGCGGCCGGCATCGTGCTGACCGGCGGCACCCAGGGCACGCTGCTGCTGGACAACACGATCGGCGGCAGCGCACTGGAGGGCATCCACCTGGTGGGTGCCAGCGGCAACCGGATCGAGGAGAACCGGGTCAGCGGGTCCAGCGGCATGGGTCTGTGGCTGGAGGGGTCGAGCAACAACACGATCGTGGGCAACACGATCCTCGACAACTCCGACGCGGCGGTGACCCTGGAGGCGGCGTCCAACGGCAACAAGCTGGAGGGCAACGAGCTGACCGAGAGCGAAGCCGGGATCAACATCGTCGAGTCCAGCGGCAACGACGTCATCGCGAACATCGTGACGAACCACAGCGACGGCGGGATCAGCCTGGAGGCGGCGCTGAACAACGTACTGCGCGGCAACGACGTGCGGTTCAACAGCACCGGCATCGAGCTGCACCAGTCGTCCGGCAACCGGATCGAGTCCAACGACGCCAGCGACTCCTCGTCGACCGGCATCGCGCTCGGCTCGGAGTCGCTGAACAACGTGGTCACCCTGAACACGGCCAGCGGCAATTCGGCGGAGGGCATCTCGGTCGAGGCGGAGGTGTTGCCGGAGAGCACCGAGCCGGGCAACGTCATCGACCGGAACACCACCGGCAGCAACAGCAGTGACGGCATCTCGGTCAACAAGGCCGGGCACCGGATCTCGGCCAACACGGCCAACAACAACGGTGGCTGGGGCATCTACGCCGAGACCGGGAACGTCGACGGTGGCGGCAACCGGGCCTCGGGCAACACCGAACCGATGCAGTGTTACCAGATCTCCTGCGACGGTTCGGCGCCCACACCGCCGGAGGTCGCACCGCCGGACACGTTGATCGTCGACGAGCCGGCGAACCCGAGCAACAGCACGTCGGCGAGCTTCACCTTCACCGGCATCGACGACAACACCTCGCTGTTCGACCTCGGGTTCGAGTGCCGCCTGGACAGCACCGACGAGGCCGACTGGGTGGAGTGCGAAAACCCGCAGACGTACGGCAACCTGACCGCGGGTACGCACACCTTCCAGGTACGGGCGGTGGACCTGTCCGACAAGGTCGACCCGACGCCGGCCACGTACACCTGGGTGGTGGCGTTGTCACCGCCCGGCGTACCGCCGGTGAGCACGATCAGCGCCGGGCCGACGGCCCAGACCGCGGCGCGCACCGCGCTGTTCACCTTCTTCGCCAACGAGGCGGACGCCACGTTCGAGTGCTCGTTGGACGGGGCGGCGTTCGCCGACTGCGTGTCGCCGGTGTTCTACGAGGACCTGCTACCGGGCACGCACGAGTTCCAGGTGCGGGCGCGGGACGCGGAGGGCAACGTCGAGCCGACGCCCGCCACCCGCGCCTGGACGATCACCGGCCCGCCGGTGGTCACCCTGGTCGTCGCCCCACCGGTGGAGGACCCGAGTACGACGGCCACGTTCGCCTTCACCGCGAACGAGCCGGTGGTCCGGTTCGAGTGCTCGCTCGACCTTGCCGCGTTCACCACCTGCGTCTCCCCGGCGGATTTCGCCAACCTGGCCATCGGCGACCACTACCTGCGGGTACGCGCGGTGGACCTGGACGGGGTCACTTCCGGCGAACAGCAGTGGGCCGAGCACGAGTGGGCGGTGGTCCCGGGCCCGGACGCCACCCCGCCGGAAACGGTGATCGACACCGGGCCGGCGAACCCGAGCCCGGTCGGTACGGCGAGCTTCACCTTCGCCGGCACCGACAACGTCACCGCTCCGGCCGGGCTGATCTTCGAATGCCGCCTCGACAGCCAGAACGAGGCCGATTTCGTGGAGTGTGTGAGCCCGCACGGCTATCCGAACCTGGATCTACCGGCCAACCTGGAGCCCGGTCCGCACGTGTTCGAGGTGCGGGCGGTCGACCAGGAGGACAACGTCGACCTGACCCCGGCGAGCTACGCGTGGACGGTGGCCGGTACGCCCACCGCCCCGCAGACCACCATCGCCACCGCACCGGACCTCGCCACCACCAGCACCACGGCGACGTTCACCTTCACCTCCAGCCAGCCGGGCTCGACCTTCGAGTGCGCGTTGGACGGGGCGGCGTTCGCGCCGTGCACCTCACCCCGTACGGTCACCAATCTCGCGGTCGGTGACCACAGCTTCGAGGTGCGGGCGGTCAACGGTGGCGGGGCAGGGGACCAGAGTCCCGCGGTCTTCGAGTGGACGGTGCAGCCACCGCCGGACACGACCGCGCCGGAGACGTCGATCGGCAGCGCACCACCGGCGACGACCACCAGCCCGACCGCGGCGTTCACCTTCACCGCGAACGAGCCGGGCGTGACGTTCGAGTGCTCGCTCGACGCGGGCGCGTTCGGGGCGTGTCTCTCCCCGGTCAACTACACCGGGCTGACCGCCGGAACCCACCAGTTCCGGGTACGCGCAACCGACCCGGCGGGCAACGTCGACGCCACTGCGGCGACGTACTCGTGGACCGTTTCGGCGCCGCCGAGCTGTGCGGCACCGGGTTCGGTGACGCTCGGGGCGAACCAGGACAGCTGGGTGTTGCAGTCCTCGTCGTCGAGCAACTACGGCCAGGATTCGGCGATCAAGGTCGACAGCAAGTCGGGCAACAATGCCCGGGTCCTGGTCCGGTTCAACCTGCCGGCGATCCCGTCGGGTTGTCAGGTGACCGACGCGCGGCTGCGGCTCTATTCCGGGTCGTACAAGACCGGTCGTACGTTGCAGGCGATCCCGCTCGCGGCAACGTGGTCGGAGGCGAACGTCCGCTGGAACAACCAACCGGCCACCACCGGTACGGCGGCCACCACGGCGTCGGGCAACGGCTACCGCGAGTGGGTGGTGCCCGCCCAGGTGGGCGGCATGTACGCGACCGGCAACTTCGGGTTCCTGATCCGCGACAGTGCCGAGAACGCCAACGGGATGGAGCAGGCGTTCAACAGCCGGGAGAAGGGAAGTGACAACCCGCCCAGACTGGTGATCACCTTCGGCTGACCCAGCCGGTCACCGGTCCGGCCGAACCTCGGCCGGTAGGACCAGAGCCGCCCTCTCCGAGTGGATCGGAGGGGGCGGCTCGTCATGCGCGCCCGGATGAGCGGGACGCAAGTCTGAGGTGAACGAGGCCTGAACAGCGCATTAACTGCGGCCGGATTTTGGGTAAGAGAGGCTAGTCGGAACGGTCATCGACGCCCGAGCGGCGGCCGAGTCGGTCAAGCCATTCGATGAATCCCGATGCCTCCACTTCGGACGTACGATGCGTGAGGGTGTCGACACGTGGAGGCGGGACGGCCGTGCCCGCCACAGTCGCCGGATGCTTCGTGGAGGAGATTGTTCGATGCTGGGTCGCTCCGGCTGGTCCCGTGTCGCCAGGAGCATCCACACGCGCATTCTGCTGTCGTATATCGCGTTGATCATCCTCTCCGGCGGACTTTGCACGGTCGCCATTCACGAGGTGCTGATGATCCGGTTGGAAACCCGGATCAGCGAGGCGGTGCAGCAGGAGTTCGAGGAAATCAACCGGCTGCTTGCGGACGGCCGCGATCCGCGTACGGGTGCCGCCTTCACCTCCGTACAGGGGGTCTTCGACGTCTACTTCCGGCGCAACGTACCGAGTCAGGAGGAGGCCGTGCTCGCCTTCGCCGACGGCAGGTTGCACCACGCCGCACTGAGCCGGTTCCCGATCGGGCGGCTACCCGACGACACCATGCACGTCTTCGCCACCTCGGCGCGCTCGTACGCCCTCGCCGACGGCCGCCCTCCGATCGACCGGTACGACACCGCCCGTGGTGACGCCTACTACGGGATCCTGCCGGTACGGGTCGGCGCCAGCAGCGGGGCGTTCGTGGTCACGTTCCTGCCGGTCAGCCAGCGCCGGGAGATCGCCGAACTACAGACGTACGGAGCCGGCGCGGTGCTCGGCGTACTGGTGCTCGCCTCGGGTTGTGCCTGGCTGGTCACCGGCCGGGTGCTCGGTCCCGTACGCCAGCTCACCGAGACCGCCCGGCTGATCTCGCAGTCGGACCTGACCCGGCGGATCCCGGTCGGCCGGCAGGGCGAGGCGGCCGAGATGGCACTCACCTTCAACGCCATGCTCGACCGCCTGGAGGCGGTGTTCCGCCGGGAACGCGAATTCATCCTCGACGCGAGTCACGAACTGCGGGGACCATTGACCATCTCCATGGGCAATCTCAGCATGCTCGATCCCGAGGACACCGACCGTCCGGAATGGCGGGCCACCATCGCCCTGGTGACCGACGAACTGGAACGGATGGGCCGTATCGTCGGCGACCTCCAGTTGCTGGCCGACGTCGCCCACCCGCAATTCCTGCAACCGGAGCGCATCGACGTCGAATTGTTCGTCGCGGAACTCGCGGTGAAACTCAGCGCACTCGCGCCCCGACGCTGGCACGTCGACGACCTCGGCAGCGGCATCGTCGTGGCGGACCGGCACCGGCTCACCGAGGCGGTGATCAACCTGGCCGACAACGCCGTCCGGCACACCGAGGACACCGAGACCGTCGCCCTCGGCGCGGCCGTGACCGGCACCGAGTTCCGGCTGTGGGTACGCGACACCGGCTGCGGTGTACCCCTGGACGACCAGCCGCACATCTTCGACCGGTTCCGCCGGGGCAGCCACGCCCACCTGCGTTACCCCGGCTCCGGACTGGGCCTGTCCATCGTCCGCGCGATCGCGCAGGCGCACGGCGGGCGCGCCGAACTCGTCAGCCGGCCCGGTGCCGGCGCCACCTTCACCCTGGTGATACCCCGGCAGACAAGGGAGGGCTGGCACCTTGGCCAGGATTCTGATCGCTGAAGACGACCCGCGGATCGCTTCCTTCCTGGTGAAGGGACTGGCGGCCAACGGCTGGCAGACCGTGCACGTCACCGACGGCGAGCAGGCCGAGCAGTACGGCGCGACCGACGACTTCAACCTGCTCATCCTCGACATCGGCCTGCCCGTACGCAGCGGCCTGGAGGTGCTGCGGGCACTGCGTACCCGAGGGCGGCGGCTGCCGGTGCTGATCCTCACCGGCCGGGCACGGGCGCACGACGTGGTCGACTGCCTGGACGCGGGCGCCGACGACTACATGACCAAGCCGTTCCGGTTCGAGGAACTGCTGGCCCGGGTACGCGCCAGACTGCGTGACGTCGGCTCGGACGAGCCACGGGTGTTGGCCGCCGGTCCCGTACGCCTGGATCTCTGGACCCGGCAGGTCACCGTGCACGGCCGGGACGTGACCCTGACCGGTCGGGAGTACGCGCTGCTGGAGACCCTGGTCCGGCACGCCGGCCGGGTGCTCAGCCGGGAGCAGTTGCTCTCCCACGCCTGGGGCTACGACTTCGACCCCAGCACCAACCTCGTCAACGTCTACGTCTCCACGTTGCGCAAGAAACTGGGCGAGGACGTCATCGAGACGTTACGCGGCTTCGGCTACCGCCTCCGCACCACCTAACCACCCCCACCCCACCCCACGAGGCGCCTCTTGCAGAGAGAGTGGTTATTCGGCGTTCGTTAGCCACTCTTTCTCTACAAGAGGGGTGATCTTCTGGTGTGGACGCGGGGGTCGGGTTTTCGTCAGGCGAGGGTGCGGGTTTGGTTTGGCGCGTTGGGCGGCGGGATCGGGAACTCAGCCGATCGGACAGGGTCGGGCGCGGATCGATGAGCTGACCAGAAATCGGGCGGTTCGCGAGGGACGTCGAGCTTCCCGAGGTGGCCGGGATCGGGAAAACCCTCGGTTGGACGGTCCGTGACGGTCGAGTAACTGATTCACTTTCGACTATTCGGTTGTGTCGATCAAGAAAAATCCGGCGTCATACTGACCGCGCTCCACCTCAGGAGAAGGGATCTTGATGCTGCGTACGACGTTGTTTAGGATCTCTCAGGCATTGATATGTCTTCTGGTGCTCGGAGTGCTCATCGTGCCCCAGCAAGGGTCCTGGAGCGTTGACCCCTGGGTTCGCGCTGCGGTGGCTGTCACCCTCGTGCTTGCGGTCCTTCTGATCTACGACAACTTTGTCTACATCCGTCCCCTGGTTCGGTCGTACCCGCGTAAAATTGGCCAGGTGTCTACCCGGCGCGCTCGGGAGCTGCAAAGACTGGCGTCCGCCAACCGGATCATCGGAAGCGGTCAGGCGAGTGTGTTCGCCCTTGCCATTTCCACGCCATTCATGTTGCGCGAGCGGGTCGTCGAGCTTTACGAACCAGGCCAGCGTACGTTGCACCGGCGGGTGACGGTCGAGGTCCAGCTCCCGAAGCCGTTGGTGAAGACCTACCTCCGGGACGGCGAGCCACCCAGAGTTGGTGTGTCCGATCAACCAACCGGCCCATCCGCCGAAGGTCGACCGGGCCCGCTCGCGCCGCCGCTGCGCGGCGAAGAGAATCTCTCGCTCCACTTTCCCCTGATCATTGCCCGCAAGGGTGAACTACACGACAACTTCGTGGTGTCGGACGTCGAAGGGACCTACCTGCCGGTCCTCTCGTACCCTGAATGCCTGCAGTTCGTCGCGAGTGTCCTGCGTATGTTGCTGCTGAAGGCGTACAACTCTGGCAATTCACGGGCTGCGCTTTCCCCCGAGGTGCTGGAGGCAGAGAACCGAGCCCTCACGAGGATCATCAGACGCAACCTTCCGGAGAGCCCGGTCAGCCATCGGCCCCCCGTGTCGCAGCATCGTGACGACGACGACGAGGACGACGACGAGGAGGAGTCGAAGCGTCGGATCGAGGAGGAGCTGCTCAGGTTGGACGGGAAGTCCGGGCCGGACCTGCTCGGGATGCTTGTGCAGCCCATTTCTGACGAGCAGAAGAAAGCCGTCACCCGTCTGCTCAACTCCTTTCCTCCGCATGAGTTGTTGCGCAAGCTTGAGGCTCCGAACAAGAAGGCTCTGCTACTGGCGGCCGAGCTGGTACGCAAGCTCTCCGACAACTACGTGATCGTGGTACGCCTGCCCCGGCCGAGCGACGGCAGGTTCGTCGTGCACTACGAGGCGACGGTGATCCCGAGGCTCCGGCTCAGCAGGAGGGGCAAGTGGAGTCCGGTGGGCTGGCTGGGCGGGAGGATGCGGATCCTGCTGGGCGCGCGGCCCGTCCAACTCGCGGTCTCGCTCGCCAACGCCGGCACCGGCCGGAGCTACCACCTCAAGGTGCAGAGCCCAGAGGGCCTGTACCTGCGCAGCCAGGAGTTCGTGGACGCGGAAGAGTATCTGAAAGTGAAAGCGGACAAGGCGCCGACACTGCCTTATTACCGCTTCCGGCAGAGACTGGGGCAGTCGTACGCCCATTTTTATGCCAGGTTCCTCGCCGAGGTGCCCAATGTGCCGATGCGCCCCCCGCCCCGCATACGTTTCACCTTCATCGAAGTGCCCCCGGGTTCACTGTTCCGTGCGACCGTGGCATCCTCCGCGTGCTTCCTGTTGGTGCTGGTCGTGGGCAATCTGATGTCCCATGGCCACGATCCCGGCACGGACGCGCCGGCCTTTCTTCTCGCGTTTCCTGCGGTCGCCGCCACCTGGCTGGGCTTCGAGGCGCCGTCGCGCCGACTACTGGAGCCGACGCTCACCGCCCGGCTGGCCCTCGTCGGCACGACGCTCATCTCGGTCGCCGCCAGCGCCTTGTACATGGCCTTCAAGGCCACCAACGACGTCGACAACGGTTCGGGGGCACCGCGCTGGAACGACTCGGTTCTGCCGGGCGGGGTGTCGGTGTTGGGTGTGACGAACCTGTGGTGGGGGATCCTCGTATTGATCTCCTGTGTCATGTCGGCCTACGTGTTCCGTCTCTACGTCCTCCGCGTACGCGAGTTCATGCGCCTGTCGTCGCGTCGACACCTTGACGGAGGTGCCGAAGAAGCGTAGGCGTTCTCGGTTGCATCTGATAGATAGACTTGATTAATTAGAGATGGGGTGTTCGGGACCGTGGCGGAATCGGTGGCGAGGGGTGAGAAGCAGAATCTCATGCATAGGCTGATTGCACAGGTAAGCCACCTCGTAATGGTGGCGGGCGGTCAGATCATGAGGTCCCACAGGGCTCGACGAAGGCGATCCGGCGCGAACGATGCGGAGAACCGCGCCGGCTATTACGTGGACGCCAACGACTGGTCGGCGACCCGCGAGAAGGGTGATCTCTCGCCGGACGACGTTCTTGAGGTCGTCCGCGGTCTCGACGAGTACCTTGAGCCTGCGATGAGGAGCTTCGAACCACAGGCGGTGGGGACGCAACCACGATCCGCCGAGGGCGGCGTATAGGCGGCCCGAAGGGCCGGGCATTTGGCCGGGCATTTGTTTGCGTCGGCTTCGAGTGTTCGCCGCAGTCCGGCCACACCGGACCCGCGCAGCTCCGAACCGGCAGGAGTAAGGTGCCGCCGTGGCGAATCTCTTGAGGGGCGTGGCGGCCAGGGTCGGTCGGATGGCCAGGCGTGGGCCCGCCCCGGTTCCCGGCCAACCCACCCCCGCCCAGGTCGCACGTCGGCGGCAGCTCGCGGCGCTGCAACGGCGGGAGCTGACGTACGCGCCGGAGTTGGACGGGCAGGCCGATCCGGGCGAGATCGTGTGGACCTGGGTGCCGTACGAGGACGACCCCCGCCAGGGCAAGGACCGTCCCGTACTGGTGGTCGGGCGGCAGAGCCGGACCCTCTACGGCCTGATGCTGTCCAGCCAGAGCGAGCGCCACGGCCAGCGGAACTGGTTCGCCCTCGGCCCCGGCGAGTGGGATCGCGACAACCGGCCGAGCTTCCTGCGCCTCGACCGTGTGCTCACGATGCGCGAGGACAGCATCCGGCGTGAGGGTGCGGTGCTCGACCGTGGCCGGTTCGACCGGGTCTGCCAGGCGTTGCGTGCCGGCTACGGCTGGCGCTGACGACGGCACGGCACCCTGGCTGCCTGACGAGGGGTGAAGACGGTCGCTGGCACCGCCACCGCCGCCGTACGGAAGAACTCGCTCAGGCTGCCGGCGCGGCGTCGATCGGCGGATGGATCTGCTCGACCCGGTCCCGCTTGCCGTACATCTCCCAGTACCGGTCGGCGAGGTCGTCGGGGCTGACCAGTGGTGGTTCCATGCCGTCGGGCATCGCGACGTTGCCGGAGGCGAAGGCCTGGTGTGCCTCGCTGCCGGTGATCAGTGCGCTGACGGCGAGGGTGCCGACGTACACGCCTTGGTCGGCCAGCTCGCCGTGTAGCGAGTAGAGGTAGTTGCGGGTCGCGGCCATCACGGGGCCGACGCCGCTCAGGTACGGCATCGGCCGGGCGGCCGACAGTCCGTGTCCGACCAGGATCGCCCCGTCGCCGCGTTCGGTCATCTCCGGCAGCACGGCTCGGATCACCTCGACCGGCGTCAGCAGGTAGAGGTGCACGAGGGAGGTCAGCTTCTCGCCGTCGAGTTCGGCTGCCGGGGTGAAGCCGGTGACCCCGATCGGGGCGTACTCGATGACGTCGATCCGGCCGAAGCGGGCCCTGATCGCCGCGATCAGGGCGGGTACGGCGGTGGTGTCGGTGAGGTCGGCGGGAAAGGCGGCCGCTTCGATGCCCTCCGTGGCGAGTTGTTCGACCAGGGTGTCGAGCCGTTCCCTGCGTCGGGCGACGAGCGCCACCCGGTAGCCCTCGCGGCCGAACCGGCGGGCGACCGCGACACCGAGGCCGGTTCCGGCGCCGAAGACGGCTATCACCTTGGACATGGGATGCTCCTTTGGAGAAGAGATATCTTGAGGGGTGCCTCAAGTTCGGGGCAACGGTAGCACCTAACTTGAGGCATGCGTCAAGTTGGGCATTTGGGGGTACTGGTGAGCACGGGCAAAGCGGGTGATGCGGCGCAAAAGCCGGCATTGCGCCGGGATGCGCAGCGCAACCTGGAGAAGCTGACCGCCGCCGCGGTGGACGTGTTCCGGGAACGTGGACTGGACGCGCCGCTGGAGGAGATCGCCCAGCGTGCCGGGGTCAGCACCGGGACCCTCTACAACCGGTTCGGCACCCGCGAGGCGCTCATCGACGCGGTGGTACCGGGACTGGTGGCGGCCAGGCTCGACGCCGTCGCGGCCCGCGCCCACGCCTGCGCCGACCCGTGGCAGGGCTTCGCCCAGTACGTCACCGAGCTGTCCGAACTCCAGGCCACCGATCCGGCGCTGAACGACGTCGTGTCCCGCAGGTTCCCCGAGGCCGAACAGCTGCTGGCGCTCTGCTCGGGCCAGGTGGACCACGGTCGGCAGATCGTCGAACGGGCACAGCGGGCGGGCGCGCTGCGCGCCGACTTCACGCCCGAGGACCTGCCACTGATCTTCTGGTCGACCCAGGTCCTGGTCCGTGCCACCGCGGAGGTAGCCCCCGACGCGTGGCGTCGGGCCATCGGCCTCGTCCTCGACGGTTTGCGTACCGAAGCCGCCCACCCGCTCCCGGTCGAACCGCTCACCCCGGAACAGGTGCACCAGGCAATGCTCCACCTGGGCGAACGCAAGCCCCGGTGAGCAGCCGGTCCACTCAGGACCGGTCAGGATCGACCCGAACTGGTTTCATGGAGGGCCGGTGCGTCGGGCGAGGGGAGTAGGCCGTGGCAACCTGGCTCGGTCTGGTGGTCGCGATGGCGGCGCTGCTGGTTTCCGCGCTCACCGCGTACGTCGCCTATCGGCATCGGCGCGAGGACGTGCAGACCGCGCGGGTCACCGCGTACTTCCATTGGAACGTGGCATTCGCGAAAGTGTCATTGGGCGACGGGCAGGAGCCGGTGCAGGTCGGTTACAACCTTGTCGTGTGGAACCAGGGACCGGCATCGGCATTGCGCGTCGGACTGGTCATCATGGACACCGACGGGCGCGTGGTGGATCTCGCCGGGGTCGACGAGGACGAGTTCCCACTCGACCGGCTCGACGGCGGCGGACGTTATCCGGTGCAGTTTGCCGCGCGGGACAAGCGTTATCACGGTGTCCGGCGTTACCAGGCGAAGCTCACCTGGACCGACGGCAACGGTCGACACGAACATGTCGTCCCACTGCGCAAGGGCCAGACCAGTCTGTAGCCGTGGCAGGCATCGGCCGCCGGACGTCAGTCGTCGTCGAACGGTTCGTCGTTCCACCGCCACCATGCCTGCTCGTCGCGGACGTGCAGCAGGAACTCCGGCACCCGGAAGCCGTCCGGGTCGACCAGTCCGATACCCGCCGCCCGCATCGCCTCGTACGAGGCCACCTGCGCCGGTACGTCCTCGTCGGCGCTGTTCAGCAGCCGGATGTCCTCCTCGAAGAGCGCCCGGAACCGCCCGTACGCGGGCAGCGACTCGAACCGGGCGTGCAGCCAGGGGAAGTCTCCGCCGTCGACGACGAGGTCGCCCAGTAGCTCGTCTCCGGCGTACAGTCGCCAGATCCTGCTCGTCTGCGCCACAGTCACTTCCTCCGCGTCCGACACGACGGCCGTCGTCACGACAGCCGTCCGCCGTGACCGCCCGGAAGCCTACGGGCCCGCGTCCGCTAATACGTCGAGTGCCGGTCGGCTAAGAGAGCCGACCTTACTGTGGAGTCGATGGCCGAGCGCCGATTACGGATTTTAGAAAAAAATCAGGGAAATGAGATTGATACGACAGCTCGATGGCTCCGTTAAGCCGATCCGGCAAACGCTAAGGGAGACTTAAGGGAGAAATAATCGTTCCGACTCGAAGTCAGTGGGGGTGCGCTCGTAGTCTTCGTTCTCGGAAGAAAGGTGTGCCCCCCACATGAATTTGCGACCCACTCCCAGACAACGTCGTTCCGTCACCGCGCTGCTGCTGCTGAGCGTCGCGCTCGCCGGTGGATGCAAGGAACTGCCGGGCACCCCCGGTGCGTCCGGTCCGTCCGGCGACGCCGGCATGGGCTCGACCGGCCCCTCGGCGCCGACGACCGGCGCCCCGGGCAGCCCCTCGGCGACGCCGGGCGCTCCGGGCGCCTCGGCCACCCCGGGCGCCCCGGGTACGTCGGCCACCCCGCCGACCGGCACCAACCCGCCCACCTCGGTCGGTGGCTGGATCACCATCGACCCGGCCGCGCAGGCCGCCGCGACCGCGGCGTTCTTCGCCCGCAAGCCCAAGCCGGTGACCGGCAACCCGGTCAAGGTGCCCGAGTTCAACGTCGGCTGTACGACCAGCCACCACAACAGCGACGACCCGATCGTGCTGCCGAACCTGGCCGGTGCCTCGCACAACCACACGTTCTGGGGCAACAAGTCGACGAACGCCAACTCGACCGCGGAGTCGCTGCGGGCGGCCACCGCCACCACCTGCAACTCGCCGCAGGACCACTCGGCCTACTGGGTGCCGACGATGCTCCAGAACGGCAAGGTCGTCGACCCCGACGAGATCACCGTCTACTACGGTTCCCGCCTCAAGGACCCGAGCAAGACCCAGCCGTTCCCGTTCGGCCTGCGCATGATCGTCGGTGACGCGAAGAACCAGGTCGACACCCCGGACAAGCAGGGTAACCACTTCTGGTGCGCCGGCATCGGCGGCGAGGTCGGCCGGAGCGCCGACGGAACCTTCCCGGTCTGCGCCAAGACCGCGCACATCGTCCGCCAGATCACCTTCCCGGACTGCTGGGACGGCAAGCACCTGGACAGCCCGGACCACAAGGCGCACATGGCCAACGGTGACCACACCGGGGCCTGCCCGAAGAGCCACCCGGTACCGGTCCCCTCGGTGTCGTTCGTGATCTCGTACCCGCTGAGCGCCAACACGGACGGGATCACCCTCGCGTCCGGCACCTCGTTCTCGATGCACGCGGACTTCTTCAACGCGTGGGAGGACGACGCGCTCGCCGCACGGGTTCGTAACTGCCTCGACCAGGGCGTGAAGTGCAACTCGGCCGGTAACTTCTAGTTATCGCGGCACTACGTCTCCAGGCGACGGCGGCACGGTTCTCCCCGATCGGGGCTGACCGGCCGCCGTCGTCGTCGTTGCGGCGTACTCGCCGTGGCGGCCGGCGCCGGCGGCGAACCGGGCGGCACCGGCAGCCGCGTCGGCGGCCAGCGAGTGCATGCCGTACCCGAGTTCGGTGGCGAGCGCGGCCGGCTCCGGTTGGCCGGCGCCCGCGAGCAGCGCCTGCCGGTCGTTACGCAGGCAGGTCTGTGGAAATTCGGCGAGCTGCGCGGCCAGTTCCTCCGCCGCCGCTCGCGCACCGCCGGGCGGGGCCAGCCGGTTGACCAACCCCATCTCGTACGCCTCGACGGCGGGCACCGGGCGCCCGGTCAGGATCAGGTCCATCGCCCGGCTCTCGCCGATCAGCCGGGGCAGCCGGACGGTGCCACCGTCGATCAAGGGCACTCCCCAGCGTCGACAGAAGACACCGAGCACCGCGTCGGACTCGGCGATCCGCAGGTCGCACCAGAGGGCCAGTTCGAGTCCCCCGGCGACCGCGTACCCGGAGATGGCGGCGATCACCGGCTTGCCGAGTCGCATCCGGGTCGGCCCCATCGGCCCGTCGCCGTCGGGTTCGACCCGGTTGCCGCTCGGCGTACCCATGGCTTTCAGGTCGGCGCCGGAGCAGAACGTGCCGCCGGTGCCCCAGAGCACGGCGACGGAGGCCGACGGGTCCGCGTCGAAGGCTCGGAAGGCGTCGGCAAGTGCACGGGCGGTGGGCCCGTCGACCGCGTTGCGGCGTTCCGGCCGGTCGAGGACCACTGTCGTCACCGGACCGTTGCGTTCCACCCGTACGACCATCGGTCCAGGATGCCCCGGACCCGCCGGCTGCGGAACCGACCGCGCGGTTTTGCCCAGGTCGCGCCCGTGTGCTCCGTCCTGCGGGGTCGGGGGACCAGCGGTGAGCACGCCGAGGCAGTAGTGTCGCCGGGACCGAGCGGTATTCCGGGCGATGTGGAGGAGGGCCGGGGTGGGTAGCTGGGGCAGGGGCAACTTCGACAGCGACACCGCGGCAGACCATCTCGGCATGGTCACCGGTCGACTGGTTGCCGAGGTGGCGCAGGCGATGTCCGGGGATCCGGTCGAGATCGAGCCGGACGAATACTGGGGTGTCGCCGTACCGTGCAATCTGGAACTGCTCTGCCTCCTGTCGGAGCAGCGGTACGTGGGCGTCGAGCTGCCGTCGGAGCAGACGATCGCCGATTGGAAGCAGCGCTACCTGGCCGTCTGGGACGACAGCATCGGTGAGCTGGAGCCGACCGGCGACTACGTGACGCAGCGGCGGGCGACGCTGGTCAGCACCTTCGACCGGTTGGCCGCCGAGGCCCGCCGGCAGGCCGGCGCCGACCGGGACTGACCGGGCTCAGCCGCGGTCGAGGCCGGCGTGGCGGCGGGTGGTCTCGGTGACCGCTACCCAGTCCTGGTCCGACTGGCCGTGGGCGACAGCTTCGGTGAAGAGATCGCGGAGCACGCTGCCGAAGGCCAGCGGGACCCGGTGTGAGCGCGCGGTGTCCAGCGCCAAATCGACGTCCTTGCGGCCGAGCGCCAGCTTGAACGCGACCGGCTGGTAGTCCCGGGCGGCGATCATCGCCCCGTAACCCTGGTAGACCGGCCCGGTGAACAAGCCCTCGGTGAGGATGTCGACCAGGAGCGTCGGGTCCAGGTCGGCGGCCTCGGCCACCGTGGTGGCCTCGGCCAGCGCCTCGATCGAACAGGCGATCAGGTAGTTGCCGAGGATCTTGACCAGGTTGGCGTGCGCGGGCTGGTCACCCACCGTCCAGGTCCGGCGACCGAGTACGTCGAACAGCGGTTGCACCTTCGCGATGGCGGCGGTGTCGCCGGCAGCGAGAATGGTCAGGTTGCCGGCCCGGGCCACCTCGGTACGCCCGAGCACGGGCGCGGCGACGTAGTGCAGCCCGTGGGCGCGGTGCTGCCGATCGGCCCTGCCGGCCAGGTCGGCGCTCACGGTGGCCATGTTGACGTGCACGGCTCCTGCGGGCGCCGCGGCCAACAGCCGGTCGTCGAGCAGATTCTCGATCACGGCGGCGTCGTCGGCCAGCATGCTGATCACCACCTCCGAGCCGAAGACCTCGGCCAGCTCGGTGGCGGCGGTGGCGCCGCGCGCGGCGAGTTCCCGGACCGGTTCGGGAGACCGGTTCCAGACCAGGACCGGGTAGCCGGCGTCGAGCAGGTTCCCGGCCATGGCACTGCCCATGGCGCCGAGTCCGACAAATCCGATTTTCATGCTGGTCACACTCCTGGTCGCGGCGATCCGGTGTGTCGACGGGCGGCCCCGCCCACACCGATCGCGACGGGTTACCGGCCACCGGCGGGACGAGACTAGCGCATGGAACCGGCTAAGGTGGTTCCATGGTTGGTGACTGGCGACGTCCGCAACGCTCGGAGAATTTCCGCTGGGGCAACGGCCGGCTCGCGTTCGCGTACTGCGCGACGCTGGGCGACCGGGGCTCGGCGACCCCGATCGAGCGGCTGACCAGCGTCGACGCCCTGCTGCTCTGGGCGGTCGAGGCACAGCTCGCCGATCCCGCCGGCCCACCGCCGGCCGCCCTCGGACCCGCCCTGGCGTTGCGCGAGGCGATCTACGCCACCGGTCGGGCGGTGAGTCTGGCCGAGCAGCCGGACGGCGACGACGTGGCGCTGGTCAACGACTGGGCCGGCCGGCCCGGTGCCGTACCGCAGCTCGTGGTGGCGGGGCCGGGTCAGCCGTACAGCCGGATCCGGGCGACCTCGATCGACCAGATCCTGGCCGACATCGCCCGCGACGCGGTCGACGCGATCGGCAACTCACCCCTTCGGGTACGCCGCTGCGCCGCGCCGACCTGCCGGGGCGTCTTCCTCGACGACTCACCCGCCGCCACCCGTCGCTGGTGTTCGATGTCCACCTGCGGCAACCGGAGCAAGAAGGCCACCTACCGCCAGCAGCACGCGGTGGATGCGGGTCAGAGGCCGTAACCGAGTTCCTCGGCGGCGACCGCCCAGAGCTGGTTCTCGTCGCGTACGGCATCGGGGTCGATCTTGCCGATCTGGTCGGCGGTCGCGACGGCCAGCGCCTCCAGCGCCTCGTCGTCGTCCTCGTCGATCCGCCGGGCCCGGCGCTTCGCTCGGGAGTAGATCCCGGCCGCCTCGACGAGCTTTTCCAGCGATCGGTTGACCAGCGCCGGCGGCTCGTCCTCGGTGGTGATCAGGACCGTCCCGTCGGCACGGTCGACCACCAGGCGGGCCACGTCCGGGTCCTCGCACAGCACCGCGACCACCCGCTCGCCGATCGTGAGCTCGGGCAACGGCGACGGCAACCAGCGCCCTTCGACGGGCACCTTCGTGTACGTGATCGGCCGCAGCGCGGCCAGGGTGTCCATGATCGTCTCGTCGGATAGCACGGTGTAGGAGCATGGCACAGCCGTACCACCGGGCCTGGGTAGCCCTGGTCCACTGTGGACTCGGTTTTGAAATCGTCGGAAGTCGATCGGGTTGTGATCACTTTGATGCGCTCTAGATCATGCGGGTGGGATGGTCGAGCCGTTGATCGGAAAAGTGACACCCGTACGCTGTGAGCTTTCCGACTGTCGACAATCCGGCCGCCCCGAAAATGGGGAGCTATAACACCGACGGGTACCGTCCTGTCGTGCCCGACACCCCCCAGCGGCTGATCGCCGACCGATACCGGCTTGTCCGGCCGCTCGGGCAGGGCGGCATGGGTCGCGTCTGGCAGGCCCGCGACGAAATGCTCGAACGCGATGTGGCCATCAAGGAGTTGGTGCCGCCACCCGGACTGACCGATGACGAGCGCCGGGAAATGCGCGAACGTTCCCTGCGTGAGGCACGTGCGATCGCCCGTCTCGACCAGGTGAACGTCGTACGGATCTTCGACGTGCTCATTGCCGACGAAGACCCGTGGATCGTGATGGAACTCGTACCGTCCCGGTCGCTGCACGAGGTGCTCCGGACCGAGGGCGCGATGCCACCGCCCCGGGTGGCCCACATCGGACTGGGCGTGCTGGCCGCGCTACGGGCCGCGCACCGGGCCGGACTGCTGCACCGTGACGTCAAGCCGGCCAACGTACTGCTCGCGGAGGACGGTCGGGTGGTGCTGACCGACTTCGGCCTCGCCACGGTGCCCGGCGACCCGCACGTGACGCGTACCGGCATGGTGCTCGGCTCACCCGCGTACCTCGCCCCGGAACGGGCCACCGACGGCATCGTCGGCCCGGCCGCCGACCTCTGGTCGCTCGGCGCCACCCTCTACTCCGCCGTGGAGGGACGTACGCCGTACAACCGGTCGACGGCGATCGCCACCCTGGCCGCGCTCGCGACCGAACTGCCACCTCCGCCCCAGCGCGCGGGCCTGCTGACCGCGCTGCTCGAAGGGCTGCTGCGCCGCGACCCTGAGCAGCGGCTCGGTGCCGAGGAGGCGGATCGTCTGCTCCGCCGGGCAACGGCGTACTACGCCGTCGACCCGGTCGACCCGATCGGGCTGCTCGGAGCGGTGGACCTAGGCGGACCAGCCGGCTCGATCGACTCGCTCGGCTCGCCGGGCTCGGGTGGCTCGGGTGGTTCCACCGGGCGGCCGCGCCCGCCGATCGTGCCGGAGTTCGTCGCCGACACCTCCGGCTCGGCCGGTGGGGTGGACCCGGACCAGGGCCCAGGGAGAGTGACCACGGGGGCCGGAGTCGCCGGCCCGGTCACCGGGTCCGGCTCCACGGGCACCCCGCCCCCACCCGGTTCGACGGGCACTCCGCTCCCACCCGGCTCCACGGGCACCCCGCCCCCACCCGGTTCGACGGGCACCCCGCTCCCAGCCGGTTCGACGGGCACTCCGCTCCCAGCCGGTTCGACGGGCACTCCGCTCCCAGCCGGCGTTGCGGCGTCGGTCATGCCGTCCCAGTCCGGTGTCTCCGACGCCGGGGTCGGTGCGGCGGCGGATTCCACGCCGGTCCGGCGACGGCGCCGCTTGCTGATCGGGTCGCTGACGGCGGTGTTGCTGCTCGTACTCGGGGTGACCGCGTCGCTTATCAACGGGGAATCGGTCGGCTTCCTCGACGGTGAGCCGGATCCGAACTCGTCGACCAAGCCGAACACCAGCCCGTCCGGCGTCTCCGAGGCGTCGATGAACAGGGTTGTCCCGCCACCGGCCGCGGGCTGGCACTACTACCGGGACAGCCCCAATCTGGCCGTGCCGGTGCCGGACGGTTGGCAGTCGCATCGTGACGGCGACCGGATCGAGTTCCGCGAGCCGGAGGGTAGCCGGGTGCTCGCCATCGAGGAACTTCGGTCGATCAAGTCGGACCTGGTCGCCGAGTTGAAGGCGCGGGACCAGGCGGAACGGGACGCTGGGCGGTACCCCGACTACCGCCAGATCCGTCTCGGCACGATCAACTACCACGTACGGGCGGCGGAACGAGAGTGGACGTACACCGCCGAGAACGGCGTGCTGACGCATGCGATCAGCCGTACGTTCGTGAGCTTCAACGGCCAGGCGTACACCATCGGTTGGACCACCACGGACGCCGAGTGGGCGACCAGCAGGGGTGCCTTCGCCCTGATCGTGGACGGTTTCCACGGCTTGCCGCCGCCGGGCGGTCCGCCGCCGGGTCGGCCGGGTGGCCCACCGCCGGGACAGCCCGGTCCGCCGGGACAGCCGCCGCCCGGCCAGGGCGGGCAGAACGGGGATCACGGGCAGCCGCCGTTGCCGCCACCGCCGCCGAGGCCGAGTGACGTGCCGGCGGGGAATTCGATCGTCAACGTCGGCAGCGGCCGGTGCGTCGACATCCCGGACAGCGTCGCCGCCGACGGCGTCGGGGTGCAGATGTGGGACTGTCACCAGCCCCCTGGCCAGCTCTGGACCTTTCCCACCGACGGTACGGTCCGCTCGCTGGGCAAGTGCCTCGACGTTTCGGACCGGTCGACCATCAGTGGCGCGGCGGTCGAACTCGCCGACTGCGACGGCGGCGCCTCCCAGGATTTCACCCTCAACAGCTCCGCCGACCTGGTGAACGTACGGGCCGACAAGTGTGTCGACGTGCTCGACGGCAATCCTGAGAACGGCGCCCAGTTGCAGATCTGGGACTGCACCGGCGCGCCCAACCAGAAGTGGCGCCTGGGCTGACTCGGATGGGTTAAACAGTGGACAGTCGGCCGCGTCAGGGATACCTTGACGTAGTGGATCAGTTGATGAGTGTCGCGCTGACCGTCGACGTGGCACCGGCAGCCCTGGCCGCCGAGCATGCGGCGGCCAACGAGGCCAGCCAGCAGGCCGACCTGCTGCTCGGCGGTCGACCCGTACCCGGCTCCGAGCAGTGGCAGGCCGAGCAGGACAGCCCCGTCGGCGCCCAACGCGAGGTGGCCGCCCAACTTCTCCGGTTCCGGATCGAGTTGAAAACCGGCATCGACCCGATGGGCAGCCTGATCGGACTCCGCCGCTGGGGCGTGACCTGGGAACTCATCGCACGGGCCGCCGGCATCAGTCGCCAGGCCGCACACGAGCGCTGGGGTCGACGCGTACGTCAGGTGCTCGACCCGTACGGCACCGGCGAACTGCCCGGCCCCATCGCAGACGACGAAGCCGACCTAACCTGATCCCCGGTCGCCCCGGGGCTAGCTGGTCGCCGGGCGGCGCCGGGGCTCGGAAGCGGCGCGGCGGTCCGGTCGCAGGACCGTACTGCTGGTGCCGGCACCGACCGCGATGCCACCGAGGACGTCCCGTACCGCCTCCCGGGCGTCGTGCCGGGGGCGCCAGCCCAACTCCTGCTCCGCGCGCGAACAGTCCATCAGCGGCACCCCGGCGGTGAGGTCGATCCAGCCCGGCTCGGTGGGCAGCAGCCGCAGCCGCCACGCCGCCTTGGCGAGCATCCGGAGCAGGAAGATCGGCACCGGGATACTCCGGCCGCCCAGTTCCTGAGCCAGTACCGGCCCGTCGAGCACCGGTTCCCCGGCGATGTTGAACGCGCCCTCCCGGTCACTGCGCAGCGCCTGCACGTACGCCTCGGCCAGGTCGTCGGCGTGCACCGCCTGGGCGCGCAACCGTTTGTTCCGGGGGATGATCGGTAGCCGCCCCGAGCCCAGCCAGCCGACCGGCACGATCCGGCCGATGAAGTGCCGCCTGATCTGGGCACCCGCGTCGCGCTGGAAGACCAGGGCCTGTCGCATCCGTACGATCCGCAGCTCGGGGTGATCGTGTTCCACCCCGTCGAGCAACGCCTCGACCGCCGCCTTGTCGGTGCTGTAGCCAGAACCGCTGATCCCGGTCGCCGGCCAGCTCTCCGTCACCCGCCGGTCCTTCGGGCCCTGGGCGTACGCCCCGAACGAGGAGGCGTACGCGAGCGTGCCCACCCCGGCCTCGTCGATCGCCCGCAGCAGATGCCGGGTGCCGGTGAGATTGGTACGTCGCAGCAGCACCCGACGGTGGCTGGGTTGGATCTGCCAGGCCAGGTGCACCACCGCGTCGACCCCGCGCAGCGCGTCGGTCAACCGGGGAAGGTTGTCCGGTTCGCCGAGGTCCAACGCGTACCACCGCACCCCGGCGTACGGCGCACCGGCCTCGTCCGGCGGCGGACGCCGGGCGATGCCGACCAGCTCGATGTCCGATTCGCCGGCCAACCGGCGCAGGAGGGCGGTGCCGACGTTGCCGGTGGCTCCGGTGATGGCGATCCTCATGTCAACCTCTACCCGACCGCTGCCCGGTCATGCCCATGCGTGAAGCCTCGACGCCGCGCAGGTGGTTGGTTGCGTACCGGCACTCGGCGGTGGACGTGCCGGGATCAGGCGGACAAGCCCGGTTTGCCAGGTGGAGATCGGGGAATCCGGCGCGGATGCGAGCGGTGTTGACGAAACTCGAGCAGGCGACCGCACTGGACCGGGCGGGCGATCAGATCCAGCGGGGGATCTGGGCCGCGCTGCCCCGGCGGTGGATGCGCGACCTTCTCCACGGGGTCTGGCTGGGCCATCCCCTCCACCCGGTGCTGGTGCAGGTGCCGGTCGGTGCCTGGACCGCCAGCGCGATCCTCGACCTGCTGCCCAACCAGCGGAAGGCCTCGACGGCGCTGGTCGCGATCGGCACGTTCGGCGCCCTGCCGGCGGCTCTCGCCGGCTGGAACGACTGGGCTTCGCTCTCCCAGTCGCAACGCCGGGTCGGCCTGGTCCACGCCGCGGCCAACGTGGTCGGACTGGCGCTCTACGGAAGCTCGCTCGGCGCCCGGCTCAGCGGCCTGCACGGCATCGGTCGGATCCTCGGCTGGGCCGGGCTTTCGGCCGCGAGTGGCGGTGCGTTCCTCGGCGGGCACCTCGCGTACAAGATGGGCGCCGGGGTCAACCAGGCCGTGTCCGAACTACACCGGATGGACGAGGGCTGGCACCCGGTCGCCGACCTGGCCGCCCTGCCCGAGGCAAGCCTGGTGACCCGGAAGATCAACGATATTCCGGTGCTGGTCTACCGCGACGGGGACAACGTCACCGCGATGCTCGAACACTGCGCCCACCAGGGCGGGCCCCTCGGCGCCGGTGACGTGACCAAGGTCGACGGACACGTCTGCGTGGTCTGCCCCTGGCACGGCAGCACGTTCCGGCTGGACAACGGCGAGGTGGTCCACGGGCCGGCCGCCACCGACCAGCAGACCCTGCCGACCCGGATCATGAGCGGCGTGCTGGAAATCCGGATGCCCTGACCGGTGCTGTCCTCCCGATGCTGATTCGATTGCTGATTCGATTGCGATGATTGGGCTGCGCCGATTGGCTGCGGTGATTGGGCGGCGCTGATTGGGCTGCGTTCGTGCGGGCTGGCCGTTGCGGTGCTCAGCCGCGTCGGTGCCGGCCGCCGTCGGCGGCGTCGTTCAGGGTGCCGGTCGCGGGCCGCCGTCGTAGCCCGAGTACCGCGCCGATCTGGGCGCCGACGATGCTGGCCACCGCGATCACCGCACTGACCGCGAGCGGACGGTTCAGGTTGTTCACCTCGCTTGCCCGGGACGCCCCGACCGCGTACGTGCTGACCTCACTCGGTTCGCGGGGCTGCTGCGGCGCGGGCTGGGCGGGAGGAGCGGGCGGCTTCTCCGGGGTCGGCCAGCCGTTCGTGGGCGCCTCGGTGTGTCCACCGGGCGGCGGGGGGATCGCCACCATACCGGTAGCGTGCTTGCGTATGCCCTGGTCGGCGGCGTCCGCCGGCAGGTGCAGCAGTTGACCGGGCTTGATCCGGTCCGGGTTGCGGATCTCGTTGAGCCGGGCCAGGTCCTGGTAGCGCTCGAAGTCGCCGAGATAACGATCCGCGATGGTGCCGAGGTAGTCACCGTCTTCCACCCGGTAGACCGGAGCAGGCTCGTCGGCGGGGGTGTTCGGCGCGGCCAGGGCGCGGGGCGCCGCCGCGGTCGTGGTAGCCGGGGCGGCCACTGGCGCAGCCGCTGTCCGACCGTACGGTGCCGACGCCCAGGCGGTCGGGGCGTACTCGGTGGTGGTCGCGGTTGCGGGGCCGGCGATCGCCAGGGCCGGTCGGGCGGACGGTGAGTGGGGCGCGGTCGCGACCGTGCCGGCCGCCACCGAGGTCGCCGCGGTCGCGGCCGGGCTGGCCACCAGGATCAGCGCCACCGCCCCGACCAGGGCCGCCGCCGCCCGCTGCTGCCGGCGCATACCGGGCAGCCGGACCGCCGGCCGGCGCAGGATCCGGGCCGGCAACTCCACGAGTACGGAGAGCGCGAACGTCGCCCAGCCGACCCAGCCGACGATCGCCAACGCCCGCAGGAACAGTTGCCCGTCATCGCGGCTGGTCAGCGTGCTGCCAACCTCTGCCAACGTCGGCACGTGATCTGGTAGCGGGTTGCCGGCGAAGGCCAACAGCGCGATCGGCGCCCCGGCTATCAGTCCGACCAGGATGAGGAGCGAGCAGAAACCGGTGAGGAACTGCCCGGTACGCCGGGCCGCCGATACGCGCGCTGCGGGCATGACGTCGCCTCCCTATCTACGGTTCGTCGGTGAGCGGCCGGGCGGTGGCGGTGCCCGTGATCGGCACCGCACCCTGGCCAAACGCGCGGAGCAGGATCGGCTGGTAGTCGAACTCGACCGTCACGGTGATCGTCTGGTCCGGTGGCTCGCCCTCGATCACCGGCGGCGGACCGTCGACCCCGGCCGCGGCCCGGTACGCGTTGACGGCGGCGATGGCGGCTTCCTCGTCGAGCCGTTTGGGTCCACCGTCGATCGCCGCGCCCAGGTCGATCGCCTGGCCACCGGTGCGGGCCGCCTCGGCGGCCAGGTTGTGCGCGCGCTGCAGCGCCATGAGCCGCCGGGTGCCGTCGTACGACAGGGCAACGATCATGAAGATCGCCAGGATGGCGATCGCGAGGAAGGCGCTGACCCGACCGGCGTCCCGGTCCCACCGCCCGCTCATCCTCGGCTCCGGTAACGGTCGATCGGCGATACGAAATATGCCTTGACTGGTTCCGGCGCCGGCAGCCCCAACCCGGCCAGGTCTTCGTACGACACCACGCAGGTGACCTCGGCGACGATGAAGACGGGATCACCGAGCGGCTGCGCGAACGCCTCCTGCAGGGACCATTTCGTGCCATCGCTGAGGGCCGACCTGCCCGAGAGCGTGACAGAGGCGGCCGGGTCACAGTTCAGTCCCTGCTCGGCCAGCCGCTCCGTCACCGCGGTGGCGCCGGCCGCCTGCGCCTGATCCGCCGTCCGCGAGATGCTGCTGGCGCGGGCCGCGTCGTGGGCCGCCGCCGAGACCGCGTTCTCGGCGATCGCTTGTCGACCGGCCACCACCGCCATGCCGAAGAGAAGAACGAAGACCGGGGCGAGAATCGCGACCTCCACCGAGACCGACCCGCGTTCCGGCCAGCGGCCCCTGATCCGTCCGGCCATGCTCAGTCTCCCGCGGTGAATTGTTCGATCGGGCCCCGCGCGTTCTGCCGGACCGTGAACTTGACCCCGGGCATCACCTGTAACACCGATCCCTGGACGGTCGCGGTCGCGACACCCGTCGCCTCGTTCCGTTCGACGTCGACGCTGGTCGCGACGAGCCAGTCCGGGGCGCCGTTGATGTAGGCCCATACCTTCGCCTCGGCGACCGTCTCCGAGTCGCCGGAGAGCGTACGGGTCGAATTGACACCGATCTGCGCGGCGTTGAGTGCCACCGCCCGAGCGAGGAAGTACACGCCGGCCTGGATCGACATCATCAACAGCATGAAGATCACCGGCAGCAGGATTGCCAGCTCGACCGGGGTGGCCCCCCGTTCGGAGCCGCCGCGCATACCAGCCCTGGGCGGGCAGCCCGCACTGCCGCCCCCCACCGCTTCGGCGGTGGGGGGCGGCAGTGCGGGCTGACGTCGACGCATGGGGTTACTAGTCCTCCGGGAACGGGTCGTCCGGGCCGGGAAGCTTCCCGGTCCAGTCATCCACGAAAGTGGTGGCTATTCCGATGAGGGCGAACGCGATGACGGCCAGGCCGACGATGATGACGGCGGTGGGCACCGGCCCGTCACCCCGGTCGACCTGCTCGCGAAGCTCCGCGAGCCGGTTTCTGGCGTACACGTGGGCGTAGACGAACATGGCTCTTTCCTTCCTTGGCAAGTTCGGATTCAGAGGCGGGCGACGAAGGGATAGAGGATGAAACCGATGAGGACAAAAACGAGCAGTGCACCGGGTACGTCGAGCCGGCTGGTCACCGTCTCGGCCCGGGCCAGTTCGTCGGTGCGGATCTGATCCCGCAGCGAGTCGGCCCGCTGGCGGAGTGTTTCGTGTACCTGCGCCCCGTCGGATCCGGAGGACTGCATGATGGCCCCGACATCGCCGAGTTCCGGCACCCCGATTTCGTCGGCGAGGTCCCGGATTTCGTCCCACGGCGAATGCATCTGCAACTGGGCCAACCGCAGCGCTTCCCTGATCCGTTCGAAAACCCAGCCGTCGCAGACCGCGGCGGCCTGTTCCAGCGCCTGCACCGGCCCGTGCGCCGCGGATAGTTGCAGTGCGACGAGGTCCAGATAGGTGCAGACCGCCCGGCTGAACTCCCGCCGGGCATTTTTCGCCTTGGCGAGCACATCGCGGTGTGCGATGAACGCCGCCAGTGCCGCCAGCCCCACCGCCGCCAGTACCGGCACCACCACCGGCGGGGTGATGCCCACCGTGGTGAGCAGCACCGCAACCGCCGCCGGGGTCACCAGTCCGATCAGTACGGAGAGCACGATCGACAGGGCGTACTGCTCCGGCGTCCGGCCCAGCAGGGCGAGGTCGCGGGTTGGTGGCCTCAGCCATCGGGCGACGCCGGTGAGCCACTCCGAGTCGCTCCGGCTGGACTGCCCGATGGCCGGGCCGGCCGGTTGGTGCAGCCGGCGTAGCGCCGGCCCCAGCGCCGGGGTGGCCGGCAGCGACTCCCGGACGATCAGGAAGAGGCCGAGGCCGACGGCCGAGCCACCGGTCACGGCGATCGTGAGCTGCCAGTTGAGGATCATGCGAGCACCTCTTCCGGCTTCGGGGCGGCGAGGAAGCGCGCCGGGCGGGGCGGCTGACTCATCGACCGGACCCAGGCCAACAGCCCGATGAACGAGGCGCCGAGGACGATCATCACGATCTGTCCGAGCGGAGAGCCGTACGGGCGCATGTAGGCCGGGTTCACCAGCCCGTACGCGAGCACCGCCAGGGTCATCCCGCTCAGGAACCGGACCGCGAACCGGGGTTGAGAGCGTTTCGCCTCCACCTCCCGTCGGGTGGCGACCTCGGCCGCCGCCGCGGTCGCGATCGAGCCGAGTACGTCGCCCAGCCGTTCGCCGCGGTCGGAGAGGTGCAGGATCAGCGCGGCCACCACCTGGTCGCCGACCGGGTCGCCGATCTCGTCGGCGAACGCGAGCAGCGCGGGGCGGCCCAGCCAGCCGGCCTGGAGTCGGGCGGCGAGCAGCCGTACCTCCTCCTCGATCTCCGGCGGCGCGGTGGCGACGGTGGCGGTGATGGCCTGTTGCAGCCCCTGCCCGGTGCTGGACATGTCCTTGAGTCGGCGGGTCCACTCGCCGACCGCCTCGATCCGGGCGATCACCCGTTGCTCGGCCCGGCCGGCGTTGAACAGCCATGGCACGCCTAGCACCGCGATCGCGAACAGCAGACCGATCACCGGCAGCCCGGTGAGCAGGAACGCCAGTACGCCCACCAGGCCAGCGACGCCCAGCAGCGCCTGGTGCCGGCGGTGTTCCGCGGGGCTGGTGCCGGAACCCTGCCAGAGGCGACGCAGCCACTGGTCGGAACCACCGGGCGGTCGGGCCGGCTTGGTGGTGCCGACCAGTGCGACGACCAGCAGGACCAGCCCACCCATGCAGGCCGCTCCGGCGAGCACCGCGATCAGTTCGACGTTGCCGAGGGGTATCACCGGGCCGCCCCGATCGTCTGCACGGTCCCGCTCATCCGCGCCGTCCCAGCCGGGTCCGTCGCGGACGCCGCCAGGCGCCCGTACCGGCCTCGATGTAGCGGCTCAGCAGGCGGGCGTCGTACCCGATCCGGAGGAGCTGGTCGCGGATCCGCTCTGGCAGGTGCTTCGGGACCGCGCGGCCGTCCGGCCCGGGGCCGAAGATCGTGGTGGTGGTGATCCGACCGGTTTCACCGGCGCCGATGACCTCTTCGATGTGCGAGACGAAACGGTGCTTGCGACCGCCGATCGCGGTCTCGTCCTCGACCGTGACGTAGACGATCAGGTCGAGCGCGTTGCCGGCCATCCGGCGGGCCTGGTCGACGGTCATCTCCCGGCCGTGGGCGAGCGCCAGTTCGATGATGCGCTCGCCGACCCCGGCCGGCGTACGGGCGTGGATGGTGCACATCGAACCCCGGCTGGTGGTCATCGCCTGGAGCATCGGGACGATCTCCCGGGAACGGACCTCACCGACGATGATCCGCAGTACGCCCATCCGCAGCGACAGCGGGATCAGGTCGGCGATGGTCACCTCGCCGGCCGGTCGACCGTCGATTCCGCGTTCGCCGTGTCCCTCGCGGGACTCGAAGCTCATCACCGCCCGGTGTTTGATCCCCCGTCGGGTGGGCAGCAGTTCCCGGCTCTCCTCCAGCACCACGTACGGCTCGTCCGCCGGGATCTCGTCCATCAGGGCTCGGATCACGGTGGTCTTACCGGCACCGGCCAGGCCGGCGACCATGATGTTCAGGCCGGCTGCCATCGACGCCCGGAGGAAGTCGCGGATCAGCAGGTCGATCATCTCGTCCAGGTCGCCTCGGCCACCGGCGATCTCGTCGAGGCTCACGTCGAGCGTGTTGTGCTTCCGGATCACCGCGTACGGCCGGTGGCTGACCAGGTAGACAGCGGCCAGCCGGCTGCCGTCGGGCAACTGGAGGTCGAGTGTCGGCTTCGAGGTGGACAGTGACCGCTCGGTGGAGCCGGCCCGGCGGGCGGCGGCCTGGAGGATCTCCACCAATTCCTCGTCGCTGTCCGCGATCGGGTCGGCCCAGTCGACGCCGCCCCCGTGCCGGGTGATCCGCACCAGGTCGCAACCGAGGATGTGCACCTCTTCGATGGTGCTGTCGACCAGCAGGGTCTGCAGTCGTCCCAACCCGACCAGTTCGGCGCTGACCTGGTCGAGCAGGCTCCGCTCCTCGCTGGCGTGCATCGGCGTACCGGCCCGGCGGGCAGCGTCGGCGTACTCGCCGACCACCGCGACCGCGAGCCGGGCCCGCTCGGTGTCCTCCTCGTCGACGCTGAACTCACGGCCGCGCTGCCAGAGGGTCAGCCGTTCGCTGAGTTCGCGCCGGAGTTCGCGGACCACCGCGAAGTCGATCCGTGGCCGTTGGGTCGGCGGCTGGGCCACCGTCCCGCCTGCGGCGGTGCCCGGCACACGGGCACCCTGGACCGGGTAGGGAGGGTTGGCGCCGACCGGCGGGGCGCTGCCGTTGACCAGGGGAGTGGCCGGGCGCTGGTGCCGGCCGTTCGCCGGAATCGGCGGCACCGTCGAGGTGACACCGTTCTCCCTGCCGCGTGGGTCGTGCGAGACCGGCTCAAACCGCATTCGGCACCTCCTGGACGGGGGCCGGCCAGGAGAGTCGGGCCCGGCGGCGGTCCAGCAGGGTACGGATCGGCACCTCCAGGGCGCCGGCCGCGCGCATCAGCGGCCGCTTCGCCCGTACGGTGCCGCCGTGGCTGAGCACCTCGGCGGTACGCGGGTCGTGCGGCAGGTGCGCGATCACCGGCAGGCCCAGTGCCTTGCTCACCTCGCCCCGGCTGTGCCCGTTGCCGACCAGCAGCACTCGAAGCGAGCCGGGCGGCACCCGGTGCTCGGCGAAGTCCCGCTCGATTGCCTTGACCGTCGAGCGGGTGCTGGAGATGTCGGAAAGGCGGGCGCCGGAGACGACCAGCACGATGGCGGCCGCCCGCAGCACCGGCCACGGTGGCGCGACCACCTGCAACCGGCCACAGTCGACCAGCACGTCGTACGCCGGCTGACCTCGGTCGAGTTCGTTGAAGAAGTCGGCGAAGCGCTGCCAGAGCGGGGTGACGCTACCGGCCTGAGCAGGGTCGACCACGCCGGGCAGCAGCAGCCGCTCCCGCTTCGGCGCGTCGAGGTCGACCAACTGGGACCAGAACGCGCTGTCGAGGCTGCCGTCGCGCAGTTCGCCCACGGCCAGTTCACCGATTCCCCGCGGGCCGCTGAGCGCCCCGCCGAGGTAGCCGGCGAGCACCGAGCCGCCGGACGGGTCGCACTCGGCGAGGATCACCCGGTGGTGCCAGGAGAGCGTGCAGGCGAGGGCGGCGGTGGTGACGCCGGGCGAGCCCTTGGCGGAGACGAAGGCGACGACGGCCATGCTCAGGCCGTCGCGGTCAGGACGACCGCGATGCGGTCACTGGCATTCAGGGCCACCACCGACGGCACGTCCCGGACGGCGAGCGCCAGGTAGATCACGACCGTGCCGCTGTTCGGGAGCGAGGTGTCGATGACGGTGGTCTCGAACCGGGTGCTCGCGGCGTCGGCGCCACCGGTGCTGTTCTTGTCGGGTAGGCCGATCAGCAGGAGCTTGTCGCCGGGGCGGAGTTTCTTCGCCGGCACGGCCTCGACGTCCAGGTCGATCGCGACCTGTTGCTGTCCGGGGCCGAGCAGTGGCTTGTCGGTCAGTTGCGCCGCCGTCAGCAGGGTGCCCGGGGTCAACGAGGCCGCCGCCCGCTTTCCGATCACCTCGTTGAGCCGGCCCGCGGCCACCGGTGCAAGACCCTGCCCGCCGGCCACCTCGACCCGGACCACGTCGTCGGCGGTCAGGATGGCGCCGACGGGGACAGGGCGGGCCACCGCGAGGTAGCTGCCGGTGGCCCGTACCGAGGTGACCGCGAAGGCGGACCCCAGCCCACCGAGTGCCACCAGCAGGACCGCCAGGCCGAGCAGGCCCGGTCGGATCCGCCGCTGCCGGACCACCTTGGGCGGTGCCACGGGCGCGTCGACCGGCCCGGACACGTTGCGGGTGGGTGCCACGGTCACCTCGTCACCACCTGAAGCTCGTCGATCTCGATCGCCACCTCGGCGCTGTTCCGCTGGGTACGCATGGTCCCGCTCGCGCCGCCGCCGATGACACGCCACGGCACCACCCAGTACGTGGTCCCGCTGACCTTGTACTTGCTGTCGCCACTCGGCTTGCTGTAGCCGTTGGCATAGCCGCACGGCGGTTTGG
Source organism: Micromonospora sp. NPDC049523 (assembly GCF_040676775.1). Taxonomy (NCBI): domain Bacteria; kingdom Bacillati; phylum Actinomycetota; class Actinomycetes; order Micromonosporales; family Micromonosporaceae; genus Micromonospora; species Micromonospora sp. NPDC049523. The sequence continues at coordinate 234,860 of NZ_JBFAPP010000009.1, read as the reverse complement.
TGTCCTTGTCGGTCGCCGGGACGTACGCCCGACCGTGGGTCGGGCAGGTCACCTTGTCGCCGTTGCCCATGTCCCAGACCATCTTTTCGACACTGGCCTCGATTTCGACGGTGACGCCGCGGTCGGACTTGCTCTTCACCTGCGGCCCCCAGGTCTCCGGCCCGGGATCGGTCCAGAGCCACACCGGGAGTCCGACCAGGCCGGCTCCCTTGCTCGGATGCGGGGCGATTCCGACGCGCGGGTTCTTCAGGGTGAGGCTGGCCAGCAGTTCGGCGGCCAGCTCCGCCGGGTCCGGGGGAGCGCCGAAGCCGGGGGGTGGTCCGTCCAACAGGCGCGGGATCAGGCCATCTCCGCCGCAGCTCGCCTGATACAGGGTCTTGCCTTCCGGCACGTCGTCTGGCTGCGGTTCGGCGACTTTGTAGTAGCAGCCGTCCTGCGGGTTGAACCAGCCGAGTATGTCGTCGTAGCAGGGGACCGCGACGCCGTCGCGTACGCACTTGCGGGCCGGGCCGTCGTCGCCGCCACCACCGCCCGGGCCGCCGCCACCGGGCCCGCCGGGGTTACCGGGGATGTCGTCCCAGACGTGGCAGTCGGTGTGCGAGGGCGGGCATTCGGCGCCGGGGTCGCGGGCGGATGCGGAGCCGGTGAGTCCGAGGGCGAGCAGCAGGGTCGCCAGCGCGCCGACCGTGAGCAGCCGCCGGCTCAGCACGGCTGGTCCTGGTGGGCGGTGCCGGCGCTGATCAGCCAGCGGCCGTCGGAGTAGAGCGTCGCGGTCGCGGTGGCCAGGTACCGGCCGCTGGTGGAGCCGGGTACGACGGACTTGTCCTTGGTGTAGACCAGCCGGTAGCCGGTGCCGTCCAGGCAGTCCTGGATCGAGGCCGTGGCCGGGACGGTGTCCAGCCGTACGTCGGTCACTCGCGGATCGGAGATGAGCGTGCCGGTACGCATCGCGCCGTGCTCCTTCGCATCACGAATGGCAAGCCGGACCTGGGTCAGCAGGGGGTCGGCCAGATACTTCTTGAGCGCCGGATGGAGTGGGTTAGCCGATTTCTCCGCTTCCCGGGAGGCGTCCAGATAGCCGGTATAGGCGGCAAGTGCGGCCTTCGAGGCGGCTTCGGCCTCCGGCGCGGCATCGGGTGTCGCGGCGGGAGCGCCGTCGAGAGACGCCGGTGCAGCCGGCCCCTGGTCCTTCGCGCAGCCGGTGCCCATGGCCACCGACAGGATCACGATGAGGACGGCGGAGAACCTGCCCAATCGCTGTGCGCGCAACGGTGTGTCCATCCTTTCCGCCGCTCGCCTTTCTCAACACCGGCTTGCTGGTCTCACCGGTCTGTGCTGGTGAGGGGTGTGTGTCCGCTGGGTGCGGGCACGTTACGGCCGCCCCGGACGGCTCGTGTCGAGCCCGGCGCCTCCGTACGGACATTTACTTGTGTCAATCTGAACGGGATCTTACCGATGTGCCAATTCTTTGCCGGATGAGCTGGTTGATCTGTTTTACCCTACGGTTGCGCTTCACCCAAGGGGCGAGCATAGGCTGACCGCCGACGATGCAACAGAGGCAATTGCAGAGAACACGTACGGTCACCATCTTCCGCCCTGATATCCATTGAGGTCCTTTGATGATGGTCGATACCTATCGACTCGCTCGCGGGCTCCGGGCCGCGTTGGTAGATCACCCTGCGCGTGCTGATGCACGTTCGGATGCACTGCGAAATGCAGCGGATGGCGGTGGTCTGGCCGTTTCCGTACCCCGGTCCGGTACCGGTACCGGCGCGTGGTCGGCTGCCGCGCGTGATCATCGGGAGGGGTGCGGGTCGGGCGGTGACCCAGCGGCGAGCGCCGATCGAAGATCGCTCTTGGCTGATCATGAAGTTACGCACCGTGTTGTCGAAGATCCGGCCCGACCGGGTCGTCCCGCCCCACGACGGAGGCCCTCATGTCGCTGACCGAGCACCTGCCGGCGCCCGCCGGCCCCGCGCGGACCGGCCACGGTCGGCTGCCGCGGCTGCTGGCCGCCGCCACCGTCGCCCCGCTGATCCGTTGGATCGTCGCGGCCGACTCGGTGCCGGGCGGCACGCAGCGGCGGACCGCGTGCGACGAGTGCGGTACGTCGATCGGGCTTGCCGGGCCACTGCGGGCACTCTCACCGCTCGCCCGCTGCGGCACCTGCCGACACCGGATCGGCGCCCCGCCCGCCACTGTGGAACTGGCCCTGCTCGTGTCGGTCGGGGTGCTGGTCGTGGCCGCCCGACCGGTGTCGGAGACGGTCGCCTTCGCCTGGTGGGCGCTCTGCGTACTGCCGTTGTTCTTCGTCGATCTGGCCGTACACCGGTTGCCGGACCGACTCACCTACCCCGCCGCGTTCGGCACCTGGGGTCTGCTCGGCCTCGCGGCACTGCTCGGCGGTACGGAGACAGCCGGCGGCGGTACGGCCTGGTTGCGGTCCCTGCTCGCCGGTCTCGCGGTCGCCTTCGTCTTCGCCGCCTCGACGGTGCTGCTGGGGCGGCGCGGATTCGGCCTCGGCGACGCCAAACTGGCGCTGAGCAGTGCCGCGGTGCTCGGCTGGTTCGGCTGGGAGTTGGTGTTCTTCGGGCTGATGGTGTCGTTCGTCGCAGCCGCCCTGACCAGCGTCGCCCTGCTGCTCGCCGGCCGGGTCCGCTGGTCCGGCCATCTGCCGTTCGGCCCGTTCCTCATCCTGGGCAGCCTGGTCACGCTGGCGCTGGCCTGATGAACCGGGCCGGCGGCTGCGCGCCGACGCTGGGCCTGACCTGGCCGGCGGGCTGCACGCTCGACGGCGTGCCCTGCCGGGACGGCCCGGCCTCGGCTGCAGGTCAGGTCATCAGGCTGGTGATGAAGTCGCCGAAACCCTGGGCGAGCATCATGCAACCCGCTCCGAGGGTCTTGAAGGTGTGTGCGGCGCTGTCCGGTCGGAACGCGATGAAGAAGATCAGGAAGGCCAGGCCTCCCCAGGCAAACACTTTCTTGATGAAAACGGGCATCTTTCCTCCGCTGGGGCGATCGGCCGTTTCGTCCGGCCCGTGGAGTTCGGATGACAAAATCTGCTTTTGACGTGTCCGCTGGCTTCCCGCCGGGGAGGGCGGCAAACAGCAGGAGCCGGCTTCACCTGGCCAGGAAGTGCCAACCCATCCAGAGCCACGCTCCGAGTACGATCACCCGCCCGGTGCCGCTGCGCATGGCCGCGATGAGCGCGCTGCCCAGCGGGGCGACCGTACTGTTCGGGCGGCGACCGGCGAGGTCGACCAGGACCATGGCGCCGATGATCAGAGCGAATCCGACGACGAGTACGGCGCGTGCGGTCAACGGGTCACCAGCCACGCGCCGGTGCTCAGCCACAGCACATAGCCGGCGAGCCGGCCGGGATAGGTGTCCAGGAACGGGTCGGCCAGGATGCTGAACGTCGGATGTGCCGCGTCGTTGCCGGTGAACAGGGCAACCAGCTCCCAGACGCAGAAGGCGGCGCCGAGCCCGACCCAGGTCACCGCGGTTGCCCGACCGGCGAACAGCGTACGGTGCGGCACCCGTCTCGCCCCCCACCAGAGCAGGACCAGTCCGGGCGCCAGTACGGCACACGCGGCGGGCAGGGTCAGGGGCCGGGCGACCGCGGCCAGCAGGGCGTACCCGGCGATGGCGGTGGCGAAGGTGGGCGTCGCCCGACCGACGAGTGGGCCGACAGTATCGGCAGCGGGCGGCTCGGCCGTGTCCAGATCCGTCTGATGCATCCCAATAGGATGCGGTGCTTCTCCCGCTTTATCCGCTACGGCACGCGGGTGATCGGGGTGAACTGGACAAACGATGGCATCCACCGCGCAAGGCGGGGTCCGAGTCGCGGCTTGACGGGGGGTTTCAGCTCAGGCTTAAACAGTGCGACGGGGGCCGCCGCCGGCCGGAGACTACCGGTCATGACTGAGCAACAGAACCTCATGACCGGCCAACAGCACCGAGCGGAGCTGTTCCGCGGCCTGCACAACGCCGGTGACCCGGTTGTCCTGGTCAACGCGTGGGACGTGGCCAGCGCCAGGATCGTGGAGGCGGCCGGCGCCCGCGCGATCGCGACCACCAGCGCCGGGGTCGCCTGGAGCCTCGGCGCCCCGGACGGTGACATGCTCGCCCGTGACCTGGCCGTCGACCTGGTAGCCCGGATCGTCGGCGCGGTTTCCCTACCGGTGACCGCGGACATCGAGTCCGGCTTCGGTGCCACCCCGGGCCAGGTGGGCGAGACCGTACGGGCGGTGCTGACCGCCGGGGCGGTCGGCGTCAACATCGAGGACACACTGCACGGGGGAGCCCCGGCGCTGCGGCCCGTCGACGAACAGTGCGCCCGGCTGCGCGCCGCCCGATCCGCCGCGGACGATGCCGGCATCCCGCTGTTCGTCAACGCCCGCGTCGACACCTTCCTGCGCGGGCTGGGTGGGCCGGCGGAGGCGGTGGAGCGGGCGAACGCCTACCTGGCGGCCGGCGCGGACGGGATCTTCGTGCCCGGCGTGGTGGACCCGGAACTGGTCGCCGACCTGGTACGGGACATCCCGGCCCCGGTGAACATCCTCGCCGGTCCCGGCGCCCCGTCGTTGCCGGAGCTGGCGAAGCTCGGGGTCGGCCGGCTGAGCCTCGGCTCCGGACCAGCCGAGGCGGCGTACGGGATGGCCCGGCGGGTCGCCGAGGAGGCGTTCGGCACCGGGACGTACGACGCACTCGCGGGTGCGCTGGACTGGGGCACGGTCAACGCGCTGATGACCCGCCGCTGAGGGTCGTCACCGTCGCCGACCGGTCAGCTCCTTCCGGCGGTCGCCCGATCCGGCAGCAGGCCGGCGGGTTCGATGCCCACCGGTTGGAGTAGCCACCAGTGCCCGCCCAGCCCGGCCGGGTCGGTCAGTTCGGCCACCGTCGAGGCGGCGGCGAGCGCCCGGACGTACCCGCTCGGGTCGGTGCCGGCCAGGGTGAGCGGCGGTCGGCGGCCGTCGGCCCCGAGCGCCCGCAGCGCCTCGCCCTGGGTGACCAACGTGTACGGCACACCGGCGGCCTCCTCGCCGGCCACCGCCACCGAGTCGACGGCAACGTGTGCGGTCAGGTCGCAGGAGCCGTCCGGGACCGGTGGCACCTGCCGGCCGGATCGGAAGCCGGTCAACGTACCGCCGATCGGTCGACCGGCGCGGAGATGGCCGTAGTCGACGGCCAGGGCCAGTCCGCGGTCGACCGCGCCGACCGCGGCGGCCCAGGCGGCGTCCCGGCTCCGGCCGATCTCCACCCGCGCACCCGGCAGTGGGGCATCTTCCGCCCCCGGCGAGCCGGTCCCGCCCGGCCACCACTGGTCCAACCAGGCGAGGTCGGCGGCGGCGATCGGCGGACCGGCGGACTCGACGCCCGAGGACGGGTCCACCAGCACCTGGTGCCAGCCTGCCGGCCCGGCCTCGGCCAGGTCGAGCGGTACGTTGTCCAGCCACTCGGTGCCGATAAGCAGCCCGACGATGCCGCCCGGCACGGTGTCGCGCCACTCGATCGAGGGAGGCAGCGGCTCGGGGCGGGGCGCGAGTTCGACCCCGGTCAGGCGCAGCCGGCGGCCCAGGTCGGCCGGGGCGAGCGCGGCCATGGTGCGAAGCAGTTCACCCCGACCGGCGCCGACGTCGACGACGTCCAGCCGGGCAGGACGACCGAGGGCGGTGTCGACCCGGTCGAGCAGGCGCAGCACCGCCGCGCCGAGCACCGGTGCGGCATTCGCGCTGGTACGGAAGTGCGCCGCCGGGCCGGCCCCGGTGACGAAGAACCCGTCGGCGCCGTACAGGGCGGTGGTCATCGCCGCCCGCCAGGTCATCGACATCCGTTCATCCGTTGTTCAGGGCATGTCACGGTGCAGACCCTACGGTCGGCGAACATGCGACGACTTCTGATCCCTGCCGCGCTGACCGTACCGCTGCTCCTGGCCGCCGCCGCTCCGGTGGGCGCGAACGGGACCGCCGGGGGACAGACCCGAGTGGTCCGAGCCGTGGTCGAGACCCCGGCGCTGTACGACGACGAGGCCGGTGGAGACGCTGACGCCGACGACCCCGCGATCTGGGTCAACCCGGCCGACCGGGCCGGCAGCCTCGTGATCGCCACCGCGAAGAACGGTGGCCTGCGGGTGTACGACCTGCACGGTCGGCAGCGGCAGGCGATCGCCACCCCACCCGCGCCGGGACCGGACGACGAGCCCGGCCGGTTCAACAACGTGGACCTGGTCGACGGCTTCAAGCTCGCCGGGCGGCGGTCCGACCTGGCGGTGGTCAGCGACCGGGGTCGGGACCAGCTCCGGTTCTACCGGATCGACCCGTCGGGGCGCCGGCTGACCGACGTCACCGCACCCGACGTCCCGTACGCCTTCAGCCGGGACCAGGCGGAGGTCAACCAGCAACGCACGGCGTACGGCCTGGCGACCTGGACCGACCGCGACGGCACCGTGTACGTGGTGGTGAGCCGGCGCAGTACGCCGGAGGTCGGCATCTTCCGGCTGGTCGCCCGGGGTGACCGGGTCAGCTACCGCCCGGTGGACCGGCTGACCCTGCCGTCGGAGTTCACCCTGCCCGACGGCGAGCGGTGGGCGCCGTGTGCCGATCCGGGCGACGGGCCGCAGGTCGAGGGGATGGTGGTCGACCCGGCGACCGGGGTCGCGTACCTGGCGCAGGAGACGGTCGGGCTGTGGCGGATCCCGGTGACCGGTGGACGGTTCCGGGGCCAACCGGCGTCGGTCGAGCGCACCCGTGAGTACGGCGTACCGGCGGTGTTCGATGCCGAGGAGGACGACTGCGTGGTCGACTACGCCGCCGACCCCGGATTCGGCGGGCGGATCGCGGCGGACGTGGAGGGCCTGACCATCCACCGGACCGGTCGGCTCGACGGCACGCTGGTCGTGTCGAGCCAGGGCGACGACACGTTCTTCACCTACGACCGGCGGACCAACCGGCCGGTCGGGCGGTTCGTGGTGGCCGACACCCTGCGCGCGGGCGTGTCCGTGATCGACGGCGTACAGGAGTGCGACGGCGCGTCCGTGGTCTCTACGCCCCTTCCCGGCTTCCCCGGCGGCCTGCTGGTCGTGCACGACGGGCAGAACACGCCCGAGGTCGTGGACGGCGACGGTGAGGTACGGGCGAACACCAACTTCAAGTTCCTCGACGCGGGCTTCCTGCGCCGCTGACACATGGCTTCTCGGCGCCGGACGAGTGACCGGGGCCACGGTCGGCGGGGTTGACGAAGGCGCCCTCTGGGAGCGGGAGAACGTCCGGTTTCCGCCGGGCGTTTTTCCGCTGCTCGGGGCGGTGAAGGTTTTCACACATGCTTGTCGCAGATCCGTAACAACGGCGCATAATTGCGATCGACCGGTACCACTTATCGAGGACTGGATCGAAGACATGAGCGCATCGCCGCGCCCGCGTCCGGCCACCCCTGTCGGGGTGACCGCGCCGGCTCACCGCCCCGCTGTCGCCGTACCCGAAGGCGGGCGGCTCGGGGCCAGGACGTTGACCGTCGGTGTGATCGGCACCGGCCGGGTGGGTGCCGTACTCGGCGCCGCTCTGGCTCGGGCCGGGCACAGGGTGCGCGCCGCCTCCGGTGTCTCCGAGGCGGCCAAGGCGCGGATCGCCCAACTGCTGCCCGGCGCCGTGAACCTGCCCGCCGCCGAGGTCGCCCGGGCCGGAGTCGACCTGCTGATCATCGCGGTGCCGGACGACGCGCTCGCCGCCGTCGTGTCCGGTCTGGCGGAGACCCGCGCGCTGCGCCCGGGCCAGCTTGTCCTGCACACCTCCGGCGCGCACGGGCTCGGGGTGCTCGCACCCGCTGCCGCCGTCGGCGCCCGTACGCTCGCGGTGCACCCGGCGATGACCTTCACCGGTACCGCCGACGACCTGGCCCGACTGCCCGGCATCTCGTACGGCGTGACCGTGCCCAGGGACCTCCGTCCGCTCGCCGCCCGGCTCGTCGCCGACCTGGGCGGGGTGCCCGAGTGGGTGGCCGAGGATGATCGCCCGCTCTACCACGCGGCCCTCGCGCACGGGGCGAACCACCTGGTCACCCTCGTCAACGAGGCGATGGACCGGTTACGGGACGCGGGTGTGGCGCAGCCGGAGAAGGTGCTCGGGCCGCTGCTGCACGCCTCCCTGGACAACGCGCTGCGGCTCGGTGACGCGGCGCTGACCGGTCCGGTCGTCCGTGGCGACGCCGGCACCGTGGCCAAACACCTGGACCGGTTGGCCGCGACCGCACCGGAGTCGGTCGCCGGTTACCTGGCACTGGCCCGGCGCACCGCGGACCGGGCGATCGCCGCCGGCCGGCTCCGCCCGGTCGACGCGGTGTCGCTGCTCGGCGTGCTGGCCGACCGGCAGCGGCAGGCGGTGTGATGGCGACCCGCCGGGGCCACCTCACCGAGCACGGAACCGTCGGGAGCCAGGCAAGCGTCGGCGGGCAGGGAAGCGTCGGGAGCCAGGGAAGCGTCGGGAGCCGGGGAAGCGTCGGCGGGCAGGGAAGCGAGGAGCGGGCATGACCGAGGTGGTACGCAGCCGGGCCGAGTTGGCGGCGGCGCGCGACGCGTTGCCGGGCACGGTCGCGGTGGTGATGACCCTCGGCGCGCTGCACGCCGGGCACGAGGCGCTGCTGCACGCCGCGCGCGAGCGGGCCGACCACGTGGTGGTGACGATCTTCGTCAACCCGTTGCAGTTCGGGCCGACCGAGGACTTCGACAAGTATCCGCGTACCTTCGATGCCGACCTGGCGATCTGCGCGGCCGCCGGGGTGGACCTGGTGTTCGCGCCGTCCCGCGAGGAGATGTACCCGGTCGGCGCGCCGCTGGTCCGGGTCGACCCCGGCCCGCTCGGCGGGGAACTGGAGGGCGCCAGCCGTCCCGGCTTCTTCCACGGGGTACTCACCGTGGTGCTCAAGCTGCTCCAGGTGGTCCGCCCGGACTTCGCGTTCTTCGGCGAGAAGGACTACCAGCAGCTCACGCTGGTCCGCCGGATGGTGCTCGACCTGAACGTACCGGTGGAGATCGTCGGTGTGCCGACGGTTCGGGAACCGGACGGACTCGCCCTTTCCAGTCGTAACCGCTACCTGTCGGCGGACGAGCGGGTGACCGCGTCGAGCCTGTCTGCCGCCCTGCGCGCGGGCGCGGCGGCCGCGGCGGCCGGGCTCGGCCCCGACACCGCGCTCGCCGCCGCCCACCAGGCATTCCAAGCCACCGGTACGCCGGGCGCGAAGCTCGACTACCTGGTCCTGACCGACCCCGATCTCGCTCCGGCCCCGCTCACCGGCCCGGCCCGGATGGTGGTGGCCGCCTGGGTCGGCGGTACCCGCCTGATCGACAACCTGGCCGTCCGGCTCGCCGACCCGGCCACTGATTCGTCCGGCCACCCGGCCGTTGATTCGAAGGAAGAAATCTGATGTTCCGCACCATGCTCAAGTCGAAGATCCACCGCGCCACGGTGACCCAGGCCGACCTGCACTACGTCGGTTCGGTGACCATCGACGAGGAGCTGCTCGACGCCGCCGACCTGCTGCCCGGGGAGAAGGTGGCCATTGTGGACGTCACCAACGGGGCGCGGCTGGAGACGTACACCATCCCCGGTGCGAGGGGCAGCGGCGTGATCGGCATCAACGGTGCCGCCGCGCATCTGGTGAACCCCGGTGACCTGGTCATCATCATCGGGTACGGGCAGTTCGAGGACGCCGAGGCGCGGTCGTACCAGCCTCGGGTGGTGCACGTCGACGTGGACAACCGGGTGATCGAACTGGGTGCCGACCCGGCTGGGGTGGCGCCCGGGATGGCGGGCGAACTGGTCCGCGGTGACCTGGTGGCGGACGCCAGCTGAGCACACCGAGCTGATGGGTCGATCACTATCGACCACTTCGCCGAGGCGACGCAACGGCACCGGACGGCTACGCTGTGACTCAGCCGTCCATACTGGTGCCGCCCCGGGGGAGGGACGCGATGCGTCGTTGGTGGAGCGTCCTGGTAGCGGCGGGAGCGGCGGTCGTCCTGCTGTCCGGCTGTGGGAACTCGGCGGGTATCGACGGTTCGCTGATGGACGACTGGGCTCCGCTGGCGGAGGCGAAGCCGTTCGTCCCGCCGGTCGGCACCTGCCATCCGGCCGACCCGGTCAAGGTTGCCCCGCTCTCGTCGTACGCGCCGGTCGACTGCACCGCCCCGCACCGGACCGAGACGGTGCACGTCGGCACGTTCGCCGCCCCGGCCGCCGGGCGGGACGCACCACCGGCCGAGGGTTCGCCGGAGATTCGTACCGCCTTCGGCGAATGCGACGGGAAAGCACGGGAATACGTCGGCAACGAATGGCGGGCTGGCCGCCTCCGGCTGGAGGTGGCACTTCCCTCCCCGGTGGCGTGGACGGGTGGTGCGCGGTGGTTCCGGTGCGACATGGCGGAGGTGGCCAACGTCGAGCCGACCAACGGCGTCGTGACCAGCCGGACGGCCAGCGTACGGGGCGCCCTGAAAACTGCTTCGCCACTGGCCCTGGCCTGCTACTCGATCAAGCGGGCGGCGAACCGGGGCATCACCGGGATGGTGGTCGTCGACTGCGCCAAGGCGCACAACAGCGAGTTCGTCGGGGTGTGGAACGCACCGGAGATGAACTACCCGACCAAGGACCTCGACTGGGTGCCGATCTTCGGCGAGTGCCAGAAGTTGATGGCGACGCACATCGGCACGCCCAATGACGTCAACCTCGCGCTCCGCGCCGGTGTGGTTCCCCTGCCGCCCACCCGCGACGACTGGCAGGCCGGTAACCGGGGTATCCGCTGCTACCTCGACCTGTACGGCGACGGCACGGTCAGCCGCCATCTGCGGGGCGCCGGTCTCGCGGCGTTGCCCATCCCCACCAAGTAGCCGCGGCCCGATCGGATCCAGATCACCCTCGCCGCCCCCGGCCGTCGGGCCGTGCATCGAGCGGAGTTCACTGTGCTGATGCATGTGCCGACCCTGGATCTGCCGGTGTTGCCCACGCTGCTCGCCGCACCCGCGCCGGGCTGGGTGGAGACCACCGACGTGGTGGTGGTCGGGTCGGGTATCGCCGGCCTGACCGCCGCGCTGCAGCTACGCGAGGCGGGCCTGCACGTCACCGTCGTAACCAAGGTCAACATCGACGACGGCTCCACCCGCTGGGCCCAGGGCGGCATCGCCGCCGTACTCGACCCGCTGGACACCCCGGCCGCGCACGCGTACGACACCGAGGTTGCCGGGGTCGGGCTCTGCGACCCGGAGGCGGTCCGGGTGCTGGTCGAGGAGGGCCCGGCCCGGCTGCGCGAACTGATCCGGATCGGCGCCGAGTTCGACCGCAACGCGGACGGCTCGCTGATGCTCACCCGCGAGGGCGGGCACCGCACCAACCGGATCGTGCACGCCGGGGGTGACGCCACCGGTGCGGAGGTGCAGCGCGCCCTGCACGAGGCCGTCGGCCGGGACCCGTGGATCCGGCTGGTCGAGCACGCGCTGGTGCTGGACCTGCTGCGAGCGCCCGGCTGGGGCGACGCGCCGGGCCAGGCCTGCGGTATCACGCTGCACGTACTCGGTGAGGGCAGCGAGGACGGGGTCGGTGCGATCCTGGCCCGCGCGGTCGTGCTCGCCACCGGCGGAATGGGACAGGTCTTCTCCACCACCACCAACCCGGCGGTCTCCACAGGGGACGGTGTCGCGTTGGCGATCCGCGCCGGTGCCGCCGTCACCGATCTCGAGTTCGTCCAGTTCCACCCGACCGCCCTGATCAGCCCGGCCGACGCGACCAGTGTGCTCGGCGCCGCCCAGCAGCCGCTGGTCTCCGAGGCGCTGCGGGGTGAGGGCGCGTACCTGGTCGACGCGGACGGCAAGCGGTTCATGCTGGGTCAGCACGAGCTGGCCGAACTGGCCCCGCGCGACGTGGTGGCGAAGGGCATCCACCGGGCGCTGCAGGCCTCCGGCGAGGACCACGTCTACCTGGACGCCCGGCACCTCGGCGCGGAGTTCCTCAACCAGCGCTTCCCCACCATCGTCGCCTCCTGCCTGGCGATCGGCATCGACCCGGCGGTGGACCTGATCCCGGTCGCGCCGGCAGCGCACTACGCCTCCGGTGGCGTCCGTACGGACCTGCACGGCCGTACCTCGATCCCCGGCCTGTACGCCTGCGGCGAGGTCGCCTGCACGGGCGTGCACGGTGCCAACCGGCTGGCCAGCAACTCGCTGCTGGAGGGGCTGGTCTTCGCCCGGCGGATCGCCGACGACATCACGCACAACCTGCCGCCGCAGGTGCAACCGGCACCGGGCGGGGCCTGGCAGGGCGGCACCGGCTGGGTGGTGCAGCCGGAGAGCCGGACCACCCTGCAACGGGCGATGAGCCGGGGTGCCGGCGTACTCCGGTCGGCGGAGTCGTTGCGGGCGACCGCCGCCGAAATGACCGGGGTCGCGTTGAGCCGGGGCGCGCCCCGAACCGCGAGCTGGGAGGCGACGAACCTGGTCACCGTGGCGTCGGCCCTGGTGGCGGCGGCGTACGCCCGGGAGGAGACGCGGGGCTGCCACTGGCGGGAGGACTTCCCGACGGTGAGCGACGAGTGGCGGGGTCATCTGGTCGGTTCGATCGGACCGGCCGGCGAACTGCTGGACAGCTGGGAGGCGCTGTGAGGACCGCTACCGAGGACGCGTTGCGTACGGCCGGGCTGGATCCGGTGGCCGTGACCCGGATCGTGCAGACCGCGCTGGAGGAGGACCTGGGGCCGGACCGGGTCGACGTGACGAGCGTGGCGACGATCCTGGCCGGACAGGTCGACACGGTGGACGTGGTGGCCCGCGCCGACGGGGTGGTGGCCGGGCTGGCCGTGGCGGCGGCGGTGTTCGAGCTGGTCGGCGACGAGGCGTCCGGTCGTACGGTGGAGGTGTTGGTCCGGGCCCGCGACGGCGACCGGGTGGCCCGCGGCGACGTGCTGGCGACGGTGACCGGGCCGACCCGGGTGCTGCTCACCGCGGAGCGGACCGCGCTGAACCTGCTCACCCGGATGTCCGGGGTGGCGACCCACACCCGGGCCTGGGCGGACGCCCTGGTCGGCAGCAAGTCGACGGTGCTGGACACCCGCAAGACCACGCCGGGCCTGCGCGTGCTGGAGAAGTACGCGGTCCGGGCCGGCGGCGGGACCAACAAGCGGATGGGCCTGTACGACGTCGCGATGATCAAGGACAACCACAAGCTCGCGGCCGGCGGGATCACCCCGGCCTACCAGCGGGTGCGGGAGGCCTTCCCGCAGGTGCCGATCCAGGTCGAGGTGACCACCGTCGCGGAGGCGGTCGAGGCGGTCGAGGCGGGGGCGAAGTTCCTGCTCTGCGACAACATGACACCCGGTCTGTTGGCCGAGGTGGTGGCGGTGGTCGGCGACCGGGCCGAACTGGAGGCGACCGGCGGGCTGACCCTCGACGTCGCGGCCGAGTACGCCGCCACCGGGGTCGACTACCTTTCGGTTGGGGCGCTGACCCACTCGTCGCCTATCTTGGACATCGCACTAGACCTCCGGCCGGCAGATCACGGCCGGGACGAGGGTACGGACCTGGAGCACCGGGGCTGACGAATGCTGCTCTGCATCGACATCGGTAACACCAACACCGTTCTGGCGACGTTCGACGGCGACAAGCTGGTCCACTCGTGGCGGATCAAGACCGATGCCCGGTCGACCGCCGACGAGCTGGGCCTGAAGTTCCGTGGGCTGCTCGCCGGTGACGCGGTGGAGATCACCGGAGTGGCCGCCTGCTCGACCGTACCGGCGGCCCTGCGGTCGCTGCGCAGCATGCTGGGCCGCTACTACGCCGACGTACCGAGCGTGATCGTGGAGCCGGGGGTGAAGACCGGGGTGCAGTTGGCGATCGACAACCCCAAGGAGGTCGGCGCCGACCGGGTGGTGAACACCCTGGCCGCGTACACGATCTACGGGGGGCCGTCGATCGTGGTCGATTTCGGCACCACCACCAACTTCGACGTGATCAGCGGCCGGGGCGAGTTCCTCGGCGGTGCGTTCGCGCCCGGCATCGAGATCTCGTTCGACGCGCTCGCCGCCCGCGCCGCCCAGTTGCGCAAGGTGGAGCCGACCAAGCCGCGTTCGGTGATCGGCAAGAACACCGTCGAGTGCCTCCAGGCCGGTCTCTACTTCGGCTTCGCCGGGCAGGTGGACCGGATCGTGGAGCGGATGACCGAGGAGTTGGGTGAGGTGCGGGCCGTCATCGCCACCGGTGGCCTGGCCCCGCTGGTGATCGGCGAGTGCGCCACCATCACCCACCACGAGCCGATGATCACCTTGATCGGCCTGCGGATGGTCTACGAGCGCAACCTCTGACCGCTGCCGGGTCAGCGGCGGCGGGCGCGGTAGACGGTGGTGCGGTAGGGCAGGTCGAAGGTGTCCCGGCCGGCGAGGTCGGGGTGGTGCAGGGCCAGATCGCGTACGGCCGTCTCCAGCTCGCGTTGCCGCTGCTCGGAGGCGGTCAGGTAGTAGGAGCGGGTGCTGACCAGACCGACCAGGGTGTCGGCGGTGTGGCTGGTGGTGTGCGTGAACTCGGCCCGTTCCAGCGGCTCGAAGCGGTCGCCGAACGTGGTCAGGTCCGGGGCGGTGTCCACGCTCGTCCGGCCGGCGAAGTCGGCCAGCAGCCGGCTGAGCGCGGCCACCCAGTCCACCGACTCGTCCCGGCTGTTCCAGATCGGCGCGAAACGTCCGCCGGGGCGGAGCACCCGGGCGGCCTCGGCGTGCGCGCGGTCGCGGTCGAACCAGTGGTACGCCTGCCCGCTCATGATCGCGTCGGCGTCCCCGTCCGGCAGCGGAATCGACTCCGCGCTCCCGGCCAGCGCCGTCGTACCCGGGGTGGCGACCGCCAGTTGGGCCCGCATCCCCTCGTCCGGTTCGACGGGTACGACCCGGTGCCCGAGCCCGAGCAGTTGCCGGGTCAGGATGCCGGTCCCGGCGGCCAGGTCCACCACCCGGACCGGGGCGGGGGCGTCCACCGCCCAGGCGAGCGCGTCCACCGGGTACGTCGGACGGAAGCGGTCGTAGGTTTCGGCCGCGGCCCCGAACGACAGCGCCTGCTCAAGATCAGCCATGGTTCGATGCTATCCCCGGGTTATCCGCTGCCCGGCCGGAAGGCACTTGAGTAGGCTCGGGGAATTCTGCCGAACTCACTGTCCTGAGGAAGCCTGCCGTGACCGAGCACATCCCCGCCCCCGCCGAACCCGTGGACGACCTTCCGGAGCAGATGCGGGTACGGCGGGAGAAGCGGGACCGCCTGCTCGCCGACGGCGTCGAGCCGTACCCGGTGGGTTATCCGCGTACCGCGACCCTGGCCGAGGTCCGCGCCAGGTACGTCGACCTGCCCACGGACACCCAGACCGGGGACACGGTCGCGGTGACCGGCCGGGTGATCTTCGTACGGAACAGCGGCAAGCTCTGCTTCGCCACCCTGCGCGACGGCGACGGGACCGAGCTACAGGCGATGATCTCGCTGGACCGGGTTGGCCCCGAGCGGCTGGAGGAGTGGAAGCGCCAGGTCGACCTCGGTGACCACGTCGGCGTGACCGGTGAGGTGATCACGAGCCGGCGTGGCGAGTTGTCGGTTCTCGCCGCCTCCTGGATGATCACCGCGAAGGCCCTGCGACCGCTTCCGGTGGCACACAAGCCGCTCAGCGAGGAGGCGCGGGTCCGGCAGCGTTATGTCGACCTGATCGTCCGGCCGCAGGCCCGCGACACCGTTCGTACCAGGGCGACCGCCGTACGGAGCCTGCGCGATTCTCTGCATGCCCGGAGTTTCGTCGAGGTCGAAACCCCGATGCTCCAGTTGCTGCACGGCGGCGCCACCGCCCGGCCATTCGTGACGCACAGCAATGCACTCAGCACCGACCTGTACCTGCGAATCGCCCCGGAGCTTTATCTGAAGCGTGCCGTGGTGGGCGGGATCGACCGGGTCTTCGAGATCAACCGTAACTTCCGTAATGAGGGCATCGACTCCTCGCACTCTCCCGAGTTCGCGATGCTCGAGATGTACGAGGCTTACGGCGACTACGACACTATGGCCAAGCTCACCCGGGAACTGGTGCAGGAGGCGGCGTACGCGGTGGGCGGCTCGCACGTCGTGACGCACGCGGACGGGACCGAGTTGGACCTGAGCGGCCAGTGGCGTACGACGACGCTCTTCGGCTCGCTTTCGGAGGCGCTCGGCGAGGAGGTGACGGTCTCCACCGATCGGGCACAGCTCGTGCGCTACGCCGAAAAGATCGGTCTGGGGGTCGATCCGAAGTGGGTGCCGGGCAAGCTCGCGGAGGAGCTGTTCGAGGAGCTGGTGGTGCCCGGACTGCGTGAGCCGACCTTCGTACGCGACTACCCGGAGGACACCAGCCCGCTCGTCCGCGCCCACCGTGAGCAGCCAGGACTCACCGAGAAATGGGACCTGTACGCGCTCGGATTCGAACTCGGCACGGGCTACTCGGAACTGGTCGACCCGGTGGTGCAGCGTGCCCGGCTGCTCGCCCAGGCGCAACTCGCGGCGAAGGGCGACGATGAGGCAATGCGCCTGGACGAGGACTTCCTCCGCGCCTTGGAGTACGGAATGCCGCCCTCCGGCGGCGTCGGAATGGGAATCGACCGGCTGCTGATGACCCTCACCGGCCTCGGAATTCGGGAAACCATCCTGTTCCCCTTGATCCGCGCGGAGTAGTCGCGTAAGTCCTGTTGAGTAATTTCCGGGTCCTATTGACGCAACGAGCGCGTTGCGGGCTATTGTGCTCTTGTTTGCCGAACAACCTGCGGTTTGCGGAACACCCTGCTCGAGAGGATTACGGCACGTGGCCAAGCAGATCATTCACAAGCTTGTCGATGACCTTGACGGCGGCGACGCGGACGAGACCGTCAAGTTCTCGCTCGACGGCGTTCAGTACGAGATCGACCTGTCGAAGAAGAACGCCGGGAAATTGCGGGACCTATTCGCCCCGTACGTGGCGTCCGGCTCGAAGGTCGGCCGTGGCGGTGTTGTCGTCGGTGGCCGGGCTGCCCGCGGGCGCGGTGGCGCCACCGCGGACCGGGAGCAGAACAAGGCGATCCGGGCCTGGGCCAAGAAGGAAGGCCGGGACATCTCCGACCGCGGGCGGATCCCGCAGGAGATCGTCGACGAGTACCACGCCAAGGCCGGCCGCTGAGGCCTGGTGCGCCTGACCGGCTCCCCGCGCCGGGTCCGGAGCGAATGCGACGCTTCTGGCCCGGCGCTGGATTTTCTCCCCGACACCCCCAACCCCCCACCCCCGCCCCCCCACCCCCCCACCCCCCAGGAAGCGCGCCGATCTTGCAGTTGTGGTTGTTGACAAATCCGATCAAGGCCATGATTCGGGCACCCAAACTGCAAGATCGCCCACGTCGGTGGGTGTGACGGGGTGAGTGACGGGGCGAGCTTGGTTGTGATGGGTGGGGGTCGTGCCCGTTCTGGTCCGACTTGTCTGTTTCGGTTGGATGTTGTTGGACTGCTGCCCGGGACCTGGGCGGTCCGGAAAGATCTGCGGTCACCGGGAACGAACCCGGTGCCGCCGACGTTGTCCACAGGCAGTGGAAGAGTTATCCACAAGCTGTGGATGGACTCGGGACTGCCTGTGGACGTCAGACCGCCCCGCTGGATTTCGCTCTACGCGTAGAGCCGGGGGCCGGGGAACACGCTCTGAGCGCGGGCAGTTGGGAAAAAACGTCGCGGACGTGGCGCATTCCAGCAACACACGACCTCAGAAGAGTCGGTTCGCGGCGATAGAGTGATGGCACGGGTGTCACCTGGACGCCCGGGCGCTGGCCCCGCCAAGATCAATGGCGCACGGCACGTGAGGAGCACGAGGGCATGTTCGAGCGGTTCACCGACCGAGCGCGGCGGGTTGTCGTCCTGGCTCAAGAAGAAGCCCGGATGCTCAACCACAACTACATCGGTACGGAACACATCCTGTTGGGTCTCATCCACGAGGGCGAAGGCGTCGCCGCCAAGGCTCTGGAGAGCCTGGGTATCTCCCTGGAGGGCGTCCGCCAGCAGGTCGAGGAAATCATCGGCCAGGGTCAGCAGGCGCCGAGTGGGCACATCCCGTTCACGCCGCGGGCCAAGAAGGTGCTGGAGCTGTCGCTGCGCGAAGCGCTGCAGCTCGGCCACAACTACATCGGTACGGAGCACATCCTGCTCGGTCTGATCCGTGAGGGTGAGGGCGTCGCCGCCCAGGTGCTGGTCAAGCTCGGCGCCGACCTGAACCGGGTCCGCCAGCAGGTGATCCAGCTCCTCTCCGGCTACCAGGGCAAGGAGCCGGCCGCGGCCGGAGCCGCGCCGGGTGAGGCCGCGCCGTCGACCAGCCTCGTGCTGGACCAGTTCGGCCGGAACCTGACCCAGGCCGCCCGGGAGGGCAAGCTCGACCCGGTCATCGGGCGCGAGAAGGAGATCGAGCGGGTGATGCAGGTGCTCTCCCGCCGTACCAAGAACAACCCCGTCCTGATCGGCGAGCCCGGGGTCGGTAAGACCGCGGTCGTCGAGGGGCTGTCCCAGCGGATCATCAAGGGCGAGGTGCCGGAGACGCTCAAGGACAAGCAGCTCTACACGCTTGACCTGGGTGCCCTGGTGGCCGGCTCGCGTTACCGCGGTGACTTCGAGGAGCGCCTGAAGAAGGTGCTCAAGGAGATCCGCACCCGCGGGGACATCATCCTGTTCATCGACGAGATCCACACTCTGGTCGGCGCTGGCGCCGCCGAGGGCGCGATCGACGCGGCAAGCATCCTCAAGCCGATGCTGGCCCGCGGCGAGCTGCAGACCATCGGTGCCACCACGCTCGACGAATACCGCAAGCACCTGGAGAAGGACGCCGCGCTCGAGCGCCGGTTCCAGCCGATCCAGGTGGGCGAGCCGTCGCTTGCCCACACCATCGAGATCCTCAAGGGTCTGCGTGACCGGTACGAGGCCCACCACCGGGTGAGCATCACCGACGCCGCGTTGGTCGCGGCGGCCACGCTGGCCGACCGGTACATCTCCGACCGCTTCCTGCCGGACAAGGCGATCGACCTGATCGACGAGGCCGGCGCACGGATGCGCATCCGCCGGATGACCGCGCCGCCAGACCTGCGTGACTTCGACGAGCGGATCGCCCAGGTACGTCGGGACAAGGAATCCGCCATCGACGCGCAGGACTTCGAGCGCGCCGCGCAGCTGCGGGACAAGGAAAAGCAGCTGCTCGGCCAGAAGGCCCAGCGGGAGAAGGAGTGGAAGGCCGGAGACCTCGACGTCGTGTCCGAGGTCGACGACGAGCAGATCGCCGAGGTGTTGGCGAACTGGACCGGTATCCCGGTCTACAAGCTGACCGAGGAGGAGACCTCCCGGCTGCTCCGCATGGAGGACGAGCTGCACAAGCGGGTCGTCGGCCAGGAGGACGCGGTCAAGGCGGTGTCCAAGGCGATCCGGCGGACCCGGGCCGGCCTGAAGGACCCGAAGCGGCCTTCCGGCTCGTTCATCTTCGCCGGCCCGTCGGGTGTGGGTAAGACCGAGCTGTCCAAGGCACTCGCCGAGTTCCTGTTCGGCAGCGAGGACGCCCTCATCCAGCTGGACATGTCCGAGTTCCACGACCGCTACACGGTGTCCCGGCTCGTCGGCGCGCCCCCCGGATACGTCGGTTACGACGAGGGTGGCCAGCTGACCGAGAAGGTGCGTCGGCGGCCGTTCTCGGTGGTGCTCTTCGACGAGATCGAGAAGGCCCACCCGGACGTGTTCAACACGCTCCTCCAGATCCTGGAGGATGGCCGGCTCACCGACGGTCAGGGCCGGATCGTGGACTTCAAGAACACGGTCATCATCCTGACCACCAACCTGGGTACGCGGGACGTCGCGAAGGCGGTGTCGCTGGGCTTCCAGGCCTCTGAGGATTCCGAGTCGAACTACGAGCGGATGAAGCAGAAGGTCAACGACGAGCTCAAGCAGCACTTCCGGCCGGAGTTCCTCAACCGGATCGACGACACGATCGTTTTCCACCAGCTCAACCAGAACGAGATCCTGCACATCGTCGACATCATGATCCAGCGGATCGAAACTCAGCTCCGCAACAAGGACATGGGGCTCGAGCTCACCGACAACGCCAAGAAGTACCTGGCGAAGAAGGGGTTCGACCCGGTGCTGGGAGCCCGGCCGCTACGCCGGACCATCCAGCGCGACATCGAGGACAACCTGTCCGAGCGGATCCTGTTCAACGAGCTGACCCCCGGTCAGATCGTGGTGGTGGACTGCGAGGGCGACCCGGAGAACATCGACAAGTCCAAGCTGGTGTTCCGCGGTGCGGAGAAGCCGGTGCCGGTGCCCGACGCGGTGCCCGCCGACCTCGGCAACACGGCCCCTGCCGGCGCGGACGAGTAAGCAGCACAGCAGCACCAGAGCGGCCCCGGACAGCGGCGAGAGCCCGGTCCGGGGCCGCTCTGCATCCACCGGCCGCTCCGAGCAGCTAGGTGTTCTGTTCGCTGAGGTCGCGTACGCGCTCGACAGCCGGGTGGCCGGGAAGGGCGTAGGTGGCGTGCGGGAGGGCGGTCACCAGGCCGTCTTCGACGAGGGTGCTCAGGGCGCGGGTGCGCTGGGTGTCGTCCGGCCAGACGAGGTCGAGCCGGGCGAGCGGGACGGGGGCGGTCGCGTCCCGCAGCACCGCCAGCAGCAGGCCGCGTACCTGGCGGTCGGTGCCGGCGTAGCGCTGGGGGCGGCGGGTCGGACCGGTCGGCGGCAGCGCGCCCGAGGCTCGCCAGGCGCAGCGGTCGGCGAGCGGGCAGTCCACGCACCGGGGCGCGCGGGCGGTGCAGACCAACGCCCCCAATTCCATGAACGCGGCGCTGGCCCGAGCCGCCCTGGCCGGCTCCACCGGCAGCAGTTCCGCGGTGGCGACCAGGTCGGACGGGCGGGTTGCCGCACCCGCGTCCGCCGCGCCGGCCACCGCCCGAGCCACCAACCGTCGTACGTTCGTGTCCACCACCGGGTGCCGCTGCCCGTACGCGAACGCGAGCACCGCCCGTGCCGTGTAGTCACCGACGCCGGGCAGGGCGAGCAGGGCGGTCAGCTCGGCCGGCACCTCGCCACCGTGCCGCTCCACCAGCGCCACCGCGCAGTCCCGCAGACGCAGCGCCCGACGGGGGTAGCCGAGCCGCCCCCACATCCTGATCGCCTCGCCGGGCGGGTCCGCCGCCAGTTCGGCCGGCCCCGGCCAGCGGGCCAGCCACGCCCGCCAGGCGGGCAGGACGCGTACCACCGGGGTCTGCTGCAACATGACCTCGCTGACCAGCACCGCCCAGGCGGCCACGCCGGGCTCCCGCCACGGCAGGTCACGCGCGTTCTCGTCGTACCACCGGATGGCCACGGTGGCGAGCGTTGGTTCGGACATCGCGCCCGATCCTGTCACGGCCGTCGGTGCCGCGACAGCGGGCCGTGCCGGGCGCCGATCGCCAGCCACCATCCCGCAGCGTGGACCGCGGACCGGTCAGGGACGGGAGACGGGCACCGATCGGGCAGAATGCCCGGATGAGCCAGCTCGCGATCACCGTCATCGGTCATGACCGGCCCGGCATCGTGGCCGACGTGGCGGAGCTGCTCGCCCGGCTCGGCGCCAACCTGACCGACTCGACCATGACCCGGTTGCGTGGGCACTTCGCGATGACGCTGATCTGCGTCGGCCCGACCGCCGACGAGGTCGAGGCCGCGCTGGTCCCGCTGCGCGCGGACGGTCAACTGCTCGCCACCGTACGGTCCGTCCAGGCGGACGGGGAACAGCCGCCGACCGGAGAGCCGTACGTGCTCGCGGTCCACGGCGCCGACCGTCTCGGCATCGTCGCCACGGTTACCCGGGTGCTGGCCGAGTACGGCGGCAACGTCACCGACCTCACCACCCGGCTCAGCGGGCAGCTCTATCTGATCGTGGCCGAGGTCGACCTGCCGCCCGGCACCGCTGGCCCGCTCGCCACCCGGCTGAGCGAGGTGGCCGCCGGTCTGGATGTCGAGGTGACGCTACGGCGAGCCGACTCGGACCTGCTGTGACCGCCGAGGACACCGGCAAGGCGACCGCAGCAGAGACCGCCGAGGACACCGGCAAGGTCACCTCGGAGGAGACCGGCGGGGTGACCGCTGGCGATGCGGCCCCGGCCGAAGGGGGTTCGGCGGCGGTCACCCAGGCCGTCGGACTGGACGGCTGGACCCCTGCGACCCTGACCGCGCTCGGTGTGGTGGGACGGGTGCGACCCGTCGTCTGCGCGCCCGACCCGGTGCTGAGCCGGGCCGGCAGCGACGTCGACCCGACAGCCGACGAGGTGGTGCAGCTCGCCGCTGACCTGATCGCCACCATGCGCGCCTCGCCCGGGTGCGTCGGGCTGGCGGCGCCGCAGATCGGCGTCGGGGCGCGGGTGTTCGCGGTCGACGTGACCGGTCATCCCAAGGCGGTGACCGTGCACGGCACCTTCGTGCTGTGCAACGCGACCGTGGTCGAGGCGAGCCGGTGGCGGCCGGGCCGGGAGGGCTGCATGTCGGTGCCGGACCTGACCGGTGACGTCAAACGGGCCAGCCGGCTCGTGGTGACCGGCGAACTGCCCGGTACGGGCGAGCCGGTCCGGCTGGTGGCGGACGGCTTCGAGGCACGGGCGTTGCAGCACGAAATCGACCACTGCGCCGGTCTGCTGTTCCTCGACCGGGTGGCGGGTGCGCACGCGGTGTACCAACGCAAGGTCTACCTGTGATCATGGCCGGATCGGCTTGGCCCACAGGGGATTCCGGGCTCTCGAACCGGCGATTCCGGCCCCGCGAACCCCGGCGCGTCGCCCGAGTCCGCCGAGTGCACCCCGATACGGTGAACGCATCATGCGTTTGACGGTTGGCCCCCTGTCACCCGCCGTCTATTGGCGGCGTCGAGCCGTCGTGCTCGGCGCGGGTTTGCTTTTTCTCATCGTCGTCCTGTGGTCGTGCACCCAGCAGCCGGACAAGCCCGGTTCGAACGCGGCAAATACCACGCCGACGACGCCGGCCGGGGTGCAGCCCACCTCGTCGGTGCTCACCCCGGAGAGCGGTGCGCCGGCTTCGGATCCGGCGGCGGACCCGTCGGCCGGCGTCGACCCGGCAGCGGGCGACCCGCAGCAGCCGGCGGGCGGTGATCCGGCGGGCGGTGACCCGGTGGTACCGCCGGCCGGGACGGTCCCGGACGTGCCGCCGCCGGCCGCCGGTTCGTGCACCGACGAGGAGATCTCGGTGGTGCCGGTGCCGCTGGCGAAGTCGATCCGGCAGGGCGGGACGGTCGGCCTGCAACTCGAGGTCAAGAACACGTCGAACCGCACCTGTAGCCGTGACCTGGGCGCCGACCTCCAGGAACTGTTCATCAAGCGCGGTGCGGAGCGGGTCTGGTCGTCGGACACCTGCGGGGCGAAGGGCACCAGCGTGGTGACGCTCGTGCCGAACGTCAAGCACACCTTCCAGGCCGACTGGAACGGCAACCGCGACACCAAGTGCAGCGGTGCCCTGGCGGCCGGACCGGACGCGGAGGCCGGCGAGTATCAGATCTTCGCTCGGCTCGGCACCAAGCACAGCGACCCGGTGACGTTCACCATCACCGGCTGAGCGTCGGCCTTCACCCCGGACTGAACCCGGTCGCCACCCACGCCGGGGCGTGGACGGCGGCCGGGTGGCGGGCCGAGTTCAGACGTACCGCTCCAGGATGGACGCTTCGGCGAGCCGGGAGAGGCCTTCGCGTACGCCACGGGCCCGCGCGTCGCCGACGCCGTCGACCGCCTGCAGGTCCTCGACGGTGGCGCCGAGCAACTGCTGCAGGCTGCCGAAGTGACCGACCAGCCGGTCGACCACCGCGCCGGGCAGCCGGGGCACCTTGGCGAGCAACCGGAATCCGCGTGGGCTGACCGCCGCGTCCAGCGCGTCGGAGGCACCCGGGTAGCCGATGGCCTTCGCCACCGCGACCAGGTCGATCAGCTCGGTGGCGGTGAGCAGGTCGAGTTCGACCAGCGCCTCGTCGAGCGTACGGGCCTTGCGTCCGGTGGGCAGGTAGTCACGGATCACCAGGGTCCGGTCGGCGTCGACGCCGGCCATCAGCTCGTCCAGTTGCAGGGCGAGCAGTCGACCGTCGGTGCCGAGTTCCACTACGTAACCGGCGATCTCGTCGGCGATCCGGCGCACCATCTCCAGCCGCTGCACCACGGCCACCGCGTCCCGTACGGTGACCAGGTCCTCGATCTCCAGCGCGGAGAGCGTGCCGGAGACCTCGTCGAGTCGCAGCTTGTAGCGTTCCAGCGTGGCGAGCGCCTGGTTGGCCCGGGACAGGATCGCCGCCGAGTCGTCCAGCACGTGCCGCTGGCCGTTGACGTAGAGGCTGATGATCCGCATCGACTGGCTGACCGAGATGACCGGGTAGCCGGTCTGCCGGGCGACTCGTTCCGCGGTGCGGTGCCGGGTGCCGGACTCCTCGGTCGGGATCGACGGGTCGGGCATCAGGTGCACGGCCGCCCGTACGATCCGGGTGCCGTCGCTGGAGAGCACGACCGCACCGTCCATCTTGCACAGTTCGCGTACGCGGGTCGCGGAGAACTCGACGTCGAGCGGGAAGCCACCGGTGCAGAGCGTCTCGACGACCTTGTCGTAGCCGAGCACGATCAACGCGCCGGTACGGCCGCGCAGGATGCGCTCCAGCCCGTCGCGCAGGGCGGTGCCCGGCGCCATCAGCGCGAGATTTGCGCGCAGCGGGTCGCCGGTGGTTCCGGGTACGTTCACGGTCACCCCCGCGCTGATGGTGCGTGCCAGAGAACCCACGGCGCTGCCGTTGGCCGGGGCACTCGCGCCAGCGCTTCTGCTCGCGTCGCGGTCGGTCGGCACCCGGACAGTCTACGGACCGGCATGCACTCGGTGCTGCCGCGGTTACTGTGATGTGCCACTGCGCCCGTTTCCCTTCGCCGCGATCGGGGTCCACGCCACGGTGGCGCTGACCATCCGGGGTCTGTCAGATTCGGTCGTACCAGGATCTATCAGGGACTTTCCGGTCACTCGGCCGACACCCGCGCGGCCTGCTGCAGGGCCGATCGTACGTCGGTGACCTCCAATACCCGCATGTTCTCCTGGCTCACCCCGGTCGATTCGGGTCCGCAGCCCTGCGGCACCAGGGCGAAGCGGAAGCCCAGCCGGGCCGCCTCGGCCAGTCGCCGGGGCACCGCGCCGACCCGGCGCACCTCGCCGGTGAGGCCGACCTCCCCGATCGCCACCAGGTTGGGGGCGATGGCGAGGTTGAGCCCGCCGGACGCGACAGCGAGCGCCACCGCCAGGTCGGCGGCGGGCTCGACCACCCGGATCCCGCCCACGGTGGCGGCGAAGACCTCCCGGTCGTGCAGGGTCAGCCGCTCCGTACGGCGTTGCAGCACGGCGAGCACCATGGCCAGCCGGGCCGAGTCGAGGCCGGAGACCGTACGCCGTGGTGAGCCGGCGACGGTGGCGCCGATCAGTGCCTGGACCTCGGTCAGCAGGGCCCGTCGCCCCTCCATTGCCACCGTCACGCAGGTGCCCGGCACCGGCTCGGTGTAGCGGGTGAGGAACAGTCCGGACGGGTCGGCCAGGCTGCTGATCCCGCCCTCGTGCATCTCGAAACAGCCGACCTCGTCGGCGGCGCCGAACCGGTTCTTGACCCCGCGCACCATCCGCAGCGAGGAGTGCTTGTCGCCCTCGAAGTGCAGCACCACGTCGACCAGGTGCTCCAGCACCCGCGGGCCGGCGACCTGGCCGTCCTTGGTGACGTGGCCCACCAGTACGACGGCGACGCCGCGTTCCTTGGCGACCGACACCAGCGCGGCGGTGACCGCCCGGACCTGGGTCACCCCGCCCGGCACCCCGTCGCTGTCCTGGGTGGCGATGGTCTGCACCGAGTCGAGCACCAGCAGACCGGGCTTGACCGCGTCGAGGTGGCCGAGCACCGCACCGAGGTCGTTCTCGGCGGCCAGGTAGAGCTGTTCGTGCAGGGTCCCCATCCGCTCGGCCCGCAGCCGCACCTGGCTGACCGACTCCTCGCCGCTGACGACCAGGGACGGGCTGCCGGCGACGGCAGCCCACTGCTGCGCCACGTCGAGCAGGAGGGTGGACTTGCCGACACCTGGCTCACCGGCGAGCAGCACCACCGCGCCGGGCACCAGGCCGCCGCCGAGCACCCGGTCCAACTCGCCGATGCCGGTCGGTCGGGCCTTGGCCGGGGCGGCGCTGATGGTCGCGATCGGTCGGGCCGGCTCGCCCGGCACGCGGGAGCTGACCACCCGGCCGGCGACCGTCGGTCCGCTGACGGTCTCGATCACCGCACCCCACTCGCCGCACTCGGGGCAGCGGCCGACCCACTTGGGTGGCTGGTGCCCGCAGGCGTCGCACTGGTAGGCGGGCCGGGGCTCACGGGCCGCGGCTCGGGAGCGCGTGGGGGTCGCGCGGGGAGCGGGGGGCGGGGTCACCCCGCGACGTTAGCCAATCCGTACGACGAAACGGGCCGGTCGTGGTCACTGCCACGCCGGCCCGGTTCGGAGATCTTGTGGTGCACCGGCGTCCGCCGGCCTCGCTGGATGCCGAGGATCAGCCCTCGTGGCCCTCGCCACCGACGATCGGGGTGGCCGGCGGTGCGGCCGTCAGCGGGATCGCGACCGGGGCGGGCGTCTGGATCTGCTGACCGCCGAAGTCGAAGACCAGTTCCACCGACTGTCCCGGCCGCAGCGCCTCGTGGAGCCCGGCGAGCTGCAGGAAGCTGCCGCTGGTGGGGTTCAGCACGACGTACTCGTGCGCCGGGATCTCGATCTTCGCCGGCTGGTTGATCGGCGCCTGGCTGGTCGCGGCGGCGCTGGGCGAGGGGGAACCGCTCGCGGCCCCCGACGGGCTGCCGCTCGGCGAACCGGACGGGCTGCCGCTGGGTGAGCCGGAGGGGCTGCCGCTCGGCGAACCGGACGGGCTGCCGCTGGGTGAGGCCGGCGCCGACGGCGAGGCGCTGGACGCGCTGGGCTGCGGGCTCGGCGCCAGCTTCCCGCCGAGCACCACGCCCTGGGCGCTGGTGGTGGTGACCGACACCGTCACCGGTTTCGCTGAGTCGTTGTAGATGGTCACCTCGATCGGCGCGTCCGAGCCGGCCGGGTAGCCCTTGGTGTCCTTGTAGACGACCGCGAGGTTACGCAGCTTGAAGGCATCGTCCGCCGTCTGGGTGTTCACTCCGGAGACGGTCGGCCGCATGGCCGCGGTCTCGGCGATCTGACCCGTCCCGCACCCGGAGAGCAGCAGAGCGGCAGCGGTCGCCGCACCGCCCAGCAGCAGCGCGGCCCGCCGGGGTCGCCTGATCGAGCGCGTCACGTCGGTCCTCCTCGTTGCGATCCGCGCCCAGCTGACACCGGGCGCGGTGGCCATACCCGCGCAGACCGGCCTCCAGGGTAGTGGGGTGTCGTCCCGTCCCGTACGCCGACCCGGTTAACCGGTGCGCACGGCACTGACCAGGGAGAACCCGCCTACACCACCCGTCCGCTGGCAACCAGGAGCACCACGTCGATCACGGCCACCAGCATCACCGCCCGGAATACTCCGATGCCGCGTTCGCCCCGGCGGCCGGCCGAGCGGCTGGCGTACCAGCCGGCGGGGAGGACCACCGCGGCGGCCGCGATGGCCGCGAGCCCCGCCCACGACGGCGGTCCGGACGGGCCGAAGACCAACACCGCGGTCGCGGTGAGCAGCAGTACGGCGGCGGCGACCCGCGAGCCGGCCGGGCCGATCCGGTGCGGCAGCCCACGCACCCCCGTACGGGCGTCGTCGTCGAGGTCCGGCAGCACGTTCGCGAAGTGGGCACCGGCGCCGAGCAGCGCTCCCGCCGCGACCAGCCAGCCGGGCGGTGCGGGCGATCCGGGCAGGGCGAGTACGACGAACGCCGGCAGGGTGCCGAACGAGACCGCGTACGGCAGCACGGAGGCCGGGGTGAACTTGAGCGGCCAGTTGTAGAGCAGGGCGGAGAGCAGTGCCACGGTGATCGCCGCCGCCGCGGTCGGGTTGAGCAGCAGCCCGAGCGCCGGGGTGGCGAGTGCGGCGGCAACCCCGCACAGCAGCACCAGGCGGCGGTCGAGCGTCCCGTTGGCCAGCGGTTTGTCGGTCCGGCCGACGGCCATGTCCCGGTCGGCGTCGAGCCGGTCGTTGAGCCAGCCGACCGCCAACTGGGTCGCCAGTACGGTCGCCGCCACCGCGACGATGCCGCCGACCCGGTGTCCGACCCCCCACGCGAGTAGTGCCGACACGCCGGTCACGGCGACCGCCGGCTCGGGGTGACTCGCCCGGACCAGGCCTAACACCATTCGCGACATAGAAGAAGTCTGTTCGTTACCGGCGAGTCGTGCCAGGCTCAACGCCATGGCGAGTGAGGATCCCGAGGTGGGCGACGTCGAGACGGCGCGTGCCGGGATTCCGGCCCGGCCGCGTAATGATCCACGACAGTACGACGATCTGGCCGACGAGTGGTGGCGGCCGGATGGTGTCTTCGCGATGTTGCACTGGTTGGCGCAGGCGCGGGCGCAACTGGTGCCGACGGCGACCCGCGCCGGGGCGGTCCTGGTCGACGTGGGCTGCGGCGCGGGTCTGCTTGCCCCGCACGTGGCGGGGCACGGTTACCGGCACGTCGGGGTGGACCTGACCCGGTCGGCGCTCGCCCAGGCCGCCGGGCACGGGGTGGTGCCGGTCAACGGCGACGCCACGGCGCTGCCGTTGGCGGACCGCTGCGCCGACGTGGTGGCCGCGGGTGAGGTGCTGGAGCACGTACCGGACTGGCGGGCGGCGGTGGCCGAGGCGTGTCGGGTGCTCCGTCCGGGCGGGACGCTGGTGTTGGACACGCTCAACGACACGGCGATCAGCCGGTTGGTGGCGGTGACGCTCGCGGAGCGGGTGCGCGGGGTGCCCCGGGGGATCCACGACCCCCGGTTGTTCGTGGACGCGCGGGCGCTGGTCGCCGAGTGCGCCCGGCACGGCGTTGCCCTGCGGCTGCGGGGGATCCGCCCGGCTGTGCCGGGGCTGTTGCGCTGGCTGGCCCGCCAGTCGGCCAACGGTGCCGGCAAGGCGGTGGCGGGCTCGGCTGACGGCGGCGGGGTGGTCGCAGGGTCGGCGGGTGGCGGGAGCGCTCCGGCCACGAGGTCGGCCGGCGCCGACGGCGGGCGCGGCGTGATCGGGCGGGCCGGCAGCGGCCGGGGTACGCCCCGGATCGTGCCGACCCGGTCGACGGCGGTGCTCTACCAGGGCCGCGGGGTGAAGCACGGGTAGGGGTCGAGGAACGGGTACGGGCTGGAGCACGGGTAGGTAGGGGTCGAAGCACGGGATGGGCAGGCGGTAGCCGGCGGTACGGGTGACGTGCAGGAGGGGGCAGGTATGGCGGTGGACGCGCTCGGAACCGCGCGCCGGTTGGCGCCACGGTTGGCCGCGCGAGCGGCCGAGCATGACCGCGAGGGCACGTTTCCCGTTGAGGATTTCGTGGATCTCCGGGATGCGGGCCTGTTCGGGCTGATGGTGCCGGCGACGCTGGGCGGCATGGGTGCCCGCTTCGCCGAGTACGCGGCGGTCGCCACCGAACTCGCTCGGGGCAACGGTGCGACCGCACTCGTGTTCAATATGCACGCGTCGGTGACCGGTGCGCTCGGCGCGGTGACCGAGGAACTGGCCGAGGCGCTCGGCGTACCGGCCGAGGCGTTGGCGGCGCGGGACCGGCTGCTCGCCGAGGCGGCGGCCGGGGCCTGGTACGCCGTGGCGATGAGTGAACGGGGTGCCGGCGCCCGGCTGTCCCAGCTCTCCACCGTGTACGAGCCGGTCGACGGCGGTTTCCACATCAAGGGCGCGAAGACGTTCTGCTCCGGTGCCGGGCATGCGGACGCGTACCTGGTCGCGGCCCGCAGCGTCGCCGACCAGTCGGTGGTGTCGCAGTTCCTGGTGCCCGCGTCGGTGGACGGGCTGCGGGTCGAGCCGACCTGGGATTCGCTCGGCATGCGCGCGACGGCCTCGCACGACCTGCAC
The DNA here is from genome assembly GCF_040676775.1 of Micromonospora sp. NPDC049523. Taxonomy (NCBI): domain Bacteria; kingdom Bacillati; phylum Actinomycetota; class Actinomycetes; order Micromonosporales; family Micromonosporaceae; genus Micromonospora; species Micromonospora sp. NPDC049523. The sequence continues at coordinate 204,826 of NZ_JBFAPP010000009.1, read as the reverse complement.
CTGGACGTGACGGTGCCGGCGGACCGGCTGCTCGGCGGGGTGGAGGGGCTGGCCCTGGTGGTGGCGCAGTTGATGCCGCACTGGCTGGTGGCGAGCTACGCGGCGGTCTACGCGGGGGTGGCCCGGGCGGCGGTGGACGCGGCGGTAGCGCACGTCGACGCCCGCAACCTGGGCGAGTTGCCGGCGATCCGGGCCCGGATCGGTCGGGCGGACGCGGCGGTGGCCGCGGCCGAGCTGGTGGTGGCCGAGGCGGCCCGTCGGGTGGACTCCGAGCCCGGTGACGCGGAGACCAACCGCTGGGTGTGGCGGGCCAAGCTGCTCGCCGGCACCACGGCGGCAGAGGTGGCCGCCTCGATGTTGGAGGCGGCGGGGACCTCGGCGACCCGGCGGGGCCATCCGCTGGAGCGGCTCTACCGAGATGCCCGTTGCGGCTCGCTGCATCCGGCGACCTCCGACGTCTGCGCCGACTGGCTCGGTGTGGCGGCGATCGGTGGGGACCCGGACCGGGACGGGTCGGCACCCCGATGGTGAGCGGCGACGGTACGAGCGGGTTGCCGGTGATCGCCGGCCTGGGTGTCGCCCTGCCGCCCCGGGCGACGCAGAGTGATCTGTGGACGGGCTTCTTCGCCGAGCACTTCGGCGGTACGACCCGTGCGCTGGCCGAGCGGATCTTCGCGAACTCGGGGGTGGTGACCCGGCAGGCGGCGGTGAACCCGCTGCTGGAGGACGTTTCGGCCTGGCCGACCGAGCGGCGGATGCGTCGTTACCTGGTGGAGGCGTTGCCGCTGGGCAAGGAGGCGGTCGGCCGGGCGTTGACCGACGCCGGGCTTGCCGCCGGGGACGTGGGTCTGTTCGCGGTCTGTTCCTGCACCGGGTACGTCACCCCGGGCCTGGACATCCTGCTGGCCCGGGACATGGGCATGTCCACCGCCACCCAGCGGATCTTCATCGGGCACATGGGCTGTTACGCCGCGCTGCCCGGACTCGGCGCGGTGAGTGACTTCGTGGCCGCCCGTGGGCGACCGGCGCTGCTGCTCTGCGCCGAGCTGACCAGCCTGCACATCCAACCGTCGTCGGCCCGGGTGGACACCCAGCAGATCGTCTCGCACGCGCTTTTCTCGGACGCGGCGGTGGCCACGGTGCTCACCCCGGCCGGACGCCCCGGGTACGCGGTCCGCGAGGTCGTCGCGGTGACGGACACCTCGACGGCCGACCACATGACCTGGGACGTCACCGAGACGGGGTTCCGGATGGGGTTGTCCCCTCGGGTGCCGGAGGTGCTCGCGGCGCACGTACGTGGCCTGGTGGAGGACCTGCTGGCCCGGCACGGGCTGGGTATAGCCGAGGTGGACGGCTGGGCGGTGCATCCGGGCGGTCCCCGGATCCTCAACGTGGTCGAGCGGGAGTTGGGCCTGGCACCGGAGGCGCTGGCGGACTCCCGGGCCACCCTGGCCGAGTACGGCAACTGCTCGTCGCCGACGGTGTTGCTGATCCTCGATCGGTTGCGGTCCATGCCGGTGCCGCCGCGCCTGGTGGTGATGCTCGCGTTCGGCCCAGGTCTCACCCTGTACGCGACCCTGCTCGAATTCGCGGCCCCATGCTGACCGGCGCGAGCCCGAGTCCGAGCGGCACGAGCGGGGATCCCGCAGGCAGTGGCACGAGCGGGGATCTCCCAGGCAGCGGCACGAGCGGGGATCCGACGGGCGGCGGTCCGACGAGGGGTGACCGGGGTGTCGGTCTCCTGCTGGCGGCGGGAACGGCCGTGGTACTGGCGGTCGGGGGCTGGTGGTGGGTGTCCGCTGCACCCGCGCCGGCCGTGCCGGTCGCCGAACCGCCGGTCGTGCCGCAGGTGGTGCCGTCGGTCGGAGCGTCCGACCTGTTCCTGCTGATCGATCCGGCGACCGGGGACATGGTGCTGCCGGATGCCGGCAACGCGTTGCCGGAGTTTCCCGGGACGGTACGGCGGGACCTGTTCGCGGTGCACGAGGGAACCAGCACCGACTGGCCGGTCCCGGTCGAGCCCGGTGGGCGTTACCTCCTGCAGTACGTCTGCACCGGTCCGGGCGAGCTGACCATCCGGCTCGACGGCACCCGTACCGGGTCGACCGAGACGGCGTTGGTCTGCGGGGACGGGTTCACCAGCACCGAGGTGACCGCGGCGCAGTCGCGGATGGTCATCCAGGTGTCCCGCTCGCGTCCGCAGCCGGGACGGGCCGAGGTGGCGATCCAGTTGCTCTCCCTGTCCTGACCTGCCCCGGGCAGCACGGGTCCACGGGAGTCGGCCTCAACGACGGGTGAGTACGGGCAGGTCGGTCTGGTAGTCGGTGGGCGAGGTCAGGGTGGGCAGGACCCGGACGATCTCGCCGAACCGGTCGACCAGTACGGCGGTGGCGGCTCCGGGCTGTGGTTCCACCTGGATGGCGCCGCGCAGTTCCGCGGCGGGGTCGGCCAGCGCGCGCAGCGGTGCGCCGGCCACCGGTGGTGGGCTCGGCAGCGGGCTGGGTCGGGACTGGCCGCTGGTCACCACGATCACCGTCACCCCGACGGGTGCCGCCGAGGCGGTGGCCCGTACCTGGTCGGTGCAGGTGCAACTGTCGGTAAGCAGGATCACCGCGGGAAGCAGCCCGCGCAGGGCGACCGGGGTGGCGTTCGAGTCGACCAGGTCGAGCGCGGGCAGGGTGGCGAGCGCGGGCAGCGTACGGCCGGGGCTGCCGCCGGTGCTGGTGCGCGGTGCGGCGGGTTGGCGTTGCTGGCCGGGCCAGACGACGGCGAACAGGCTTCCGAGGGCGGCGATCAGCGCCAGCGGCATGATCAGCAGGGTGAGCCGGACCGCGCTGAGGCGGCGGGTGGAGCCGAGTCCGAGTCGTCGCCGCCAGGCCGAGCGCCGGGCCCGCTGGCGCAGCTCACGGCGGACCAGTGCCGCCTCGGCGGCCAGTTCGGCGGGGTCGTCGGGGATGACGATCGGGCCCCAGTCCGGTGGCAGGTCGGGCAGGCCGTCCGGCGGTCCGCCGTTTTCCGGCCAACCCTCGCTGTTTCCCGGCGTGCCCATCGTGCCCCCTGGCCGGTCACGTGATAATGGATCGGGCTCCTCGTCCAGCGTCCCGTACGGGGGCCCTTACCGCTAGTCTCCGGCGCCCCCTAAGGGGGAGAGATATGATTGAACCACCGGAACGCCCTACATCCGATTCTTCCGACTAGCCTCGCCGGCCGGTGATCCGGAGGTTACGCAGCGTGGTGGAACTCGTGGTCTGGCGGCCTGTCAAGCGGAAGAAAGACCTCTCACAGGGCCTCTGAGCTGCGCTAATGGTCAGGACTGAGGTGGGACATCGGTGCCTGAGCGTGTTACCCTAGACACAGCGAAAGGGGTTTCGAACCTATGGTTTTCAGTGTCGGCGAGACCGTTGTTTACCCCCACCACGGGGCCGCACTCATCGAGGCAATCGAGACTCGGGTCATCAAGGGCGAGCCAAAGCAGTACCTCGTCCTCAGGGTCGCTCAGGGTGACCTGACGGTCCGGGTGCCCGCTGAGAATGCCGAGATCGTCGGCGTCCGCGAAGTGGTTGGCGAAGAGGGCCTGGGCAAGGTCTTCGATGTCCTCCGGGCACCTCACACGGAGGAACCGACCAACTGGTCGCGGCGTTACAAGGCGAATCTGGAAAAGCTGGCTTCCGGAAACCCCCTGAAGGTGGCGGAGGTTGTTCGCGACCTTTGGCGCCGGGAGCGGGAGCGGGGCCTGTCGGCGGGTGAGAAGCGGATGCTCGCCAAGGCCCGTGACATCCTGGTCGGCGAGGTCGCGCTTGCCGAGAAGAGCACCAAGGACGAGGCGGAGAACCTCCTCGACAAGGTGCTCACCGAGGCGTAACACCCGAGTAGGGATGATCCGCCTGAATCCCTCTCACGGATTCGCAGAGAAGACGAGGACCGCGACGTGACCGCGCAGCTCAATCCGCGCGGTGACGTCGCGGTCCTCGTTCCTGCGGCGGGTGCCGGCGTACGACTGGGGCCTGGCGCTCCGAAGGCGCTCCGGCTGCTCGCCGGGGAGCCGCTGCTGGTACACGCGGTTCGCCGGATCGCGACCGCGCCGTCCGTACACACGATCGTGGTCGCCGCGCCGCCCGCCGAGGTCGAGTCCGTACGCCGACTGCTGGCACCGATCGCCGAGCTGACCGTGGTGGTCGGTGGCGCCACCCGGCAGGCATCGGTCGCCGCCGCGCTGGCCGCCGTACCGGACGGGCCGTCGATCGTGCTGGTGCACGACGCGGCACGGGCACTGATCCCACCGGTGCTGGTCGAGTCGGTCGCCGCGACCATCCGGGCCGGGCACGACGCCGCCATCCCGGTGCTGCCGGTGATCGACACGGTCAAGGAAGTCGATGCCGAAGGTCTGGTGCTCGGCACCGTGGACCGGTCGTCGTTGCGGGCCGTGCAGACGCCGCAGGGCTTCCGCCGGGAGGTGCTGGCCGCCGCGCACGCGGCCGCCGTCGACTCGCTCACCGACGACGCCGGCCTGGTGGAGAAGCAGGGCGTACGGGTCACCTGCGTGCCCGGATCGCCGTACGCCATGAAGATCACCCAGCCGTTCGACCTGGCCCTGGCCGAGCACCTGTTGCAGAGCCAGCCGGGCGACGCCTGACCGGTCCCGGGCCAGCCGCTCGGTACCCTGTCCCGGTGATCGTTCCCCGGGTCGGCATCGGCACCGACGTACACGCCTTCGAAGCTGGCCGGGCCTGCTGGGTGGCGGGCCTGCACTGGCCCGGCGTCGACGGGCTGGCCGGGCACTCCGACGGTGACGTGGCCGCGCACGCCGCCGGTGACGCGCTGCTCTCCGCCGCCATGCTGGGTGACCTCGGCGCCAACTTCGGCACCGACCGGCCGGAGTGGGCCGGTGCGGCCGGGGTGGTGCTGCTCGCCGAGACCGCCCGCCGGGTACGGGCCGCCGGTTTCGAGATCGGTAACGTGTCGATCCAGGTGATCGGTGTGAAGCCGAAGATCGGTCCCCGGCGCGACGAGGCCCAGCGGGTGCTGGCCGAGGCGGTCGGCGCCCCGGTGTCGGTCTCCGGTACGACCACCGACGGCCTCGGACTGACCGGTCGGGCCGAGGGGCTGGCCGGGCTCGCGGTGGCCCTGATCCATTCACGTTGACGGTGCCGGCCGTCCATTCCCGCCGAGGCGTGTTCGCCCGGCCCGTCTAGGCTCGGGCGGTGTCCAGCGACGCCGCACCCGAACAGCACGCCTCCGCCGACGACTACCTTCAGCGGGCCGACCTCATGGCCGAACTCGGCCGGTACGACGACGCCGTGGCCGAGTTGGGCTACGCCATCACCCTTGACCAGGCGAGCGTACGGGCGTGGACGATGCTCGCCCGGGTGCAGTTGGCGGCGGAACGCCCCGAGGATGCACTGGCCGCCGCCGACACCGCGGTTGCCGTGTCGACCGCGACGGCAGCCGTACCCGGTGCCGCGCCGGACTGGGCTGCTCCGCTGGTCGCCCGAGGGCTGGCCCTGGTCGACCTGCGCCGGTTCAAGGAGGCCGCCGAGGTCGCCGACGACCTACTGCGTCGGGGACCCGCGGACGCGTACGCCCAGCGCAGCGCCGCCGCGATCCTGGCCGACGCGCGCAACGGCCAGCCGGCGCTGAACGCGGCCTGGCGTGGGGTCGAGCTGGCCCCGCGCGAGGCGCAGGCGCACCTCGTGCTCGGCATGGTCGCCGCCCGGCTGAACCTGTTCGACCTCGCCGAGCGGGCCTACCGGGAGGCGTTGGAACTCGACCCGGAACTGGCCGAGGCCCGCAACGACGTCGGGCAGAGCCGGCTGGAGCGGCGCCGGTACGTGTGGGCGCTGGAGGAGGTGGCCGCGACCGTCGCGGTCACCCCGGTACGCACGAACAGCGCCCGGTCGGTCGGCGAGAGCCTGCTCCGCCTGGTCCTCTACGGCGCCGGTTACTCGATCGTGGCGGCGGTGCTGGTGGCGTTCATGGCCACCGGCAGCGGTGCCGGTTCGAGGCTCTGGGCGGCGCTGCTGGCGATCGCCGGCGGGGTGCTGCTGTGGCGGTTCGCCTCGGCCGTGCCCGGGCTGGTCCGGACGATCCTGCCCGAGCTGCTGCCCCGGGACCGGACCCTGGCCCTGGCGGTCTACGCGTCCCTGGCCGCGCCCGCGCTGATCCTGCTCTACGCCCTGCTCGGCTCCCCGTGGCCGCTGGTCCTGGCCATCGCCGCCGCCTCGGTGGCCGAACTGGCCGTCCTGCGCCGCTACGGCCCCGCCCCGAGCTGAGACCGGGCTACCCACGGCCCTGCGAGACCCGCACCCTTTCAGGGAAAGCGTGCCCACTCCCGCGCGGACGGGCACGCTTTCCGTGGAAGGGTGCGGATCTCGGGTCGGACCGGGCTCAGACCGTACGGCGGGCCCAGGTCCAGGCGTAACCGGGATCCTCGACGCTCAGACCGGGTTCGCAGAGGTCGAGCGGTCGGAACGTGTCGACCATGACGGCGAGTTCGTCGAAGTAGTCGACGCCGATCGCGCGCTCCGCCGCGCCGGGCTGCGGTCCGTGGGTGAAACCGGCCGGGTGCAGCGAGATCGAGCCCTGTTCGATGCCGGAGCCGCGCCGGGCCTCGTAGTTGCCGCCGGTGTAGAACAGCATCTCGTCCGAGTCGGTGTTGTGGTGGTTGTACGGCACCGGGATCGCCAGCGGGTGGTAGTCCACCTTGCGCGGGACGAACGAGCAGATGACGAAGTTCGGGCCCTGGAAGGTCTGGTGCACCGGCGGCGGTTGGTGCACCCGACCGGTGATCGGCTCGAAGTCGTGGATGGAGAAGGCCCACGGGTAGAGGTGCCCGTCCCAGCCGACCACGTCGAACGGGTGGTTGGCGTAGACGTACCGGGTCCAGCCGCGCCGGTGCTGGACGTACACCTCGACGTCCTCGTCCTCGACCAGGAACGGTTCGGCGGGGCCGCGTACGTCGCGTTCGCAGTAGGGGGAGTGCTCCAGGAACTGGCCACGGGCGGAGAGGTAACGCTTCGGTGGGCCGATGTGCCCGGTCGCCTCGACGGTGAGCAGGCGCAGCGGTTCGGGGGCGACCGGCACGATCCGGTGGATCACCGAGGTCGGGATGATCACGTAGTCGCCGGCGGTCACGCCGAGCACGCCGAAGGTCGACTCGATCCGGGCGGCGCCGGACTCGACGTACAGGCACTCGTCGCCGATGGCGTTGCGGTAGAGCGGGGAGGGCCGGTCGGCGACCACGTACGAGATGCGTACGTCGTCGTTGGCGAGCAGGTGCTGCCGGCCCAGTACGGGGTCCGCCCCGCTCGCGTCGAGCTTGTGCGTACGCAGGTGGCGGGGCTTGAGCGGCAGGTTCGGCAGCCGGGACCAGGCCGGCGGGGTGAACTCCTGCGCGCCCACGATCGCGGTCGGGGGGTAACGGTGGTAGAGCAGCGACGAGTCGGAGGAGAAGCCCTCCTGGCCCATCAGCTCCTCGGCGTACAGGCTGCCGTCGGGCTGGCGGAACTGGGTGTGGCGTTTACGGGGCAGCTCACCGACGCTGCGGTAGTAAGGCACTTTGACCTCCGCATTTGTCCCATTCAGCGGCCGAGGGTGTCCGATAATCGGACGCTGTTGTCCGTTAGTCGTAGCGTCCCGTAAGTTCTCTGTTCGTGTCAACGCAGGTGCCCCGGCTCTTCGCCGGCCTGGTCGACGACGCGGCCGTCTTCCCGCCCGGCAGCGCGTCGCTCGACGATGCCGTCGTCGCCCACCGGGAGCACCGCGCCGCCTGGTACGCCGACCTCGTCGGCCCGCTGCTCCTCCCGGCCTCGGCGCTGGTCCACCTGCCCGCCCTCCTGCACCCGGACGAGCGGATCGACGTCGGGGTGATCGGCGACGTGCCGATCCGTCGCCTGTCCGGCCTGCTGGCCGCGGCCGACCCCCGGCTGGTCCCGCGGCAGCTCGAAGCGGCGGTCGCCAAGCGCGGCGAGGACCCGCTTCCCGGCCTCACCGAACTGCTCGCGCTCGGCGCCGACCTGCCGAAGATGGACCTCTACGCCGAGATCCCGCTCACCTGGGGGCTGCTCGCCGCCCTGGACCGGATCGCGCAGGCACGGGCGGACGGCGTACGGGTCGCGGCGAAGTTCCGTACCGGTGGACTCGCCGCCGAACTCTTCCCCAGCCCGGTAGAACTTGCCGCCGTCATCCGCGCCTGCCGGGACCGGGACCTGCCGTTCAAGCTCACCGCCGGGTTGCACCACGCGCTGCGGCACACCGACCCGGAGACCGGCTTCACCCACCACGGCTTCGTCAACGTACTGGTCGCCACCACAGCGGCGGCCGAGGACGCCGAGGTGGCCGAGATCGCCGAACTGCTCGCCAGCGGTGACCCGCTGCGCCTCGTCGAGCCGGCCCGGATCCGCCGCGACGGGCCCCGGCCGCTCTGGCGCGGCTTCGGCTCGTGCAGCATCGACGAACCACTGACCGACCTGGCCCGGCTGGGGCTGATGAACCACGGGGAGACCGAGTGAGCTGGGTCGAGGGCGCGGCGGGTTCGCCGTACGACGTGCACAACCTGCCGTACGGCGTGTTCGTGCGCGGCGACGAGGCAGTGCGGCGGATCGGCGTACGGATCGGGGAATTCGTCCTCGACCTCGACGGCGCGGAGGCGGCCGGGCTGATCCTGGCCGGCGGTGCGCTCCGCGAGCCGTCGCTCAACGGGTTCATGGCGCTCGGGCACGCCCAGTGGGGCACCGTCCGGCAGCGGATCGTGGAACTGCTCACCGGGACCGAGCACCGGGCGGCGGTCGCGCCACTGCTGGTCCCGCTCGCCGAGGTGAGTCTGGTGCTGCCGTTCGAGGTCGGCGACTATGTCGACTTCTACTCCTCCGAGCAGCACGCGAGCAACGTGGGCCAGATCTTCCGTCCGGGTGAGCCGCCGCTGCTGCCGAATTGGAAACACCTGCCGATCGGTTACCACGGCCGGGCCGGCACGGTCGTCGTCTCCGGTACGCCGATCGTCCGCCCGTGTGGGCAACGCTCCACCCCGGACGGTCCGGTCTACGGCCCGTCGATCCGCCTCGACATCGAGGCCGAGGTCGGCTTCGTGGTGGGGCTGCCGTCCGCGCTCGGTGACCGGGTGCCGGTCGAGGACTTCGCCGAGTACGTCTTCGGAGTCGTACTGCTGAACGACTGGTCCGCCCGCGACCTGCAGAACTGGGAGTACCGGCCGCTCGGCCCGTTCCTGGGCAAGTCGTTCGCCACCTCCATCTCGCCCTGGGTGGTGCCGCTGGACGCGCTGGCGCACGCCTGGGTGCCGGCGCCGGAGCAGAACCCGCCGGTTCTCGACTACCTGCGCGACGACCCGCACCTCGGCCTCGACCTGCGCCTGACGGTGGACTGGAACGGCAGCCGGGTGAGCGAGCCGCCGTTCGCCGGGATGTACTGGACCCCGGCCCAGCAGTTGGCCCACCTGACCGTCAATGGCGCCTCCGTACGCTCCGGCGACCTCTACGCCTCGGGCACGGTGTCGGGGGAGCGGCGTAACCAGGTCGGCTCGTTCCTGGAGTTGAGCTGGGGCGGCAGCGAGCCGTCGACGTTGGCCGACGGCAGCACCCGTACCTTCCTCGAAGACGGGGACACCGTCACCATCACCGCCACCGCACCGGGTCCGGACGGCCGCCCGCTCGCCCTGGGCGAGGTAACCGGCACCGTCTCCCCCGCCCGCCGGTAACCCCTTCCGGGGCGCGTCGATCGGTCACAGCGAGCCCGACTCGCATCGATGGTCGAAGAGACAAACCTCGTCCATCGATTGTGGAACGGGCGAAGTGCGTTGTCCGTTGCGCCCATCGCACAGCGCGTCCGTAGCCCCGCCGCTGTTCTCCGGCATGTTGCAGTCGGTAACGCGTGTCGCACTCTGCGCCGTGTAAGAATACCGGCGAATGCACTGTTATGTGCATAAACTCGGACCAAAGGGGTATAAAATGCAGATCGATCTCGCGCGCGCGACGTGGCGTAAGAGCGCCCGCTCGAACGACCAGGGCTGGTGTGTCGAGGTGGCCGACAACCTGGCCGACGTCGTCGGTGTCCGCGACTCCAAGGACGTCACCGGCCCGGTGCTGGCCTTCAGCCCGACCGACTGGTCCGCGTTCGTCGGCGCGGCACGATCCGGCGCCTTCGACGGCTGATTCAGACCAACCGCAACGCTTGGTTTTCGGGCGGCCCCGCCCACTCCGTGACTGGCCGGGGCCGCCCCTGTGCGTCTGCCGCCGAGGCATGCTCGACGTTGATCCACGCGCGCTGAGCTGTTCTGGGAGTGGCCTGGAAACAGCTCAGCGCGCAGTGATCATGGTTCCCGTGGGCGCTGTGGCGGGCGAAGCCCGGATTCTCGTGGTTCTACGAGTCCGCGGGATTGGTGGCGGTGGGGTCGGTGGCGGTGCGGATGCGGCTGACGAGTTGTTCCAGGGCGGCGACCTCGGCCCGTAGGGCGGCCCGCCCCTGCCTGGTGAGTCGGAGCCAGGTGCAGGGGCGGCGCGCCTCGTAACCCTTGATCACCTGCAACAACTCGGCCTGTTCCAGGATCCGCAGGTGCCGGTTCAGGTTGCCGTCGGTGAGCCCGAGTTCGTCCCGCAGGGTGGCGAACTTGCACTCCTGCGTCGCGCTGAGCACGGTGAGAATGCCCAGGCGTACGCGTTGGTGGACGGTGTCGTCCAGCGCGAGCGCCGGATGCGGCGCCTGCGGGTCATTCACCGGCATACCTTCGGGACCGCCGGGCGCGTACGGCGGCGAAGATGACCAGGGGCAGTGCCATCAGCACAAGATAGTGGCCCGGTCGGAGGGCGAGTTCGCCACCGAGCGCGTCCGGGTTGCCGTCGATGAGTTGGATCACCCACGGCGGCAGGTAACCCAGGCGGGGATTGCCGCAGAGCCAGACCGCCAGCAGGGCGATCCACACCCCGGCTACCGCGAGGCCGAGGCTACGTTCCACCCGGGCGAGCGCGACCAGGGCCGCCGCGATCGGCAGCAGTGGTGTCAACAGGCCCTGCCACCAGAAGCCGGTGTTGGCGATCAGTTCGTCGGACGGTGGGCCCTTCGGTACCGCCGCGAGTATCGCGAGCAGCACCAGGACGCCCAGGGCGGTCCCCGCGAACGGCCACCAGGCCACCCGGAGCCCCAGTTGGCGGGAGCGCCACCGGTACCAGGCCCCGATTACCGCGATCAGCAGCGGTGTGCCGAGGAACCAGAACAGGTACGACGCGAGCGGGCTGCGCTGCTGGTCGGGCAAGCCGGCCCAGTACGGGTACTCGGCGGTGATCGCGTACGCCGGCTCGAACGGGTAGCGGTAGAGGGCGATGCTCAGCAGCAGCAGGGCCGCCACACCCGCTGCCGGTAGCCAGGCCCCGCCGTGGGCGCGGGCGTGGGTGCGTTGACGCAGGCGCCTCAGTTCGACCAGTGTCCGTTCGGCTTCCCCCGTGTCAGCCGGGCTCATGGCCCCTCCTCAACTCTGCAACAGTGATTTACTCTGCAATGCAAAGTATGCGGGCGGGTCCCCAGTGGAGGCAAGGCCCGGAGAAGATCAGACGGAGGGACGCCAGCGGTCCTGGTGGATCGCCGCCGACAGTGGACGGCGCCGACGCCAACCGTGTCGTTCCAGGTCGGGGGTCTGCTCGAAGTGGGTCACCGGGCCGAGGCAGAGCCAGGCGACCGGGCGGATGGTGGCGGGGATGCCGAGCAGGTCCCGCAGGAACGGCTCCCGGTAGAACGACACCCAGCCGACCCCGAGCCGCTCGGCGCTGGCGGCCAGCCACAGGTTCTGGATCGCCAGGCAGACCGAGTAGAGACCGGCGTCGGCGATCGCGTGCCGACCGAGCACCGCCGGACCACCCCGGTCCGGGTCGTACGTGACCACGACCGACAGGGTCGACTCGCGTACGCCGTCGATCTTGATCCGGGCGAAGCGCTCGGCGGCGTCGCCGTCCAGGGTGGACGCGAAGGTGTCCCGCTCCCGTTCGACGTGCTGGTGGAACCTCTGCCGCAGGTCCGGATCCCGGACCAGGACGAAGTCCCAGGGCTGGGACAGCCCGACGCTGGGCGCGGCGTGCGCCGCCGTCAGGACCCGGTGCAGCACCTCGTCCGGGATCGGGGCACCGGTGAACTGGGCACGTACGTCCCGGCGGCGGTGGATGACGTCGTAGAGATCGGTGTCCAAGGCAGGCTCCCGCTGCGCTCGCGCCCCCGAAGGGGGCTGGTGACAGCGAGGCCGGTCTTCGGACTTCCGGATCTGCGCTGGTCACCCGCCTTCCCAGCCCCTCGGGCCAGTGGCTGCGTCTCGTACGCGTGGGTGGCAGCTCCCCGGTCACCGCGGCGGGCCCGTGCCGGAATCACACCGGCTTCCCGATTCTCCCCGCTCGCGCGGGGCACCTCGCAACAGTTCGTGCCGCTGCGCACCCTAGCGGGACGGGCTCCGGGATCCGGGCGGGGAGGGTTCGATCGTCACTCGGGTCACGTTCTCGTCGCCTTCCGCGAATGTTCGCGTTAATGGTCGGTCACCGGCCGTACGGTGGAGGTTCGGGAGGTGTGATGGCGACGGTAGCGGTGACCCGGCTGGTGCAGGCGTCCGCCGAGGAGTTGTGGCAGGTCTTCACCGACCTGCCCGGCCGATCCGACTGGCTTTCCACGATCAACGGGATCGAGGTGCTCACCGCCGGCCCGATGCGGGTCGGCACGGTCTGGCGGGAGAGCCACCACCTGCCCGACGGCACCGAGTTGCTGGAGGAGTTCCGGGTGGAGGAACTCAGCCCACCGCACCGGCTCACCGTCAGCTCGTCCGGCGTCGGCGTCGACTACCGGACCGTGTACACCTTCACCGCGGTCCAGGGGCGGCGTCGGCGGCGGCGCAGCGGCTGGACCGCGGTCAGCGTGGTGCAGCAGGGTGCGGTCACGGCACCGTACGCGCGGCTGCTCGCGCTGGTGTTCGGTGGACTCGCCGCTCGTACCGTCGAGGGTGCGTTGCGTCGTGACCTGGCCGACCTGGCCGCCGTGGTCACCTCGACCGGGCATGATCATCGCGGGAACCCGGCCGCTGCCGCCTGACCTGCCAGCCGCACGCCAGGGTTGTCTGGGTAGGGTGCCCAGCGGAGGTACTGGATGCGATCGCGGGGCGGCGTGTGGGGCCGGCGCCGGCCGGCCGTGGTCGCGCTGGTGGCGGTGCTGGTCGTCGCGGCGGCAGCCGTGGTCACCTACCGTGTGCTCGCCCCCGCCGAGGTGCTCACCCCCGCCCGCGCCGACTATCCGGCCCCGGTGCGGGCGGCGACCGGGGTGGTCGGCACGCTCGCCTCCGCCCCGCTGATCGTGGACGGCCGGCTGCGGGTGTACGCCACCACCCGCCAGATCCGCGCCGACGAGCCGGTCGACGCCCGGACCCGGCGTACGCCGTACTGGTCATACCGGCGCTGGCCGGCCGAGCTGATCGGCATCGTGGCCAGTGGCACCACCGTGGTCAGCCGCTGGTCGGACGGGGATCTGGTCGCGCTGGACGCCCGTACCGGCCGGATCCGGTGGCGGGCCGACGGGCCACCACCCGGACACGGGTACGACGGACGCCGTACCGGGGCCAGCACGGTCTACACCCCAGCCGGACTGATCCCGGCCACCGCCAGCGGCGGACGGGCCGTACTGGTGGTGATCGGTGGGTCCGGGCTGCGCGGTCTCGACCTGACCGACGGGCGCGAGTTGTGGCGGGTCGACATCGACGGCTCCTGCCGGGCCGGGGCGCTCACCACCACCGCCGGTCAGCTCGTCACCGTCGACGCCTGCGCGTCGCCCCAGGTGGTGGAGTTCCACGACGTCCAGACCGGTCGGCTGGTCAACCGGTGGCGGCCGGAGGATGCCGGTCCGGAGTTGGCGGTGGCGCCGGTCGGCTGCGGCAACGGTGGCTCGAACTGCCCGGCGTTGCGGACCACCAGTGGTGGCAGCAGCCGGGGTTGGCTTCTGGGCCGGGGTGAGCCGACGCCGATGCCCCTGCTCGACCCGAACGAGGTGGTGCTCGAGGGCGACGTGGCGCTGACCCCGAGCGGGAACGAGCTGGTGGCCCGCTCGGTCCGGGAAGGCACCGAGTTGTGGCGGCGTACCGGGCCCGGGCCGGTGCGGATCGTCGCCGTACAGCCGGGGTTGGTGCACCTGCTCACCGACGCGCACGAGCTGATCACCCTGAACTCGACGACCGGGGCGCAACGGTCGAGCTTCCCGCTGGTCGCCGGTGACGAGGTGGTGCCCTGGCGGCCCGGCTTTGCGTACGCGGCGGACGGCTTCGTCGCGGTGGAGCGGCTGGCGCGGGCGGCACCCTCGGACGCGGCCGACGCGCAGTTCTACGCGGCGCCGCAGCCGGTGATCCTGGCCGCCAGCTGACTCGGCGCCGACGGCCAGGGGTCTCCGGTCGGGCTAGACCGACATCTCGGCCCGGCGGCGTCGGGAGCGGCGGATCAGGAACACCAGTACGGCGATCAGGATCAGGCCTGCCAGTGACCCGGCGGCGAGGACCCACGGCGAGTCGAGGCGGCTCAGGGGCGAACTGGGCTTGCCGACCTTGCCCGGGTCGGGGAAGGTGATCCTTCCGGACGCGCTCTGTTTGACCTGCCCACTTTCCAGGTTGACGTCGATCTGCCAGGGCCCGTTCGGTATTTCGCGGGGAAAGGCCGCGAGTACCGTCCCGGACTCGCCGGGTGCCAGAGTGGTGCCCGCGATCACGTCGAACGGGCCTGCGCGCATGCCGGCGGGGCCGTCGGAGAGGGCGACCGAGCCGGTCAGGTCGAGGGCGCGTTCACCCGTGTTCCTTACGGCGATGCGTACCGAGGGCACGCCGAGAGTGTCCCGGGCCGGGACCAGATCACCGATGCTGAAACTGGACGGAGGCTCGCCGCCGATGCCGATGTCGAGATAGGTCCGGACACCGACTCTGTGGATCTTGTTGACGTTGGCCCCGGGATCGGTCGCCGACGATATCGAGGCCCAGATCACCGCGTACCGTTCGCCCTTCGACGCCGCCGGCGGCACGGTGATGGTGGCCCGGAACCGGGCGTCCTCACCGGGGTCCAACTCCACCGACTCGCGGTCGAGCGAGATCCAGGAAGACAACTCGTTGGCAGTGCGTCCCTCGCCGAACTGGAACCGGGACTCCGATACGGACGCCGCAGCCGGGTAGAGCTCGATCTCCTGCCGTTCGTCGGTGTTGTTCGCTACCAACATCTGTCGATGGATGACCGTGCCGGGTGGCAGGTGGTCCACGATGTAACGCCGGGCGCGTGGATCCGCGCGGCGGTCGGCCGGGCCCTCCAGCAACTGGATGCCGATTCTCTCCAGATCGGGGTCCGGCTCAGCCGCGCTGGCCTGGGCGGGAAGGCCCAGGCCAGCGAGGCAGAGCAGGGCCAGGGACACGTGCCGTGCCGACCTGCTCCGGCGGCTACGCCACCGAATGCGTCACCGTCCCGGTGTAGGTACCGGCCTGGCTGTCCAGCGGTGCGTGGACGATCAGGGTCGGGTTCCAGGTGGCGGTGTTGTTACCGGTGCCGCCGACGTGGGAGAACGCGATCAGCGGCGCGACGTTGTCCAAGGGCGCGGCGAGGAGGGCCGTGGCCTGGCCGGGAGTGAACGTGCCGTCGCCCGTGGTCGCCGTGGCCGGTCCCGACCAGTAGTCGACCTCGGAGGCCAGGATCGTCTCGGAGGCGGTGCCGCCGCCCGTGACGAAGTCGGTCGAGGTCACGGTGACCTCCCACGACGCGTCCGCCGAGGCGCGGGAGTCGGTGACGGTGACCGGGCCGATCGGGCCGGTGATGTCGGTGTCGGGTGCGCCGCCGCCGATGTCCGCGGCGGCGGGCGCCACGATGTCCAGGGTGCCGGCCTCGATGTCGAAGGTGACGACGGTGTCGGCAGTGGGTGCCGCCGCAGCGGGCGCTGCGGCGAACCCTACGGCCGCCACGGCGGCGGTGCCGACGAGAAGAATTTTGCCAATGCGCACGGCTCTAGCCTCAGCTTCCTTGAAGTGTCGATCAGGTCGTGGCGCCCAGGTATGGCGCTACGGGGCACTTCGAAACATAAAGGAGCTAGAGCTGTGATACCCACAAAACGGACCAAATCGGGACTACTGCTGGCAAAGCAGATCAGAGGACCGACTCGGCGACAGCAAGGAAGGCGTCGTTCTCGGCCGGCGTCCCGATGGTGACCCGTACGCCCTCGCCGGGGAACGGGCGGACGATCACGCCCCGGGACTCGCAGGCGCGGGCGAACTCGACCGCCCCGTCACCCTGCCCCGGCACCCCGGACAGCGGCAGCCAGACGAAGTTCGCCTGGCTCTCCGGCACCTCCGGCAGCAGCTTGCGCAGCGCCTCGGTCACCCGGTCCCGCTCGGCCACCACCAGCGCGCAGCGGCGGCGTACCTCCTCGGCCTGCGCGAGCGCGGCGAGCGCGCCGGCCTGGGCGACGATGCTGCTGGAGAACGGGGTGACCACCTTGCGGACCGCGGCGGCCACCTCCGGGTGCGCGACCAGGAAACCAATCCGCAGCCCGGCCAGGCCCCACGCCTTGGAGAGCGTCCGCAGGATCACCACGTTCGGCCGGTCGCCGTACGTGACCAGCGCGTCCGGCACGTCCGGGTCGGTGACGAACTCCCGGTACGCCTCGTCGAACACCACCAGCACGTCGTCCGGAACCGCGTCCATGAACCGGTCCAGTTCCTCCCGGCGCAGGCTGGTGCCGGTCGGGTTGTTCGGGTTGCAGACGAAGATCAGCCGGGTGCGGTCGGTGATCGCGCCGGCCATCGCCGCCAGGTCGTGCCCGTGCCCGCTCGTGTTCGGCACCCGTACGCTGGTCGCCGCGCTGGTCGCAGCGATGATCGGGTACGCCTCGAACGACCGCCAGGAGTAGACCACCTCGTCACCCGGCAGGCTGGTGACCCGTACCAGGTGCTCGGCGAGCGCCACCGAACCACAGCCGGTCGCGATCCGGTCCGCGGCCACGTCGTACTGCTCGGCCAGGGCGTCCCGCAGGGCCACCGCCGCCAGGTCGGGGTAGCGGTGCATGCCGGCAGCCGCCTCGGCGACCGCCTCCACCACACCCGGCAGCGGGCCGTACGGCACCTCGTTGCTGGCCAGCTTGATCGCCTCGGGCAGGCCGAGTTCCCGGGCCAGGTCGGCCGGGCTGCGTCCGGGTACGTAGTTCGGCAGCCCGGCCAGGTCGGCTCGGGTGAGCCGGTTCGGCTGGCTGGGGTCGCGGCCGGTCATGACGTGGGACCTCCTGGGGTGTCGCCACGGTCTGCCGTGGGCGGCGGGGACGGGGTGTGTGCCGACCGGTCGAGCCGTACGACGACGGTCTGGGCGCGCTTGTCGTGCAGGGCCTGGCGCAGCGGTCGGTCGAAGAGCACGAAGGCGCAGTCGATGATCTGCAGCAGGAAGCCGAGACCGCAGCAGTACCAGAAGAAGGTCGGCAGGCCGAGGGTGTTCCACCGGCGGGCGGAACGACCGAAGCCGAGCCGTTCGTCGGTACCGAGCGAGACGACCTTGAGGCGGAGTACGCGCTTGCCGAAGGTCTGTCCGGTGTTCGCCACCGACGGCACCTCGTACGCGAACCAGAGCGCGGCGGCGATCACCAGGATGACCAGGAGCAGCCAGTCGGCCTGCTCGCTGACCGGGGGCAGCCCCTCGGTGGAGGAGTTGCCGGCCACCGAGCGGCGCACGATCTCCCGGTAGACCGGGCCGATCTCCTCCACGTACCGCCAGACGAACCAGCCGTTGACCAGGACGTTGAGCAGCAGGACGGCGCCGATGTCGAGCAGGCGGGCGGCGAGCCGGGCACCGAGCGGCGCCAGCGCCTTGCCGTGCGGCCGCGGCTCCTGGACCGGGAACCGGTAGGGCGGGTAACCCCAGGCCGGCGGGACCGGACCGCCCTGGGCGGGCGAGGTCGGACCGGGCGCGCCGGGCCACGGCGGTACGCCGTTGGCCGGCGGTGCGCCGGGTGGACCGGGCTGGACCGGTGATCCGGGTACGCCCGGCAGACCGCTGGTCGGGCTCGCCGTCGGTGTGGCGGTGGTGGTCGTCCCGGTTCCGCCAGGTGTTCCGGGCGCGCCCGTCGCCGGGGTGCCGGGCGCCGGGCTGGCGGGCGGCTCCGGCTCGGCGGGCGGCGGACCCGGCGGTGGGGTGGCGTCGGCGGGCAGTGGCGCACCGATCCAGCCGCCGCCGTCCCAGTAACGCTGGGTGTTCGGCTCGGCGGGGTCGGTGTACCAGCCCGGTTGCACCGTCATGGCGCCAGCCTCAGTTCGTTCACCCTGGGAACCTTAACGACTGCCGTTCGCGCGGCCTTGTCGTGGAGGCACTGTTGGTACGGCTTGTCCCACAGTTGCCAGAGCACGTCGAGGTAGATCAGGAGGGGTACGAGCGAACTGGCCAGGAACTGCACCAGGTAGCGCTTGACCGCGGCGCCACGGGTGAGGGTGGCGTTCGGGTCGAGCGGCACCACCCGGATTTTCATGATCCGCTTCCCGACCGTCTGGCCGGTCCGGAACATCATCTCGACGTGGTAGACGTACGCCAGCGCGAGCACGACCACGAACAGGACGAGTTCCATCAGCAGCATCGGCACCAGGACCGCGAGGAAGTCCGGCTCCCGCATGGTGCCGTCCGGGTTCGTCTCGAACAGCTCCGGCAGCACCCGGGTGAAGTAGTAGACCATCACAGGCACCGCAAGGACCAGGCTGGTCAGGAAGTAGATCCCGTAGTCGATCAGCCCGGCGAGGAACCGGTCGGAGAACTCGGCCAGCGGCTGACCGGCCGGACTGACCGGCGGCGGGGTCGGATACCCCGGCCGGTAGAGCGGCGGTACGGCCGGTCGCGGCTGCCCGTACGGGCCGGGGGCCGGGTGGGCGGGCGGTGTGCCGTACCACAGGCCGGGCGGCGGCCCGGCCTGTGCCGGGATGTGGCCGCCCGGCGGGACCTGTCCCTGGGGGTTGGGGGTGGGGGTCCCGCCGGGCGGCGGCGACGAGGGTGGGGGCGGGGCGGTCACGCGGACAGTGTTACAGGTTCCCGCGTGCTTCCTGCTCCCGCTCGATCGCCTGGAACAACGCCTTGAAGTTGCCCTTGCCGAAGCCGAGCGAGCCGTGCCGCTCGATCAGCTCGAAGAAGACCGTCGGCCGGTCCTGGACCGGCTTGGTGAAGATCTGCAACAGGTAGCCGTCCTCGTCCCGGTCGACCAGGATCTTGCGGGCCTTCAGCTCCTCGATCGGCGCCCGTACGTTGCCGATCCGGTCCCGCAGCTCCGGGTCGTCGTAGTACGAGTCCGGGGTGTCCAGGAACTCCACCCCGGCCGCCCGCATCGCGTCCACGCTGGCCAGGATGTCGTTGGTGGCGACCGCGATGTGCTGCGCGCCGGGGCCGCCGTAGAACTCCAGGTACTCGTCGATCTGCGACTTCTTCCGGGCCACCGCGGGCTCGTTCAGCGGGAACTTGACCTTGCGGGTGCCGCTCGCGACCACCTTCGACATCAGCGCCGAATAGTCGGTCGCGATGTCGTCGCCGACGAACTCGGCCATGTTCGTGAAGCCCATCACCCGCCGGTAGAACTCCACCCACTCGTCCATCCGGCCCAGCTCGACGTTGCCCACCACGTGGTCGACGGCCTGGAAGAACCGCTTCGGCTGTACGCCCGCGTCGATCATCGGCTGCCGGTTCACGATCGGCGCGCGGGCCACGAAGCCCGGCAGGAACGGCCCGGTGTACTTCGACCGGTCGACCAGGGTGTGCCGGGTGTCGCCGTACGTGGCGATGCTCGCCATCCGGACCGTGCCGTGCTGGTCGGTCACGTCGTACGGGGCGACGATCGCGGTGGCGCCCTGGGTGAGCGCGTACGCGTACGCCGTGTCCACGTCCGGCACCTCCAGGGCGATGTCCTGGATGCCGTCGCTGTGCTTGGCCACGTGGTCGGAGCCGGGCGCGTTCGCGTGCACCCCGCCGGTCAGTACGAACCGGGCCGAGCCGCTGGTCAGCACGTACTCGGCGTGGTCCCGGAAGCCCTGCTCCGGACCCCGGTACGCGACACAGGTCATGCCGAAGGCGGTGGAGTAGTAGTGCGCGGCCTGCTTCGCGTTGCCGACCAGGAACTGGATGTGGTCGATGCCGCGTACCGGGAAGGGGTCGGCCGTGATGTCGTGGTCGACCGCGCCCACCAGCACGTCCACGTCGACGTCCTGGGTGTCGGTCGATGGCCGATCGATCGCCTGGGTCATGGTCGCGACTCCCTCCGTGCCGGCGCCCGACGATGGGCGGCCGTCCTGTGGCGAGGATCTCGTCCCGGCAGCAGGGTGAGCAACCGTCACGTTTTCGGCTGGTCAGCTTGCACATTCGGTATGGTCGAACACCGTGACCGCTGTACAGGATGTCCAGCTTGATCGGCTGGATGCCAGACTGATCGACCTGCTCGCCGCCGAGCCGCGGATCGGGGTGCTCGAATGCTCCCGCCGGCTGCGGGTGGCCCGGGGCACGGTCCAGGCCCGACTGGACAAACTGCTGGCCCGAGGGGTGATCCGCGGGTTCGGCCCCGAGCTCGCGCCGGCCGCGATCGGCTTCGGCGTGACCTCCTTCGTCACCCTGGAGATCAGCCAGCGGCACGGCCACGACCCGGTGGCGGCGCACCTGCGGCAGATTCCCGAGGTGCTGGAGGCGCACACCATCACCGGCTCCGGCGACATGCTCTGCCGGATCGTCGCCCGATCCAACGCCGACCTCCAGCGGGTGATCGACCAGATCGTCTCGTACGAGGGGATCGCCCGGGCCTCGACGATCATCGCGCTGGCCGAGCAGATCCCGTACCGGGTGCTGCCGCTGGTCCGCTCGGCGGCGGCCGGTGGGCCGACGGCCGGCGGGAAGTCGAGCTGAATGCCCTGATAAATCGTTAAGTCAGGACGACACGGGCGGCGAGGCGTCCCGCGTTTGCCCCTCTGGCCTCGCTACGGTAGCCCGATGGCGAAGGGGAGCGCCGGGCGGAGCGCGAAGTGGTTCCTCGCCTTCATGCTGGTCGCGGTCATCGTGCTCTCGGCCACCGGGGTCTGGAACCCCTTCCCCAACTTGGTGGCCTGGATCAACCGCAGCCAGCCACTCTCCGAACCGGACGTGGTCTGGCAGCAGCGGGTCGGCGGCACCCCGCAGAGCGTTACCATCGCCGGCAGCACCGTCGTGGTCGAGCAACGCACCTTCGTGGAGGCTCGCAGCCTGGCCACCGGCAGCAAGCTCTGGGAACGCAAGGTCGACTGGGCCGCGGTCGCGGGCGGCGAGACCGACCCGGTCGTCGCGACCGGCAAGCTGCTGGAGAAGGGGTACGAGCTGATCGACCCCGAAACCGGTGCGGTACGCCGCCGCGACACCAAGGCCAGCGGGGTCTGGACCTACCGCAACGCGCTGCTCGACGTCCGCTGCTCCGAACCGCGCGAGTGCACCCTGAGCCGCTGGGATCCGCGCGGCACCAAACCGGTCTGGACCGCGTTCCTGCCCGGGGTCGGCACCGGACTCTTCGCCGACAACCCGGAGGTCCTCGGCACCCGGAGACTGACCACCAAACTCGTCGCCGACGACGCGAGCGGCCCGGAGACGATGCCGTCGCTGCTCGGCTTCCCGGTCGACGGCCGGGTGCACATCGTGGACACCGCCACCGGGCGGGTGCTGCGCGACATCCAGCCGGGCCGGGCCGACCGGCTGGTGGTGGTCGGCGGACGGATGCTGCGCATCGAGGCCCGCGCCGAGGACGGCAGCTGCTACTTCACCGTACTGGCCCGCGACCCGATCAGCGGCCAGGAGGTGTGGCGGCGCTCCGGGATCAACCTGCGCACCGCGAACGCGGGCGGCTGCGTACAGCGGGAGGACCCGCAGGGCGGCCAGAGCGTACTGGTCGGTGTCGGCCCGGACGGCCGCGAGACGATCCTCGACGCGTACGACGGGCGGGTGCTCTGGTCCGGCGCCGAAGGCGAGAAACTGCTCGCCGTCGACGACCGGTACGCACTGGTCCGCTCCGCCGACCGGCAGACCGTCACCGGTCGGGAACTGGGCCGCGACGCGCCCCGCTGGAACCGTCCGCTGAGCCCGGAGGGCGCCTCGACGCTGACCCGCTCCGCGGCCCTACTGGTCGACGAGAAACCGAACCGGGTGATCGCCCTCGACCCGCTGCGCGGAAGTGAGCTGCTCACCCTCGCCACGTCGGCGAGGGTGCTCGCGGTCGGCCCGGCCGGGATGGTGATCGGCGACGGCCGGGACATCGGTTATGTCCAATTCAGCACGGCGGCCGGTATACCGGGACCCGGTCCCGGCGCCCCCGGCACGTCCCCGGCACCGGGCGCCGGTCCCGGCGACGTCGGGCCTACCTGCGGCGGACCGAAGATGGAGCAGTGCCAGCCCGCCGACTCCGGCAAGGACGGTTGAGCGGCTTCACCCCCTCCCACAGCGCGGCGGAGACCGGAGACGGCACGGGACCGACCCGGCGGCTAGGACGGTTCCGGTCGGCTGGCCTAGGCTTTCCGCTCATGAGCAGTGCCGCCGCGTTCTCCTACGCTCCCTTGCTCCCCGTCGGTGCCGACCAGACCGAATATCGGCTGATCACCGACGAGGGTGTCGACGTGGTACACGGGCCGGGTGGCCGGCGTTTCCTCACCGTGGAGCCCGCCGCGCTGACCGCGTTGACCGCCGAGGCGATGCACGACATCGCGCACTACCTGCGCCCCGCGCACCTGGCCCAGCTCCGGGCCATCATCGAGGACCCCGCCGCCTCGCCGAACGACCGGTTCGTCGCACTCGACCTGCTGCGCAACGCGAACATCGCGGCCGGCGGGGTGCTGCCGATGTGCCAGGACACCGGCACCGCGATCGTGATGGGCAAGCGCGGCCGGCACGTACTCACCGACGGGTCCGACCACGAGGCGGTGTCGCGTGGGGTCTACCAGGCGTACACCCGGCTGAACCTGCGCTATTCGCAGCTCGCCCCGCTCACCATGTGGGACGAACGCAACACCGGCAGCAACCTGCCCGCCCAGGTGGAGATCTACGCCGAGGACCCGGACGGGCACCCGGACGCGTACAAGTTCCTGTTCATGGCCAAGGGCGGTGGCTCGGCCAACAAGTCGTACCTCTACCAGGAGACCAAGGCGCTGCTCAATCCGACCAGGATGATGCAGTTCCTGGAGGAGAAGCTGCGGCTGATCGGCACCGCCGCCTGCCCGCCGTACCACCTGGCGATCGTGATCGGCGGCACCTCCGCCGAGTACGCGCTGAAGACCGCGAAGCTGGCCTCGGCGAAGTACCTCGACGCGCTGCCCACCGAGGGGTCGATGCTCGCGCACGGTTTCCGTGACATCGAGCTGGAGGCCGAGGTGCTGGAGCTGACCCGCCAGTTCGGCATCGGCGCCCAGTTCGGTGGCCGCTACTTCTGCCACGACGTACGCGTGGTCCGGCTGCCCCGGCACGGCGCCTCCTGCCCGGTGGCGATCGCGGTTTCGTGTTCCGCCGACCGGCAGGCGGTGGCGAAGATCACCCCGTCCGGTGTCTGGCTGGAACGGCTGGAGACGGACCCGGCGCGGTTCCTGCCCGAGGTGACCGACACCCAGCTCGACGCGGGCGCCGAGGTGGTCCGGATCGACCTCAACCGGCCGATGGACGAGATCCGGGCCGAGCTGTCGAAGTACCCGGTCAAGACCCGGCTCTCGCTCACCGGTCCGCTGGTGGTGGCCCGGGACATCGCGCACGCGAAGATCGCCGAGCGGCTGGACGCGGGCGAACCGATGCCGCAGTACCTGCGCGACCACGCGGTCTACTACGCCGGCCCGGCCAAGACCCCCGAGGGCTACGCCTCCGGCTCGTTCGGTCCGACCACCGCCGGCCGGATGGACGCGTACGTGGAGAAGTTCCAGGCGGCCGGCGGCTCGCAGGTGATGCTCGCCAAGGGCAACCGGTCCGGCCAGGTCACCCGCTCCTGCCACGAACACGGTGGCTTCTACCTCGGCTCGATCGGTGGCCCCGCGGCCCGGCTGGCGCAGGACTGCATCAAGCGCGTCGAGGTGCTGGAGTACCCGGAGCTGGGCATGGAGGCGATCTGGCGGATCGAGGTCGAGGACTTCCCGGCCTTCGTCGTCGTCGACGACAAGGGCAACGACTTCTTCGCCGAGGTCACCAAGCCGGTGCTGACCGTCGGCCGGCGCTGAGCACCGGACCAACCCGACACCGGTACGACCGCCCGGTGCACCCGTCGCACGACGACTCCGTGGCACCGCCACGGAGTCGAGGAAAACGCCGACGGGTGCACCGCCCCCGATCAGGGCAGACCGACGATCGTCGGGAACCCGCTGCGCATCGTGCACCGGGCCGCTCTCGAATCACTCCCGGACCGCTATCGCCGGCCGATAACGATCTGTGCCGGAAAGGTTAGGCTTCGGTCATCGCTGGTCGCACGAGGGCGGGGAATGCGCTTCGGAATCCTGGGTCCGCTGGAAGTGGACGGTGGAATAACGGTCACCGCCGGTCGAGACCGGACAGTGCTCACCATGATGCTGCTGCGGGCGGGCCGGACCGTACCGGTGGACGAACTGGTGGACGCGGTCTGGGGCGACGACCCACCGGCCACCTCCCGGGCCCAGTTGCAGACCTGCGTGTCCCGGTTGCGCCGGCTGTTCACCCAGGCGGGACTGGGTAACGACGTCATCGTCACCGACCCCGTCGGGTACGGCTTCCGGCCGGGCACCGTCGAGTCGGACGCGCAGGCGTTTTCACGCCTGGTCGACGCCGGACGGGTCGAGGTCGCCGCGGGTGGACTGCCCGCAGCCCGCCAACACTTCCGGGCCGCGCTGGCCCTCTGGCGGGGACCCGCGCTCGGCGGGATCTCCGGTGCCGGCGTACGCCGGGCGGCGGTCGCGCTGGACGAGGAGCGCACCGTGGTGACCGAGGAGTGCGTGGAGGTCGAGCTACGGCTGGGTCGCGACGGCGAACTGATCGGCGAGCTGACCGACCTGGTGGCCCGACACCCGCTCCGGGAGCGGCTGCGCAGCCAACTGATGCGTGCCCTCTGCGGGGTCGGCCGACAGGCCGACGCACTCGCCGTCTACCGGGACGCCCGGCGCGCACTGGCCGAGGAACTCGGCATCGATCCCGGCGCCGAGCTGCGTGAACTGCACCGCCGGATCCTCGCCGGTGAACTGCCCGACCAGGTGCCCGACGGCGACGAGGCGACCCCGGCCCGGTGCCTGCCCCGGGACGTGGCGGACTTCACCGGACGGGCCGAACTGCTCGGCCGGGTGCGGCACGCGATCGAGACCGCCGATCCGGGCAAGCCGGTGGTGGTGCTCGTCGAGGGGATGGCCGGCAGCGGGAAGACCGCGCTCGCGGTGCACCTGGCTACCTCGCTGGCGGCGAACTACCCCGACGCCCACCTCTTCCTCGACCTGCACGGGCACAGCGAACGCAGCCCGGTCGAGCCGGCCGCCGCCCTGGTGACCCTGCTGCGGCAGTTGGGCGTCGGCAGCGAACGGATCCCGGGGGACTTCGAGGAACGGCTGGGGTGCTGGCGTACCGAGCTTGCCCGGCGGCGGGCGGTGATCGTGCTGGACAACGCGGCCAGCGCGCAGCAGGTCGGTCCGCTGCTGCCGGCGGGTGCCGGGTGCCTGGTGCTGGTGACGACCCGGCGCCGGCTGGTCGGCCTGGACGGGGTGCAGCCGTACCCGTTGCCGGTGTTCGACCCCGACGAGGCGGTGGAACTGCTCGCCCGGATCGCCGGCCCGGAGCGGGTACGGGCCGAACCGGCCGCCGCGGCCGAGGTGGTCCGCAGGTGCGGGTACCTGCCGCTGGCGATCCGGCTGGCTGGTGCCCGGTTGGCGCACCGGCCCCGGTGGACGGTCACGGACCTGGTCGAGCGGCTGGCCGACGACGGGGCGGTGCTGACCGAGCTGGCGGCCGAGGAGCGGACGGTGGCGGGGGCCTTCACCCTGTCGTACGTCCAGCTCCCCGCGCCGGCACAGCGGATGCTCCGGCTGCTGGCCCTGCATCCGGGCGAGTTGTTCGACGCGGCGGCTGCGGCGGCGCTCACCGGCGGCACCCTGCTGGCCGCGCGGGACCTGCTCGACAGCCTGGTCGACGGCCACCTGCTGGAGGAGCCGGCCGCGGGGCGGTTCCGGTTCCACGACCTGATGCGCCAGTACGCGGCGAACCTGGTCGCCACCGACCCGCCGGAGGTACGGCGTACCGCCGGGGCCGGGCTGTTGGACCACCTGTTCCACCTGGTCGCCCGGGTGACCCGGCCGATGGAACCGTTGACCGTGCCGCTGACCGGATACGAGCCTGCCGCCCCGAGCCGCCCGGAACTGCTGCCCGGCCCGGGCGAGGGCGGGCTGGACCGGTTGGAGCCGGAGCGGGCCACCGTGGTCCGCGCCGTCCGGTACGCGGCGGCCCAACAACACGACTCGTACGCCTGTGCGCTCGCCCGGGCCCTCTGGTTCTACCTCTACCTGCGCGGCTACCACGACGACCTGATCGACACCCATCAGCAGGCGATCGTCTCGGCGCAACGGCTCGACGACCCGAACCTGGTCGCGTTGCTCCGCGTACAGGCCGCCTCGGGCTACTACGGGGCCGGCCAGTGGGCGGCGGCGAAACATGAGCTCGAAGCGGCGTTGCCGGTGTACGAGACGCACGGGGACCTGCTCGGGGTCGCCCGGGTCCGGACGAACCTGGCCGGGGTGCTCACCCACATGGGCAAATTCGAGGAGTCGGAGCGGCACGTGCGGCTGGCCGCGGTGGAGTGGGGCAGCGAGAAGCTCACCCTGCTCCGCCTCCCGCAGGGGCTCAGCGACCTCTATCTCCAGATGGGCCGGCTGACCGAGGCGTTGCCGCTGGCGCGACAGAGCCTCTTCCTGGCCCGGGTGTACGGCACCGAACGGAACCTGACCACGGCGCTGTGCAACATCGGCCACACCCGGGCCCGGCTGGGCCACCACCGCCCCGCCCTCCGGCTGCTCACCGCCGCGCTGCGGCGTGCGGTCGCCACCGCCGACCGGCTCACCGAGGGGGAGATCCGGCACAGTCTCGGGCTGACCCTGCGTGGGCTCGGGCGGGACGAGGAGGCGGTCGGCGTACTGCACGAGGCCCTGCGGATCCTGCAGGGGTTCGGTGTGACGCGGGTGCTGGTCGACTGCCAGATCGAGTTGGCCCGGGCGGTTTGGGACACGGGCGACCGGGTCAGCCCGCTCCCGCTGTACGAGCGGGCGCTGGCGTCGGCCACCGCGCTCGACTACCCCGCCGGGCGAGCGCTGGCGCGGGCCGGGATCGCCGCCTGCGCGCCGGAACTCCAACCCGTCGGCGGCCGGTGACGGGGATCATCTGCGCGTCGGCGCGAGGCGCGGCAGGATGGAACACGTGAGCACATCAGGGACAGCGGGCTACCGGGTCGAGCGGGACACCATGGGCGAGGTCGAGGTCCCCGCCGATGCGTTGTGGCGGGCACAGACCCAGCGGGCGGTGCAGAACTTCCCCATCTCCGGACGCGGGCTGGAACCGGCGCACATCCGCGCCCTGGCCCAGATCAAGGGCGCGGCGGCCCAGGTCAACGGCGAACTCGGCGTGATCGGCTCGGACGTGGCGGCGGCGATCGCGACCGCGGCGGCGCACGTCGCCGACGGCGGGTACGACGACCAGTTCCCGGTGGACGTGTTCCAGACCGGGTCCGGCACCTCGTCGAACATGAACGCCAACGAGGTGATCGCCACCCTGGCCACCCGCGAGCTGGGCCGCGACGTGCACCCGAACGACGACGTGAACGCCTCCCAGTCCAGCAACGACGTCTTCCCGTCGTCGATCCACCTGGCGGCCACCCAGTCGGTGATCCAGGACCTGATCCCGGCGTTGCGGCACCTGGAGCTGACGCTGCGTTCCAAGGTGGAGGAGTTCGCGGCGGTGGTGAAGGCCGGGCGTACGCACCTGATGGACGCCACCCCGGTCACCCTCGGACAGGAGTTCTCCGGCTACGCCACCCAGGTCGCGTACGGCGCCGAGCGGATGGAGTCGGTGCTGCCCCGGCTGGCCGAGTTGCCGCTCGGCGGGACCGCGGTCGGCACCGGGATCAACACCCCGGCTGGTTTCGCCCCGGCGGTGATCGCGAAGCTGCGCGAGCAGACCGGCGTACCGGTGACCGAGGCGGGCAATCATTTCGAGGCGCAGGGCGCGCGGGACGCGCTGGTGGAGACCTCCGGCCAGCTCCGGACGATAGCGGTCGGCCTCTACAAGATCGCCAACGACATCCGCTGGATGGGCTCCGGCCCCCGCGCCGGGCTGCGCGAGTTGCAGATTCCCGACCTCCAGCCCGGCTCGTCGATCATGCCCGGCAAGGTCAACCCGGTGGTCTGCGAGGCGGTCCGCCAGGTCAGCGCCCAGGTGATCGGCAACGACGCCACGGTCGGCTTCGCCGGCTCGCAGGGCGACTTCGAACTCAACGTGATGCTCCCGGTGATGGGCCGCAACCTGTTGGAGTCCATCCGCCTGCTGGCCGCCGTGAGCCGGTTGCTGGCCGACCGCTGCGTGGCCGGCCTGGTCGCGAACGCGGAGGTCGCCCTGGCGTACGCGGAAGGCTCGCCCTCCGTGGTCACCCCGCTCAACCGCTACCTCGGGTACGACGAGGCGGCGTCCATCGCCAAGGAGGCGCTGGCGAGCGAGTCCACCATCAAGGCGGTGGTGCTCGCCCGCGGCCATGTCGACGCCGGCAAGCTCACCGAACAGCAACTCGACGACGCCCTGGACGTGCTGCGCATGACCCACCCCTGAGCGGCGGGACACTTCAGGCGAGCGCCCGGGCGATGGCGCCGGCGGCGGCGCGTACCTGCTCGCCGACGGTGAGTACGTCCAGCGGGGCGAGTGCCACCACCCCGACGCTCGCCTCCAGCCCCGGTACGCCGAGCACCGGCGCGGCCACCCCGTACGCCCCGGGTTGCAGTTCGCCGGTGGTGGCGACCGGATCGACCTGCCCGGCGCGCCCGCCGATGATCGCCTGCCCGGCGGCCCCCCGGTCCAGCGGGTGCCGGGAGCCGGTGCGGTAGGCGACGTGGAACGAGGTCCAGCTCGGCTCCACCACCGCGACGGCGACCGCCTCCGCCCCCTCCACCACGGTCAGGTGCGCGGTCGCGCCGGCCTGCTCGGCCAACCGGCGCAGCGCCGGCAGCGCGCCCTCGGCGAGCAGCGGCTGGGCCCGCCGGGCCAGGTGCAGCACCCCGACCCCGAGGCGCAGCCGCCCGGCGGAGTCGCGCCGGACCATGCCGTGCTGGGTGAGGGCGCCGACCAGCCGGTAGACCACCGCCCGACCAACCCCGAGACGGGTCGCCGCCTCGGTCACCGTCAATCCACCGGGTGCGTCGGCGACCAGGTGCAGCAGGCGCAGGCCCCGGTCCAGGGTCTGTGCCGTCTCGCCCGCGTGACCCGTCGGCTCCACAACACGCAGCGTACGGCGACGCCGGTCCCCGATCGCGGCTGAGGGCCGCCGCGCGTACGACGGTCGGAACCGGTGACCGTTACCCTGGTGCGGTGACGCTACGCCTATATGACACCGCCACCCGATCGGTGCGGGACTTCGTCCCGCGGCAGCCCGGCAAGGTGGGGGTCTATCTGTGTGGTCTCACCCTCCAGGGCCCGCCCCATATCGGCCACCTTCGCTCCGGTGTCAACTACGACGTGCTGCGCCGCTGGCTGACGTACGCCGGTCTCGACGTGACCTTCATCCGCAACCTGACCGACATCGACGACAAGCTGCTGGTCAAGTCGCAGGAGCAGGAGCGCCCGTTCTGGTCGATCGCGTACGCCAACGAGGTGATCCTGGCGCAGACGTACCGGACGTTGAACGTGGCGCCGCCGACGTACGAGCCGCGGGCGACCGGGCACATCCCGGAGATGCACGAGCTGATCCAGACCCTGATCGACAACGGGCACGCCTATCCGGCCGGGGACGACTCGGGCGACGTCTATTTCGACGTGAAGTCCGACCCCGACTACGGCTTCCTCTCCGGCCAGCAACTGGAGGCGGTGCAGGCCGGTACGGACGAGCTCGAACGGGGCAAGCGTGATCCCCGCGACTTCGCCCTCTGGAAAGGCGTCAAACCGGAAGAGCCGGCAGACGCCTCCTGGCCGTCGCCCTGGGGGCGGGGACGGCCCGGCTGGCACATCGAGTGCTCGGCGATGTGCCGCCGCTACCTCGGCGCCGAGTTCGACATCCACGGCGGCGGTCTCGACCTGGTCTTCCCGCACCACGAGAACGAACTGGCCCAGTCCCGCTCCGCCGGGCTCCCGTTCGCCCGCTACTGGGTGCACCACGGCCTGCTCAACCTCGGCGACGCGAAGATGGGCAAGTCGCTCGGGAACGCGCTCGACCTGGCGCACGTCACCGCGCTCGGCGTACGCCCGGTGGAACTGCGGTATTACCTGGCGTCGCCGCACTACCGGTCCCGGATCGACTACTCCGACGAGGCGCTGGGCGAGGCCGCGGTCGCGTACCGCCGGCTCGAGGGCTTCGTCCAGCGGGCGGTGGAGCGGGTCGGCCCGGCCGAGTTGGGCGCCGTACCGGCTGCCTTCGCCGCCGCGATGGACGACGACCTGAACACCTCGGCCGCTCTCGCCGTGGTGCACGACGTGCTCCGTGACGGCAACAACGCGCTGGCCGAAGGCGACAACAACGCCACCCGCAGTACGCTGGTGGCGGTCCGCACGATGCTGGACCTGCTCGGCGTCGACCCCCTCGATCCGGCCTGGGCCGGTCACGGGCAGGACGGCGAGCTGCGGGACGTCATCGACGCGCTGGTGGCGCTGGCGCTCGAACAGCGGGCGCAGGCCCGCGCCCGGAAGGACTGGACCGCCGCCGACGGGGTGCGCGACCAGCTCAGGCACGCTGGTGTTGTGGTCGAGGACACCCCCCACGGACCCCGTTGGACGATCGGAGAACAGGACTGATGGCCGGCAATTCACAGCGGCGTGGCCGGCGGGTGACCGCCAAGAAGGGCGCTCCCGCCGGATCCGGCGGCAAGAACCGGGCCTCGCTCGCCGGCCGGGGTCGTACCCTGCCCGCGGACGAACGCCCCTGGCACAAGGGCTACTCGGGCACCGAGCAGCTTCCGCAGCGCACCGCCTGGAAGCAGGACAAGGAGCGCCGGGCCGCGGCCGAGGAGGGCCGGGCGCCGAAAATCGGTCAGCCGGGCAGCAAGGACACCACCTGGGGCGCCGGTGGCGGCGGCACGGGTCGGGGCAGCCGGGCTGCCGGGGCGACCCGGGGCGCGGGTGCCGGCCGGGGTGCCGGCGGCCGGGGTGGCGTGAAGCAGCCGAGCCGTGGACCGCGGGTCGCGCCGGGACGCAAGTCGAACCCGGCCAAGGACGTACCGGAGCTGTTGGTCGGGCGGAACCCGGTGGTCGAGGCGCTGCGGGCGAACGTGCCCGCGACCGCGCTCTACGTCGCGCAGGGCATCGAGATCGACGACCGGGTG
The DNA here is from genome assembly GCF_040676775.1 of Micromonospora sp. NPDC049523. NCBI lineage: Bacteria > Bacillati > Actinomycetota > Actinomycetes > Micromonosporales > Micromonosporaceae > Micromonospora > Micromonospora sp. NPDC049523. The sequence continues at coordinate 173,334 of NZ_JBFAPP010000009.1, read as the reverse complement.
AACGAGCTGGTCCGGATCGCCGCCGACCGGGGCATCGCGATCCTGGAGATCAGCCGGGCCGAGCTGGACCGGATGACCGGCGGGGTGCTGCACCAGGGTGTCGGCATCCAGGTGCCGCCGTTCGCGTACCAGCCGTTCGACGACCTGATGACCGCGGCGCTCGAACAGACCGCGCCGTTGCTGGTCGCGCTCGACGGGGTGACCGACCCGCGCAACCTCGGTGCGGTGATCCGGTCGGCGGCGGCGTTCGGCGCCCAGGGGATCTTCGTACCGGAGCGCCGGGCCGCGGGCATCACCGCGACCGCGTGGCGGACCAGCGCCGGGGCTGCCGCCCGGGTGCCGGTGAGCCAGGTGGTCAACCTGACCCGGTCGTTGAAGGCGTGCCAGGAGGCCGGCTTCATGGTGGTCGGCCTGGACGCCGACGGCGAGACTGATCTGTACGACCTGGAGGCTGCGGTCGGGCCGCTGGTCGTGGTGGTCGGCTCGGAGGGGCGCGGGTTGTCGCGTCTGGTCGGGGCGACCTGTGATCTGCGGGTGAGCATTCCGATGATGTCCGAGGTCGAGTCGTTGAATGCGAGTGTGGCGGCGGCGGTGACGTTGGCTGAGGTGGCTCGGCGGCGGGCTGCTCTCTGATTTTGGTTTTGGCTCGCCGTGACCGGCGAAGGGTTGGGCCCGCCGTGCCCGGCGAGGGCCGTCAGGCTTGATCCCCTCGCCGGTCACGGCGGGCCCAACCCTTTTCGTGGCTGGCTGGCTGGCTGCCTGGCTGGCGGCGGTGGGGCTGGTCAGCGGGTGGGGGCGGTGGGGGCTGCTCGGTGGGTGGGCGGTGGGGCTGCGGGGTGGCCGTAGCATTCGGGGCCGGGTAATCCCCTCGGGCCCCTAGGAGTCGGTAGATGGCAGGGCAGGACGGCGGCTTCGCACTCGGCGTCGACCTTGGTACGTCCAACACCGTCGCGGTGCTGCGGTGGCCGGACGGGCGGACCCGGCCTCTGCTGTTCGACGGGCAGCCGGTGATGCCGTCCGGGGTTTTCCTCGACGGCGCCGGTCTGTTGCACGTCGGGCGGGACGCGCAGCGGTTGGCCCAGGCGGATCCGGGACGCTACGACCCGAACCCGAAACGGCGGATCGACGAGCCGGGTGTGCTGCTCGGCGACGCCGAAGTGGCCACAGTGGACCTGCTGGGCGGGCTGTTGCGGGCGGTGGCGCAGGCGGCGGTCGAGGCGGTCGGCTTCCTGCCGCCAGCGGTGTTGACGTACCCGGCGAGCTGGGGTGCGCGGCGCAGGGGTGCGCTGGCCACGGCTGTTGCTCGGGCGGGTTGGCCGCCGGTCCGGCCGGTCGACGGCGGGGCGGGTGCCGGTGGTGGCGGGACGCTGCTGGTGACGGAGCCGGTGGCGGCGGCACGGTACTTCGCCGACGTGCTGCGGCGTCCGGTGCCGGTGGGTGCGGCGATCGGCGTCTTCGACTTCGGCGGCGGGACGCTCGACATAGCGGTCGTACGCAACGAAGGGCTCGACCAAAATGGGCGGGCCCGGTTCGTCGTGGTCGGCTCGGGCGGGCTGCCGGAGTTGGGCGGGCTCGACCTGGACGCGGCGCTGGTGGAACACCTCGGTCGGCTGGTCGGCGCAACGCAGCCGGAGGTGTGGCGGCAGCTTTCGCAGCCGGAGAGCACCACCGGTTGGCGCAACCGGCGGCAGTTCTGGGATGACGTACGCGGCGCGAAGGAGATGCTGTCGCGTACGACGGTGGCGCCGGTGGCGGTGCCCGGCGTCGAGCAGGCGGTGCACCTGACCCGCGAGGAGTTGGAGCGGCTGGCTACTCCGCTGCTGCGGCGCGCGGTCTTCGAGGCGGCCACGGTGATCGGCCACTGTGGACTCCGGCCGGACCAGCTCGCCGGGTTGTTCCTGGTCGGCGGCTCGTCCCGGGTGCCGTTGGTGGCCCGGTTGCTGCACGCCGAGTTGGGCGTGGCGCCGACGGTGCTGGAGCAGCCGGAGCTACCGGTGGCGGAGGGAGCACTCGCCGAGCTGAACGGGAACGGGAATGGGAAGGGAAGCGGCGGCGGGGGCGCGATCGGCAGCAGCGTCGGGGGCGCGGTCGGGGGCGGGGGTGCGGTCGGGGGCGTGGCGTCGGCTGGGGCGGTGGTGGATTCGGATGCGTCGGAGCCGACGGTGGTGGGTTCGGTTGTGCCGGTGTCGGGGGCGGCCGGGGGATCCGGGGCGGCGGGTGCGGGCGGGACGGCGTACGCGGGCGGGGTTGGGCTGGCGGGAGGCTCGGCGTACGGCGGGGGTGTTGGTCGGGCGGGTGGCTGGCGTAAGCGGCGCGCGGTCCTGATCGGTGCGGGCGCCGTGCTCGCGCTTGCCGGGGTGGTCACCGCGGCGGTGATCTACTTCGCGCGGGGCGGCTATGCCGACATCGCCTTCGAGCCCTTCCGGGACATCGGCGAGGGCATCCCGTTGGGGGAGGAGCGGCCGTCCTACATCTACACGGCGCTGAGCGGGGACCGGGCCTACGTCGCCTACGAGCGCGAGGACAAGCGGCTGGAGGTGATCGGCGCCAAGGCCGGTACGGGAACCCGGGCGTGGCAGGTGACCACGGAGATGAGTTCCGACGGGTGGGACGGGATCACCGCCCTGCCGCGCGCGTTGGTGCTGCTGAGCGACGAGTCGACCGGTACCCAGTCGCGGGAGTTGGTCGTGCTGGACCCGGCCGACGGGGACGAGATGTGGCGGCGCACCATCCACGGTGACGACTCGGTGCTGTACTTCGACCAGACGCTGGTGCTGGTGGATCGGGTGTCCGCGCAGGTGATCGGGCTCGACCTGGGCACCGGGAAGACGCGGTGGGACGAGCCGAGCCCCAAGGACCCGTACGGCAATGCCCCGACCTCGGTCTATCCGGTGACCGTGCCGGCGGACCTGGGCGGTGCGGCCAGTCTGGCCGGTGGGCAGGCACCCGTCGGTGGGAAGGATCCGCGGATCGTGCAGATCGGTGCGGATCGCTCGGCGCGGGTGATGGACGTGAACACCGGCAAGGTGCTCAAGACGGCGAAGAGTGCCGCCGACTACACCGATCTCGTCGTGGCGCACGACGGTCGGCTGTACGTCGCGCCGAAGGAAGGGGCGTACCGGGTCACCGCGTACGACCTGGAGCGGATGGGGGAGCCGACGAGCCTCTACACGGCCGACCCTCGGCATTATCCGGACAGGTTGGTCGCCTGTGGTCGGGCACGGGTTTGCCTGTTGGACCGGGAGAACTTCGACATCGAGACGACCGAGCTGCTCTCGATTCCGGCCAAGGGGGGCGACGGCGCCAAGGAGGAGGCGGCGCTCTGGCGCAAGCCGGCGGCGAAGGCGGACGAGCTGCTGCCGGTGGGCGACCACGTGGTGGTCGGCAGCGGGACGCTGGACAGCGTCACCGTCTACGGCCCCGACGGCGGTCAGGTGATCAGCAAGGAGGGGGTCGCGGTCCGGGTCGACGGCGGCAACCTGCTGCTCTTCGCCGACGAGCCGTCCTCCGGCACCACCGACGTCAGCGTGGCGGGCGTACGGGTCAGTTCGAGCCAGCCGGTCGAGCTGGGCGAGCTGAGGGGCGTACGGCCCGCGGCCTGCTCGTGGAACAGTTCGGTGATCGTCTGCCCCGGTGAGTCGGATCTCCGCTTCCGGAGCTTCGCGGGGTGACTGGATCGGGCGAGGCGGCGGGTGTACGGGGTGCGGGTACACCCGCCGCCTCAATTCGTACCGGTACTGCCTAGCGGGGGATCCGGGATCCGGCGAACGCCGCCTGGATCCAGTTCGGGTACGCCGCAGGCAGGGCGCTGACCTTGTCGAGTTCGGCGAGATCCTGCTCGGTGAGCGTCAGCCCGCTCGCGCCGATGTTGTCCTCGAGCTGGTCCAGCCGACGGGCGCCGACGACCACGCTGGTGACCCCGCGCTGCGCCAGCAGCCAGGCGAGCGCGACCCGGGCGCAGCTCACCTCGTGCCGGGCGGCAACGGCCCGCACGGCGTCGAGCACGTCGTGCGCACGCTCGTAGTCGATGGGCGTGAAGTCGGCGAAGCCCTCCTGTGCCCGGCGCGAGCCGGTGTCGTCCAGCGTGCCGTCGCGGCCCTGCTTGCCGGCAAGGAATCCACCGGCGAGCGGGCTCCACACCGTCATGCTCAGGCCCTCGGCCTCGACCATCGGCAGCAGGTCCCGCTCCGCGTCGCGGCCGACCAGCGAGTAGTAGGACTGGACCGAGACGAACTTGGCCTGGTCGTGCAGGGCGGAAATGCCCAGCGCCCGGCTGATCTGCCAGGCGGCGAGGTTGGCGCAGCCGATGTAGCGGACCTTGCCCTGGGTGACCGCGTCGTCGAGGGCGCTCAGCGTCTCCTCGAACGGGGTGATGTGGTCGAAGTTGTGGATCTGGTAGAGGTCGATGTGGTCGGTGCCCAGCCGGCGCAGGCTGTCCTCCAGCGCCTGCATCACGTGCAGCCGGGACAGGCCGTTGTCGTTGGGGCCCGGGCCGGTCGGCGCGTGCAGCTTGGTGGCCAGGACGACATCGCGGCGACGGTGCTTGAGCGCCCGGCCGAGTATCTCCTCGGACTCGCCGTCGCTGTAGACGTCGGCGGTGTCGACGAAGTTGACCCCGGCGTCCAGCGCGGTGCCGACCATCCGATCCGCGTCGTCCTGCTGCAAACCGCCCAGACTGCCGTAGATCGGGTGATCCTTACCGCCGAAGGTCATGGCTCCCAGCGAGATCTCGGAGACCCAAACCCCCGTACGTCCCAGAAGGCGGTATTCCATGCGTAACTCCCCTGTTTGTGCGCTCGATCGAGCGTGATCGCGGGCCCACCGCGCCGCTGCCCCAACTGGGCCGGACATGCTGTCCGACGATCCGTCAGACACAGTGTCCGGCGAAATGCTACACCGGTCGGGCGCGGGTCGACAGGGTGTGACGAGAGGGGCCCTGACCTGGGCGGAAGAGGAGCAGAAGGAGGAGGGTCGTCGGATCCTCAGACGTTGGCGGCGGCGCGCTGGGTGGCGCGACGCAGGCACAGCATCGAGACGAGCAGGCCGGCACCGAGAGCGAGCGCGGGCCACCAGGCGGGGTAGCCGTTCACCGAGCCGACCGCGACCATCGAGCCGACGGCGACCACCGAACTCACGAAGGTCCCGCGCAGTACGCCACGGCTTCCGGCACGCGTCTGCCGCCCGGCCTCCTGCGGGCGCAACCCGCGCAGCAGGACCAGCCGGCTGGCGAGCTTCAACGTGCAGAAGGCGAAGACGGGGAAGAGCAGGATCACGGTCACGAACCGGGTCGGGGTCTGCCAGCCCGGATGCACGTCCGTGCCGTTGACCTGGATGATCGTGTTCCGCCAGAGGCGTACCGGTACCTCGGTGGCAGCGGGTCCGACGGTGCCGTACGGGACCGAGATCTCGGTCCGGCCAGCCTGGCCGTGCAGGTCGAGGGTGAGCCGGGTACGGGTCAGCCCGCCGCTGTGGCGGTCGGGCACGGCGGGTTCCGTCTCGGCGTCGACCACCCGCGCGACCTCCGGCCGCAGGCAGCTCTGCGGGCAGGTACGGGCCCGGTCGATGGCGGTCTCGTGCACCGCCCAGCAGCCGAAGAGGAATCCGAGGGCGACCGCCACCAGCAGGTAGTTACGGAGTCCGGCGAGGTCATGGGCGTTGGATGTGGAAACCGACTGCTGCGCCATGACCCGTGCCTCCGAGCTGATCCATGTCTGTCCGGCAGCCTAGTGACCGGCGCCGGTTGCCGCATCGATCGAATCGGGGATGGCGGTGCCGGCCCGCGCCCCGCTGACGGACGGCGGCCGAAAAGGGCTGGGTCGATCCGACCGTTGGCGCTGGTCAGCGGTTGGCGGGGCCCCGTTCGATCCGGCGTACGGTCGCGTGCAGGGCGAGCAGCGTGTATCCGGCGAGGATCGGCGTGATCAGCGGCAGGATCAGACCGCAGAGTACGGCCACCAGCCCGAGCACCCCGGTCAGCGCGATCGGTATGACCGGCCGAGCCACCGAGGTCCGCCCGGCCTGTCGGGCGGCTTGCCGCCACCCCAGCCCACCGAGCCGGCCGAGTTGCACCACGGTCAGCCCGGCGAACCCGGTCACCGCCCCGGCCAGCAGGACGGTGACCACGATCAGCGCCGGACCGCCGGGCACGACACCCCGGCTCAGTGCGAGCAGGTTGACCGTGAACAGGGCGGCGACCCCGGCGGCGATCAGGGTGGCGACGGCGCCGGGCAGCAGGGCGCGTACGAACCCGCGCAGCACCGTACGGATTCCCGGCCAGCTCTCGTTCTCGCTCCAGTGGTGCACGGCCGCGCTGGCGGTGGCGACCGCGGCACCCGCGGTCAGCACCGGCAGCGCGGCCACCGTGGTGAGGATGCCGACCAGGGCAAGGTCGCTGGCGTTGCGCAGGGTGTCGCGCCAGTCCGGCCGCCGGGCCACCGACCCGCCCGGCTCCTCCGGCCACCCCGCCCCGCCCTGAACCACCCGAACCACCCCACCCATCACGACTTCAGCCCTTGAGACCGCTGGTGTTCAGGCCTTCTACCAGCATTCGTTGGAAGGCAACGAAAAAGAGGAAGACCGGTAGCAGGGAGAGTACGGACATCGCGAACATCGGTCCGACCGCGCTCTGGCTGGTCGAGTCGATGAACAGGGTGAGCGCCACCGGCACGGTGTAGTCCTCCAGGTCGGAGAGGTACACCAGTTGCCGGAAGAAGTCGTTCCAGGTCCAGATGAACGAGAAGATCGCCGTCGTGACCAGGGCCGGGCGGCTCAGCGGCAGGATGACGTGCCGGAAGATGCCGAACGGGCTCGCCCCGTCGATCTTCGCCGCCTCGTCCAGTTCACGCGGGATACCGCGGATGAACTGGACCATCAGGAAGACGAAAAACGCCTCGGTGGCCAGGAACTGCGGCACCACCAACGGCAGGTACGGCCACGGGCCGCCGACCATGTCGAAGGTCCGGAACAGGATGTACTGCGGCACGATCAGCACGTGACCGGGGAGGAGCAGGGTCCCGATCATGATGGCGAACCAGAATCCGCGCAGCCGGAACCGCAGCCGGGCGAAGGCGTACGCGGCGAGCAGGCAGGAGATCGCGTTGCCGAGCACGGTGAGCAGGCTGACCATCGCGCTGTTGAGGAAGAACCGGCCGAAGCTGACGTCGAAGTTGCTCCAGCCGTCGGGGTAGTTGCCGGGGGTGAACTCCCGGGGCAGCAGCCCGATGTTGTTGACGATCTCCTCGGGCGACTTGACCGACGTACCGATCATCCAGAACAGCGGGTAGAGCACCACCGCGAGGATCGCGACCAGGACGAGCAGGCGGCCGAGGTGCCGGCCGGTGCCGCTGGGGCGCCTGGTCGGCGTCGACGCGGTCGCCGGGGTCGTGACCACGGCCTCGGTCTGGGTAACCATCAGCGGCCCTCCCCGTCGGAGTAGTGCACCCAGAACCGGCCGGTGCTGAACAGCACGATCGTGATAACCGCGATGGCGAGCAGGAAGACCCAGGCCATCGCCGAGGCGTAGCCCATCTCCAGGTCGACGAAGCCCTTGATGTAGAGGTTGAGCGTGTACATCAGGGTCGAGTCGACCGGGCCGCCGGTGCCGTTGCTGAGCACGAACGCGGAGGTGAAGCCCTGGAAGCCGTTGATCGTCTCAAGCACCAGGTTGAAGAAGATGACCGGTGAGAGCATCGGCAGGGTGACGCTGAGGAACTGCCGGACCTTGCCGGCGCCGTCCACCGACGCGGCCTCGTACAGCTCGGTCGGCACCTGCTTGAGCCCGGCCAGGAAGATCACCATCGGTGCGCCGAACTGCCAGATGGCCAGCACCATCAGGGTCTCCAGGGCCCACTCCGGGTCGTTCACCCAGGGCTTGCCCTCGATGCCGAAGAGGCTGAGGAACGAGTTGAACGCCCCGTCGCGGTTGAACATGCTGACCCAGACGATGGCCAGCGCCACGCTGCCGCCGAGCAGCGACGGCAGGTAGAACAGGCCGCGGAAGAGCCCGACGCCGCGCCAGGCGCGGTTGAGCAGCAGTGCCACGCCGAGGGCGGCGGCCAGCTTCAGCGGTACGGCGATCAGCGCGAACGAGAGCGTCACCTGCACCGCGTGCCAGTACGACGCGTCGCTGGTGAACATCCGCTTGTAGTTGGTCAGCCCCACCCACTCGATCTCCGACCAGGGGGTGAGGATGTCGTAGTTGGTGAAGCTCAGATAGAGCGACAGAAGCATGGGGACCGCCGTGATGGCCATCAGGCCGATCAACCACGGCGACAGGAAAACGTACCCGGCCAGACCCTCGCGCTGCCAGATCCGTCCGGACCCACGCTGGTCAGCGGGGGTCCGGACGGGGCCGGTGGCGCGCGGAGTCGAGCTGGGCGCCGTGGTCAGCGCCACGAGCCGGCTCCTCTCCGAATGGTGCGCCGATCGTCAGGCGATCGCGCTCTTGCAGATCTCCAGGAACGCGCCGGCGGACTGTGACGGTGACTGGCGGTTGTACTGGACCTCTTCGGCCGCCTTGATCAGCTCGGCCCGGATCTTGCTGTGTCCCTTGAGCGGCACCTGCGGGGACTGGCCGAACTTGGCGGCCAGCTCGGTCTCCACGTCGATGGAGAGCTTCATCGCCGGGTCGGTGACGCCTTCGCTGACCGACTTGCGTACGTCCAGGTTGGACGGCAGCCCTCGGTCGGTGCCCAGGATCTTGCCCGCCTCCGGGTCGTTGACCAGGAAGTTCAGTACGTCGACCGCGACGTCCTTGTGCTCGCTGCTGCGGGCCACCGAGTAGTAGAGCGAGGCCCGCGCCCACTGTGCGCTCGGGTCACCGGGGTAGGCGACCACGCCCAGCTCGTCCTTGGTGGCCTTCTTCAGCTCGGGTAGCTGGTTCGCCCAGACGAACGAGGTCGCGGCCTTGCCGGTGACCACCAGCTGCTTGGTGATGTCGGTGGCGTTGCCCTCGTGGATCACGTCCGCGGTCGGGGTGGCACCGCGCTCGCGGGCGCCCTTCCATAGGTCGAACCACTTGGTGACGTCGTCGGCGGTGAAGCCGAGTTCCTTGCCCTTGTACAGGTCCTTGCCCTGCTGGCGCAGCCAGACCCAGAACGCCTTGTAGTCGGCGCTCGGGTCCATGGTGCCGGGGACCTTGGTCGTCTTGGAGACGTTCTCCGCCCAGGTGATGAAGTCCGCCCAGCTCATGCCGGTGGTCGGCTCGGGCAGGTTGTGCTTCTGGAGCAGGGTCTTGTTGTAGACCAGCCCCTGGGTGTTCTCACCACCGGCGATCCCGGCCAGCTTGCCGTCGACCACGCCGTACTGCCAGAGGCTTTCCGGGAGCTTGGTGACGTCGAGCTTCTTGTCGTCCTTGTACTTGGTCAGGTCGAGGGTGACGTTGCGCGACGCGTACTCGGTGAGGAAGTTGTCGTCGATCTGGAAGATGTCCGGCGCGTCACCGCTCGCGGTGAGGGTCGCCAGCTTGTCGAAGTAGCCCTGGTTGGCCTGCCAGGTCTTCTTGAACGTCACGTTGGGGTGCTTCGTGGTGTAGAGGGCGAGGGCGTCCTCGGTGAGCTTGGCCCGCGCCTCACCGCCCCACCAGAAGACCGACAACTCGACCGGTGTGTTCGGGGCGGCGGGACCCTCGTCGTCCTCGCCGCCGCAGGCTGCGGCGCCGAGAACGAGCGGTAGGACGATGGCGGCGGCCACCAAACGGTGGATCAGGCCGCGGCGGGGGAACGGGGTACGGTGATCATGCGCGGCACGTTCGTCCGCCATCGGGGGTGTTGCGGGGTGCATGTGCGCTCACTCCTTGGCGTTAGGAGGCGACAGCTTCGGGGTTGACCGCGGCCGCGTTGACCGGGTCCGCAGGGCTGTGCGGGCCCGGGTCAGCGGTTGTGGTGGTGGCCGCGGGGCTGGTCCGGCCGGAAACGGCCGGTGGGCGGGGCCCCGTCGAGTCGCGGATGACCAATTCGGTCTGGAGCATTACCTGTGCGGTGGTACGACGGTCGTCTGCTGCGACGGTCCTGTTCCCACCCCGGTTGCGGTGGGCGGCGGCACTGTCGTGTTGGAGCAGCATGTCGACGGCCGTCCGGCCGGCGGCCGCTGTTGGTGTGGCCACCGTCGTCAATTTCGGCCGGACCAGTCGGCTCAGCGCGATGTCGTCTATTCCGACGACGCTGACCTCCTGGGGCACCCGGATCCCGAGCGAGTCGAGCCCTTCCATCAGGCCGATCGCCATCAGGTCGTTGTAGGCGAGGACAGCGGTGACGCCCGCCCGGCGGACCTGTTCCGCGTTGGCGATGCCACCACCCTCGGTGGGCGGGTTGGGGCCGAGTACGGTCAGCGCCGCGTCGGCGGAGCGGGCGGCGGCGGTGGCCGCCCGACGGATCTCACGGCTGGTCCAGGAGCCGCGGGGGCCGCCGAGCAGGGCGAGGTTGTGGTGTCCGAGCCCGGTCAGGTGCTCGATCGCCAGCCGGGCCCCCTGTCCGACGTCCATCACCACCGCCGGTAGTCCGGTCACCTGGCGGTTGATCACGACCAGCGGCACCTCGCGGCTGAGCTGCTCGATCAGGCTGTTGCTCATGCGGGGGCTGCAGAGCAGGATGCCGTCGACCTGTTTGGCCAGCGCGTGGACCAGGTCCTCCTCGGCGGCCGGGTCCTCGTTCGTGTCGGCCACGAAGATGTGGTAGTCGCGGTGCCGGGCCTGGCTTTCGGCCGCCTTGATCAGTGGTGGGAAGAAGGGGTTCGCGATGTCGGCGACGATCAGGCCGATGTTGTGCGTACGGCCGGTGATCAGCGCGCGAGCCGCGCGGTTGGGTCGGTAGCCGAGGTGCTCGGCGCAGGCCAGCACGCGGAGACGGGTCTCCGGGTTGACCAGGTGCGGGGCGGAGAACGTGCGGGACACGGTGGAGATGTGCACGCCGGAAGCACGTGCGACGTCTCGGATGGTGGCTGGCACGCGAGTCCCTTCGATCTCCACGCCGGCCGGTGTCCGGTGGCCGACGGTTGTGCTTGTCATCACATTGGGTGTCGCCAATTAATGCAAACGGTTGCTCTGGTGTCAACGGGCCTTGGTTACGGGTTTGTTGCGGCGAGCGGCCTTCGATGCCGTCATACCTTCGTAAATCCGGAGAAAATACGCCGGTTTGTTGTCGATCGTTGACGACGAGAGTCCTCACGTGGTTACTTCGGCTGCAAACCTTTGCAGTCACACCGAGGCCACCACCGGCCTTTGGCAGTCACACGGAGGCCGAGCGGGATGTCCACAGAACCCGGAAAGCGACTTCGTTACGCCGTGGTCGGCACCGGCGCACGGGCCGAGATGTTCGTCCGCGCGCTCGTACTCGACCACCCCGCGACCGCCGAGCTGGTCGCGTTCGCCGATGTCAACCAGGCCAGGATGGACGCACACAACGAGTGGCTGGAGGAACTCGGCTTCGACTCGGTGCCGACGTACCTGGCCGCCGACTACACGACCATGCTCGAGAAGGAACGGGTCGACGTGGTCCTGGTGACCACGGTGGACCGGGTGCACGACGAGTACATCGTGGCCGCGCTGCGCTCCGGCCGGGACGTCATCACCGAGAAGCCGATGACCATCGACGTGCCCCGCTGCCAGCGGATACTCGACGCGGTGGCGACCACCGGCCGAAAGGTTTCGGTGGCCTTCAACTACCGCTACAACCCGTTGCACGAGAAGGTGCGCGAGGTGCTCGCCGCCGGTGAGATCGGCGAGATCGGGTCGGTCCACTTCGAGTGGCTGCTCGACGTCCGCCACGGCGCCGACTACTTCCGGCGCTGGCACCGGGAGAAGGCCAACTCCGGCGGCCTGATGGTGCACAAGGCCAGCCACCACTTCGACCTGGTCAACTGGTGGCTGGACGCGGTGCCGGAGGAGGTCTACGCCTCCGGTCGGCTCTTCTTCTACGGCGAGAACGGCAAACGCCACGGGTACGCGCGCGACTACGAGCGCGCACACGGCTCCCCGGCCGCCGCCGGTGACCCGTTCGCGCTGCACCTGGCCAGCCACCCCCGCCTGCGGGCGCTCTACCTGGACGCGGAGGCCGAGGACGGCTACCACCGGGACCAGAACGTCTTCGCGCCCGGCGTCACCATCGAGGACGACATGTCGGTGCTGGCCCGGTACTCCAACGGCGCCACCATGACGTACCACCTGACCGCGTACGCGCCCTGGGAGGGCTACCGGGTGATGGTCAACGGGAGCAAGGGGCGGCTGGAGCTTGAGGTCGTGGAGAGCGACTTCGTCAGCCCGTACGCGGCCGGTGAACTCAAGGGCGCCGCGCTGCACGGCGTACAGGCCGCGATCGAGGAGGGCTGGGCGAAGCTGACCGTCCGGCCGTTCTGGGAGCAGGCCCGGCAGGTGCCGGTGTCCGGCTACACCCGTACCGGTCACGGTGGTGCCGACGTACGGATGACCGGGGTGCTCTTCGGTGGGCACCCCGACCCGATGGACCGCGGTGCCACCGCCCGCGACGGCGCGCTCGCGCTGCTCACCGGTCTGGCGGCGAACCGCTCCTTCGAGACCGGCCAGCCGGTCCGCGTTGCCGACCTGCTCAACATTCCCTGATCACGAGGAGCCCGCTTCCGTGCCCCCACTACCAGGAGCTGACCTGCTCCTCCCGGCCGAGCCCACCCAACGGGCGATCGCGCGGGAGCTGTACGCGTTGGCGAAGGACCAACCGCTGATCTCCCCGCACGGGCACGTCGACCCGGCCATCCTGGCCGAGGACGCTCCGTTCCCCGACCCGGCGCGGCTGATCATCGTTCCTGACCACTACCTGACCCGGATGCTGCTCAGCCAGGGCATCCCCCCGGCCGACCTGGGCGTGCCCACGGTCGACGGCGCGCCCGTGGAGACCGACGGGCGGACCATCTGGCGCCGGTTCGCCGCGAACTGGCACCTCTACCGGGGCACTCCGTCGCGGCTCTGGCTGGAGCAGACGTTCCGCCGGGTCTTCGGGGTGAGCACCGTGTTCGGGCCGGAGACGGCCGACGAGATCTACGACGAGATCGCGGCGAGGCTGGCCGAGCCGGCGTTCCGCCCCCGGGCGCTGTTCGAGCGGTTCAACATCGAGACCTTGGCCACCACCGAGTCGCCCCTGGACGACCTGGGCCGGCACGCCAAGCTGGCGGCCGACGGCTGGGGCGGACCGGGCGGACGGGTGATCACCACGTTCCGGCCGGACAACGTGGTCGACATGGAGTTCGACGGCTGGGCCGAGAACGTCGAACGGCTCGGTGCCGTCGCCGGCACGGACACCGCGTCGTACGCCGGGTATCTCGAAGCCCTGCGGCTGCGCCGGCAGGCGTTCATCGCGGCCGGGGCGACCTCGTCCGACCACGGTCACCCGACCGCGTTGACCCTGCGGTTGAGCCAGGCCGAGGCGGCCACCCTGTTCGACCGGGGTCGGCTCGGCACCGCCACGCCCGAGGACGCCGAGGCGTTCCGGGCGCACATGCTGGTCGAGTTCGCCGCGATGTCGATCGAGGACGGCCTGGTGATGCAACTGCACCCGGGCGCCGTACGCAACCACAACCGCTGGCTGTACGGCCGGCACGGGCGCGACGTCGGCGGCGACATCCCGCAGGCCACCGAGTACCTGCACGCGCTCACCCCGCTGCTCGACGCGTACGGCAACGACCCCCGGCTGCGGCTGGTCGTCTACACCTTGGACGAGTACACCTTCACCCGCGAACTCGCCCCGCTGGCCGGCGGTTACGCCGCGCTCTACCTCGGTGCGCCGTGGTGGTTCCTGGACTCGCCCGAGGTACTGCGCCGGTTCCGCGAAGCGGTCACGGAGAGCGCCGGTTTCTACAACACCGCCGGTTTCGTCGACGACACCCGTGCGTTCTGCTCCATCCCGGTACGCCACGACGTGTCCCGCCGGATCGACGCCGGCTTCCTGGCCCGGCTGGTCGCCGAGGAGCGGCTGCCACTGGACGAGGCCGCCGAGACGATCGTCGACCTGGCGTACCACCTGCCCAAGCGGGTCTTCAAGATCGGGGAGAAGCTGCAATGACGGTGACCATCACCGCCGCCGAGGTGCACGACGTACGCTTCCCGACCGCGGCGGCCGGCGACGGCTCCGACGCGATCAACCGGGGCGACTACTCGGCCAGTTACGTCGAGCTGCGCACCGACGACCCGAGCGGGGTCTTCGGCGCCGGCTTCACCTTCACCAACGGTCGCGGCAACGAGCTGACCTGCGGTGCCATCGAGGCGCTGGCCCACCACGTGGTCGGCCGTACGGTGGAGGAGATCTTCGCGGATCCGGTCACGTTCTGGCGCTCGCTCAGCGCCGACGTGCAGTTGCGCTGGCTCGGCCCGGAGAAGGGCGTCATCCACATGGCGACCGGCGCGCTGGTCAACGCCGTGTGGGACCTGCGGGCCAAGCTCGCCGGCAAGCCGATGTGGCGACTGCTGGCCGAGATGCCGACCGAGGAACTCGTGGCCAGCATCGACTTCCACCACATCAGCGACGCCATCACCCCGGCCGACGCCACCGCCATCCTCGACAACGGACTCGTCGGGCTGAAGGAGCGGCTGGCCGAGCTGGAGGAGAGCGGCTTCCCGTCGTACACCACGTCGGTCGGGTGGCTCGGTTACCCGGACGAGAAGGTGCGGGCGCTGACCCGGGCGGCGTACGCCGACGGGTGGCGGGCGATGAAGATGAAGGTCGGCGGCCCGATCGACGACGACGTACGACGGGCCCGGATCATCCGGGACGAGATCGGCCCGGACGCGCTGCTGATGATGGACGCCAACCAGGTCTGGGACGTGGACGAGGCGATCGCCAACATGGAGCGGCTGGCCGAGGTGGAGCCGTACTGGATCGAGGAGCCGACGCACGCGGACGACGTACTCGGGCATGCCCGGATCGCCCGCGCGGTGGCACCGGTACGGGTGGCCACCGGTGAGGTCGCGGCGAACCGGGTCATCTTCAAGCAGCTCCTCCAGGCCGAGGCGATCCGGGTGTGCCAGATCGACGCCTGCCGGGTCGGCGGGGTCAACGAGGTGCTCTCGGTGATCCTGATGGCGGCCAAGTTCGGCGTGCCGATCTGCCCGCACGCCGGTGGGGTCGGCCTCTGCGAGTACGTCCAACACCTGGCGATCTTCGACTACCTGCGGGTCGGCACCTCGCTCGACGGCCGCATGGTCGAGTACGTCGACCACCTGCACGAGCACTTCGAGGACCCGGTACGCACCCGCGAGGGCCGGTACCTACTGCCGGAGCTGCCCGGTTACAGCGCCACGATCAAGCCCGCC
The DNA here is from genome assembly GCF_040676775.1 of Micromonospora sp. NPDC049523. NCBI lineage: Bacteria > Bacillati > Actinomycetota > Actinomycetes > Micromonosporales > Micromonosporaceae > Micromonospora > Micromonospora sp. NPDC049523. Next base: position 158,063 of record NZ_JBFAPP010000009.1, on the reverse strand, counting down.
TCGATCGCGGAGTTCAGCTTCCCGGACGGCCCGGCATGGCGGTGACCGTCGGCGCGTCGCCGCTGGGGCTCGGTGCCCTGCGCCGGCTGCCCTCCTCGACCCGCCCGCTGGTCCGGCCCGGGACCGTTCCGGCCGGCATCGTGCACCTCGGCCTCGGCGCGTTCCACCGGGCCCACCAGGCGGTCTACACCGAGCAGGCGGTCGCGCGGGGCGGTGGCGACTGGGGCATCGTCGGGGTGGCGCCGCGCAGCACCGAGGTGGTGAACCAGCTCGCCGCGCAGGACTGCCTGTTCAGCGTCACCACGCTCTCCGGGGCCGGCAGCGAGACCCAGGTGATCGGTGCGCTCGCCGGGGTACGGCACGCGCCCAGCGATCCGGCCGCGATCGTGGCGCTGCTGGCCGATCCGGCGATCCGGATGGTCACGCTCACGGTGACGGAGAAGGCGTACCAGCTCGATCCGGCCAGTGGCCGGTTCAGCCCGGACGCCGAGGTGACCGCCGACCTGACCACCGACCGGGACCCGCGTACGGTCCCCGGGTTGCTGGTCCGTGGCCTGCTCGCCCGAGCCGTCGCCGATGCCGGTCCGCTGGCCCTGGTGAGCTGCGACAACCTGCCGTCGAACGGCAAGCGGCTGCACAGCCTGGTCGGCCAGGCGCTGGCGATGCTGGCCGAGGCGGCAGGTGGGCGCAACGGGGCCAACCGGGCGCGGGCCGAGCGGATCGCCGACTGGTTGCGTACGAACGTGACGTATCCGGGGACCATGGTGGACCGGATCGTGCCGGCGAGCACGGCCGAGACGTTCGCCGCCGCGCAGACCGCGCTGGGCTTCACCGACCTGGCCGCGGTGGCGGCGGAGCCGTACCGGCAGTGGGTGATCGAGGACAACTTCCTCGGTGGACGTCCGGCCTGGGAGCAGGCGGGTGCGGTGCTGACCGACGACGCCGGCCCGTGGGAGCGGCTGAAACTGCGGGCGCTCAACGGGGTGCACTCGGCCACCGCGTACCTGGGCGCGCTCGCCGGGCGGGAGACGATCGCCGACGCGCTGGAGATCCCGCACCTGCGTGAGGTGCTGCGTCGGCTGATCGCCGAGGACGTGGCACGTAGTTTCAGCCCGCCGGACGGTGTCTCGGTGGTCGACTACGGTGAACAGGCGCTGGAACGGTTCGCCAACCCGGTGATCCGGCACCGGACCATCCAGGTGGCGATGGACGGTTCGCAGAAGCTGCCGCAGCGGATGCTGCACACGGTCATCGACCTGCGGGCGGCTGGACACTCACCCCGTTACGCGGCACTGGCGGTCGCCGCCTGGATGCGGTTCGTCCAGGGGCGCGCCGACGACGGCACCCCGCTGCCGTTGGACGACCCGCTCGCCGACCGGATCCGGGCGGCGCTCAGCGCCGGCAAGGACACCCCGGCCGGCGTGGTCGACTCGCTGTTCGGCCTGACCGAGATCTTCCCCTCCGAACTCGCCGCCGACGAGGTGGTTCGCGAACTGGTGCTGGAGTGGCTGACCGCGCTCGACCGGCACGGGGTCGAGGCGACCCTGGCGGGTGCGACATGACCGACCGGCGGTCCGGAGCGGTGGCGGGCGGGCGACAATCCGCCGGGCCGCCCCGGGTGGCGTTGATCGGTGCCAGTGGCCACGGCCGCTGGCACCGGCAGGTCATCGCCGAACTGGGTGCTGCCGCCCGGCTGGAGTTGGTCGCGCTGGTCGACGTACGGCCGGTCGAGCCGCTGCCGGACGCGGAGGCCGCCGAGACCGCGGCGGTCTTCACCGACCACCGCGAGATGCTCCGGGCCGTCCGCCCGGACGTGGTGGTCGTCTGTACGCCGCCGCACACGCACCTGCCGATCGCCCTGGACGTGCTCGCGTCCGGGGCCGATCTGCTGCTGGAGAAGCCGCCGGTGCTCGGTACGCACGAGCACCGGGCCCTGTCGATGGCGCGGGCGGCCAGTGGCCGGGCGATCCAGGTCGGCTTCCAGGCGCTCGGCTCGGCGGCCCTGGTGGAACTGCTCGCCGCGGTCGCCGATGGCAGGCTCGGCACGATCACCGGCATCGCCACGGTCGCTTCCTGGCAACGCACCGACGCCTACTACGCCCGGTCCCCGTGGGCCGGCCGGCGCAGCCTGAACGGGCATCCGGTGCTCGACGGCGCGCTGGTCAACCCGCTGGCGCACGCGGTCATGCAGTGTCTCGCGGTGGCCGCCGCCGTGCCGTCCCGGCTCGGTGGACGGGGAGCCGATCCGGTGGCGGTCGAGCTGGAGCGGTACCGGACCCGGCCGATCGAGGTGGACGACACCGCCTCGCTGCGGGTGACGCTCCGCTCCGGCCTGCCGGTGGTGGCGGCGGTGACCCTGGCCGGGGAGGAGTTCGTCCCCGGTGAGGTGATCGTGCGCGGTACGGCGGGTCGGGCCGTGTTGGAGTATCCGACCGACCGGCTGCTGTTGCCGGGTTACCCGGAGCCGCGCGAGGTCCCCGGTCGGGTGGGCCTGCTGGCGAACCTGCTGGACCACCGGGCCGACCCGGAAGGGGTGCCGCTGATCGTGCCGCTGGACCGTACGGAGGGTTTCACCGCGCTGATCGAGGCGATCCACGCGGCTCCCGAACCGGCCCTGCTGGGCGGCGAGAACGTGCTCGGTACGGGTGAACCGCCGGACCGGGTGTGGTCGATCCGGGGGGTCAACGGGGTGCTGCGGCAGGCCGCCGAGTCCGGTGCGCTGCTGCACGAGTTGGGCGTGCCGTGGGCGGTCAAGCCGTACCGGGTGACGCTGGGCGAGGAGACGGGCAATGGCTGAGCCGCGTACGGAAAACCGGCTGCAAATTATTGGAACAGCCGTGCGGTAGGAATCGGACCGAATACCCACTTCTCGGCCAACGGGTGGCCGAGGCAATTAATAATGCCTCCATTCTCTGCAACATAACTGCACACGCAGCGCATTGACTCATATGACTGCGTTTCCTTACCGTCTGTTTGTGAACAGGTTTCGTACGCGTTACGGAACCGGAAATCGACAGGCAGACGCGGAGAGTGCAGATGCGACTGATCAGGTTGACCGCCGTACTGGTGGGGATCTCGCTCGCGGTAGTGCCGGGAACGGCCGTAACCGCAGGTGGATCACATGACCGACTGTCCTGGGGAGCCCGTCTGCTGGGCCGGCAGGCATTGCCGGCGAATGACGGTTGGGCCGCCGCCGGACCTGGTACGACCGGCGGTTCCGCCGCCACCGAAGACCAGATCCACGTGGTGGACAGCCGTGCCGAACTGGTGGCCGCACTCGGTGGCGACAATGCCACCAACCGGAGCAACGCCACCCCGAAGATAATCTACGTCCAGGGTTCCATCGACGGTTACGAAGCCGCTGACGGAACGCTCCTGGACTGCGCCGACCTGGCTGATCCGGAATACAGCCTGCCCGCCTATCTGGCCGCGTACGACCCGGCGGTCTGGGGGCGGGTGGCGCCGAGCGGACCGGTCGAGGCGGCTCGGGTGCGGTCGGTGGCGAACCAGACCCGACAGACCCAGATCAACGTCGGGCCGAACACCACCATCATCGGGCTGCGTGGCGCGACGCTGGCCGGGCTGACCCTGATGCTCGACGGCGCCAGCAACTCGATCGTCCGCAACCTCACCTTCGACGACGCCCGCGACTGTTTCCCGGCCTGGGCGCCGACCGACGGTGAGAACGGAAACTGGAACTCGCAGTTCGACCAGGTTTCGGTACGCCGCAGCGAGAACATCTGGGTCGACCACAGCACCTTCACCGACGGCGACAACCCGGACTCGGCGCAGCCGGTCTACTTCGGTCGTCCGTACCAGGTGCACGACGGGTCGCTGGACATCACCCACACCGCCAGCCGGGTCACCGTCTCCTACAACCGGTTCACCGGCCGGGACAAGGTGATGCTGATCGGCTCGTCGAACACGGTCGGCCCGGACGTCGGCCGGCTCAACGTCACCCTGCACCACAACCTGTTCGCCGGCACCCTCCAGCGCCTGCCCCGGGTGCGGTTCGGCCAGGTCGACCTCTACAACAACCACTACCAACTCGCCGGACCGGATTTCCAGTACGCGCTCGGCGTCGGCGTCCAGTCGGCCCTCTACGCGGAGAACAACTTCTTCGCCGTCGACGACGGGATCGCGCCGGAGGACCTGCTCTACGACTGGGGCGGCACCGCGCTCACCGAGCGCGGTAGCTGGGTCCGTACCGATGGGGGTTGGCCCCGGCCGACCAGCCTGCTCGACGCCTACAACAGCACCCACGACCCGGATCTGGGTGCGGACGCCGGCTGGACCCCCACCCTGCGCGCCACCTCACCCCTGCCCACCGCGTTGGTCCCGCTGGCCGTCCAACTCCTGGCCGGCGCCAACCGCCTACCCGTCTGACCCGGTGGGAAGGGCCCGCCCGTCCCGCAGGCCCTTCCCACCACCCCCGAACCCGTCCGCCCGAACCCGTCCCACCCCCAACCCTGTCCCACCACCACAGGAGGCCCACTGTGAAATCCATCCGGACCCGGGGACGACCGACCTGGCGCGTGCTCGCCGCGACGGTCGCCGCCGGCACCCTCAGCGTCGCCGCGGTGACCTTCGGGATGCCGTACGCGTTCGCCGACACGCTGCTGTCGGACACCTTCGAGGACGGCAACTCCAACGGCTGGTCGAAGTCCGGCGGTAGCTGGTCGGTGGTGACCGACGGCTCGCTGGCCTACCGCCAGTCCGGCCAGAGCAGCGACGCCCGCACCCTGGTCGGCCAGCCGACTTGGGGCGACTACGGCGTGCAGGCGCGGGTGAAGCCGACCGGCTTCAACGGCGCCAACCGGCACGTCGGCGTGGTCGCCCGCGCGCAGAGCAGCAGCAGCTACTACGCCCTCGTGGTGACCAGCGGCGGCGCGGTGCAACTGGTCAAGCGGGCCGGCGGCGACCCGGTGGCGCTCGGTACCGGGTCGGCTGCGGTGCCGGTCGGCACCTGGGCGACCCTGCGGCTGGACGCCGTCGGCAGCTCACTGCGCGGGTACGTCAACGGCAACCTGGTGGTCCAGGCCACCGACAGCGGCTTCAGCTCCGGCCGGGCCGGGCTTGCCACCTCGTACGCCAGCGCCTCGTTCGACGACGTCGAGGTGGCGACCGTGACCGGCCCGCCGCCGACGACCGGCCCGACCACCGGCCCGACCCTGCCGCCGACCGAGCCGCCGCTGGATCCGGGTGCGCCGCCGATCGGTTTCGCGTCGGTCAACGCACTCGGCCAGAACGGCACCACCGGTGGGGCCGGCGGCCCGACCGTGACCGTCGACACCCCGGCCGAGCTGCTGAGCGCGATCGCCCAGTCCGGTCCGCTCAACATCCGGGTCAGCGGCATGATCGCGCTGCCCGGACCGATGCACGACGTGACCTCGGACAAGACCATCGTGGGCGTCGGCGCCAGCTCCGGGATCACCGGCGGCGGACTCAACATCGGCATCCCGGTCAGCGACGCGACCAGTCCGCCCGCGGACGCGGTGCACAACGTCATCGTGCGGAACCTGAACTTCCGCAACACGGTGGACGACGCGATCAACGTGCAGATGTTCACGCACCACGTCTGGATCGACCACAACGACCTGTCGCTCGGCTACGACGGGCTGATCGACATCAAGCGGGGGGCCAGCTACGTCACGGTCTCCTGGAACCACACCCACCACCACACGAAGAACATGCTGCTCGGCCACGACGACAGCAACGCGGCCCAGGACGTCGGTTACCTGAAGGTGACGTACCACAACAACTGGTTCGACCGTACGCCGCAGCGCAATCCGCGGGTCCGCTTCGGTGAGCCGGTGCACGTGTTCAACAACTACTTCGTCTACAACACCGATGTCGGTGTCGCCTGCCAGCTCAACTCCGGCTGCGTGGTCGAGGGCAACTACTTCGAGGACGTCGAGGTGCCCTGGTCGGTCAGCTACGCGGGGTCGCGCGGCCGGCTGGTGGCGCGGAACAACGTACTCGCGGGCACGAGCGAGCCGGGTGACTCCGGCGGCACGGTGCAGGAACCGAGCACGTACTACAGCTACACGGTCACCGATCCGAACAACATCAAGTCGGTCGTGACGGCCGGCTCCGGCACGGGCAAGATCGGCCTCTGACGGCCGTCGGGGTCGGCTGCCGACGTACGGCGGCCGAACCCTCCGGTGCGCGCCGGGAGCGGGTACGGGCGAGTCAGCCCGGTTCTCCCGCATCCCTCCCGGCGTGGCGCCGATCGATCCGAGTGGGTCAGGGCGGCACTTTCCCCAAGGGCGAACCCTGTCCACAAAGATCGAAAGCTATCGATCTATCTGTCTACCTGGGCGGATAGCCACCAAGGAGGTTCAGTGACAACCACCGAAACCCGGCGCAGGCATCGCCGCGGTCTCCTGATCGCGGTCGGCGCGGCAATCGCCGCAGTCGCCCTGGCGCTCGGCATGGGCGCCACCGCCTACGCCGCGACGCTCTTCTCCGACGACTTCGAGGACGGCAACTCGACCGGCTGGACGCCGTCGGGCGGAAGCTGGTCGGTCGCCACCGACGGCTCCCGGGTCTACCGGCAGAGCGGCACCAGCAGCGACGCCCGCTCCATCGCCGGTACGGCGAGCTGGACCAACTACTCGGTCCAGGCGACCGTCAAGCCGACCGCCTTCAACGGCTCCAACCGCTTCGTCGCCCTGCTCGGCCGGGTGCAGAGCAGCACCAGCTACTACTACCTGGCCCTGCGCAGCAACAACACGGTCGAACTGAAGCGGCTCTCCGGCGGCTCCTCCACCACGCTCGACACCGCCAGCGTCACGGTGAGCGTCGGCACCACGTACACGCTGCGGCTCGACGTCAACGGCAGCTCGCTGCGGGGGTACGTCAACGGCACCCTGCTCGCCGAGGGCACCGACAGCCAGTACGCCACCGGCCGGATCGGCGTCGCCACCTTCAACGCCTCGGCGAACTTCGACAACGTGCTGGTCTCCTCCGGCGGAAGCGACCCGACGCCGACCCCGACCAACCCGACCCAGACCCCGACCACACCGAGTCCCACCCCGCCCGGCAACCCGGGCAGCAACGTCGCCGACGGCTGGGCCTCGGTCGACGCGTGGGGCCAGAACGGCACCACCGGCGGTGCGGGCGGCCCGACCGTCACCGTCACCAGCGCCTCCCAGTTCATCGCCGAGGCGGCCTCGACCGGACCGAAGATCATCCAGGTCAGCGGCCTGATCGCGCTGCCCGGACCGATGCACGAGGTCACCTCCGACAAGACCATCGTCGGCCTCGGCGCGAACTCCGGCTTCACCGGCGGCGGGCTCAACATCGGCCTGCCGATCGACAACGCGATCACCGCACCCCCGGCGAACGCCGTACACAACGTCATCCTGCGCAACCTGAACTTCCGGGACTGGGCGGACGACGCGGTCAACGTGCAGATGTTCTCGCACCACATCTGGATCGACCACAACACCTGGACCACCGGGTTCGACGGCGGAGTCGACGTCAAGCGCGGCTCGTCGTACGTGACGATCTCGTACAACCACGCCGACGGGACCGACAAGAACATGCTGCTCGGCCACGACGACGGCAACGCCGCGCAGGACGTCGGCCGGCTGAAGGTCAGCTACCACCACAACTTCTTCGACAACACCAACCAGCGCAACCCCCGGGTCCGCTTCGGCGACCAGGTGCACGTCTACAGCAACTACTACCTGAACACCGGCAACTACGGCGTGGCCGCCACCGAGGACTCCGGCGTCATCGTCGAGGGCAACTACTTCGAGAACGTCGACGACCCGTACCACCTGGGTGAGGCGTCCTCCGGGGACGGCCGGCTGGTCGCCCGGAACAACTGCCTGGTCAACTCCGGTGCCGGCGAGACCGGCGGCAGCGTCACCAACCCGCCGTACCCGTACACCATCGGCACCGCCTGCGACACCAAGGCCACGGTGACCGCGCAGGCCGGGGTCGGCAAGGTCGGCCTGCCCGGCGTCCCGACCAACCCGCCGGCCACCACGCCGCCGGCCACCACGCCCCCGGCCACCACGCCCCCGGCCACCACACCTCCGCCGACCGGGCCGCCGCAGACCGGCCTGATCGGCTGGGCCGCGCAGAACGGCGGCACCACCGGCGGTGCCGGCGGCTCGACCGTCACCGTCACCACCGGGCAGGCGCTCGCCGACGCCCTGGAGTCGTCGTCACCGCTGATCATCCGGGTGCAGGGCTCGCTGAGTATGCCCGACACCATGAACGACGTCCGGTCGAACAAGACCGTGCTCGGCGTCGGCACCAACGCGACCCTGGACAACGGGCTGAACGTCAGCTCCGCGACCAACGTCATCATCCGCAACCTCACCTTCCGGGGCTGGGACGACGACGCGATCAACGTGCAGGGCTCACGCAACGTCTGGATCGACCACAACACCTTCGACAGCGGCTATGACGGCGCGGTCGACGTGAAGCGGGAGTCGGACTTCGTCACCGTCTCCTGGAACCGGGTGGTGAACCACACCAAGAGCATGCTGCTCGGCCACGACGACGGGCACACCGCCGACATCGGCCACCTGCGGGTGACGTACCACCACAACTGGTTCGACGGCAGCAAGGAACGCCACCCTCGGGTGCGTTTCGGCGACCCGGTGCACGTGTTCAACAACTACTACTTCGGCGCTGACTACGGCGTCGCGTCCACCATGGGCGCGGGCGTGCTGGTCGAGGGCAACTACTTCGAGAACGTCACCCGGCCGACCGCCGTCGGTTATGCCGAATCGGACCCGGGTGACCTGGTCCAGCGCAACAACTTCTTCGTCAACTCCGGTACGCCGGAGAGCGCAGGCGACGTCGCCGCCATCCCGTACGCGTACAGCACGGATGCGGCGGCGAACGTCAAGTCGATCGTCACCGCTGGCGCGGGCGCCGGTCGCATCAACCCCTGACCCACCAAACCCGTCCCCATACCGGCGGGGCGGCGGCCGCAATCCGTCGCCCCGCCCTCCAACAGCGGAGGAATCGTGCACGTACCAAAGAGAAGAAGCCTGCACCGGCGCGGCCTGCTGGTCGCGCTCGGTGCGGCCGGAGTGGCGGTGGCACTCACCGTCGGTCTGACCACCGCGGCGCAGGCCGCGACCCTGTTCGCGGACAACTTCAACGACGGCAACGCCGACGGCTGGTCGAAGTCCGGCGGCGACTGGTCGGTGGTGACCGACGGTACGGCCGCCTACCGGCAGGGCAACACCGGCAGTGAACTCGCCCGTGCCTTCGCCGGCCAGACGAGCTGGACCGACTACCAGGTGCAGGCCCGGGTGAAGCCGCTGGCGTTCAACGGTTCGAACCGCGTGGTCGGCATCGCCTCCCGGTCGAACAGCGCGACCAAGATGTACCGGCTGGCGCTGGTCAACAACAACCGGGCCGAGTTGCAGGCGGTCAACGGCAGCGCGATCACGGTGATCGGTTCGGCTTCGGTCTCGGTTTCCGCCGGCACCTGGTACACCCTGCGGTTGGAGGCGAGCGGCAGCACCATCCGTGGGTTCGTCAACGGCAGCCAGATCGGTTCGGGTAGCAACAGCGCCCAGACCGCAGGCCGGATCGCCCTGGTCACCACGTTCGCCAGCGCGGTCTTCGACGACGTCTCGGTGGACAGCAACGGCGGCACCACGCCGACCACCCCGCCGACCTCGGGCCCGACCAACCCGCCCACGAACCAGCCGACCACTCCGCCGCCGACCACCGGTCCGACGCTGCCCCCGCAGACCGGGCTCGTCGGCTGGGCCACCCAGAACGGTGGCACCTCCGGCGGCGGCAACGCCTCACCGATCACCGTCTCCGACTCCGGCGGCCTGACCAGCGCCCTCGGCTCCACCAGCGCCTCGGTCATCCGGGTCTCCGGCACCATCTCCTGCTCCGGCATGCTCCGGGTCCGGTCGAACAAGACCATCCTCGGCATCGGCTCCGGCGCCACCATCTCCGGCTGCGGCTTCAACATCAACGGCGACCGCAACGTCATCATCCGCAACCTCAACTTCCGCGGCTGGGACGACGACGCCATCAACGTCCAGGAATCAGCCACCAACATCTGGATCGACCACAACAGCTTCACCGACGGCTACGACGGCGCCGTCGACATCAAGCGCGGCTCCGACTTCGTCACCGTCTCCTGGAACCGCGTCTACGGCCACGACAAGAACATGCTGCTGGGCCACAGCGACGACAACGGCAGCCAGGACATCGGCCACCTGCGGGTCAGCTACCACCACAACTGGTTCGACGGCACCACCCAGCGCAACCCACGGGTCCGGTTCGCGAACCCGGTGCACGTCTACAACAACTACTACTACAACAACAGCGGCTACGGCGTCGCCTCCACCGAGGGTGCCGGCGTACTCGTCGAGGGCAACTACTTCGAGAATGTCCCGGACCCGTACCACCTGGGTGAGGCCGACTCCGGCCCCGGGACCCTGGTCGCCCGGAACAACCACTTCGTGAACTCCGGCAGCGGCCAGACCGGCGGCAGCGTCGCCAGCATCCCGTACTCCTACCAGCTCGACACCGCCAGCAGCGTCAAGTCCATCGTCACCTCGGGCGCCGGCACCGGCCGGATCGGCCTCTGACCGGGTAGCGAAGGGCCCCTTCCGTTAACAGGAAGGGGCCCCCAGCCCACACCGTGACCGAAGGCCCCCGTGATACCCCGACCCCGACCCCGACCCCGACCCCGTCCGTCGTCACAGACACCGTGACGATCTTGCACTTGTGGTGGGTCACAAATCCGGATGAATGCCCTGATCCGGGCGCCACAAGTGCAAGATCGTCGAGGGAATCGGTGGTGCGGGCCGCGCCGTCGCGTCGAAGGCCTTTGGCGGGGTTGGATGAGGGAAGATGTCCTGGTGAAGCAGGTTCTGTACCTGGCAGTGGTCGCGGTCGCGCTGTCGGCCTGCGGCGGACCGAACGAGCCGGACGTGGACGTCGCCGCCCCCGCCGTCGCGGGTCCGGGGGAGGTCACGAACTGTGGGACGTTCGTGCTGTCGCAGGGTGAGGGACTTTCCGAACGTGCCGTCAGGTGCTTCGTGGACGCCGTGCAGGCAGGGCGTCCCGTACGGCTCAAGGAGACCAGTCCCACCACGGAAGGCGACCCGATCATCACCACCTACGAGGCGGGCGTCGATGGCCGGGTCGAGATCGTCACGGATTCCCGGCAGGACAACTTCGGTCCGCAGATCATCAGCCAGCACACCTGCACCGGGCCGACTCCCCGACCGGGGATGATCGACTTCGCTCAGTGTTCCGAGCCCACTCCGGTTGCGAGCTGACCGTACGTCAGCCGGGCCGGTGGGCCTTGTCGTACGCCCGGTGGCGTTCCTCCCACTGTCGGGCGCTCGCGGTACCCGCGTACACCCCAACCGCGAGGCAGGCCGCGAGGCCGAGCGTGGCGAGCAACCCGTAGGAGATGAGCGCCCAGTCGGCGCGGTAGTAATCGGAGTTGTCCGAGACGTACTCCCAGAAACGCCCCGGCCCCCAATCGAGCAGGAGGTCGAAATCCGCCCGGGGCCCTTCCCTCGGCGGGCGGGCTGTCGCACCGAAGAGCAGCATCACGGCGGCACCGGCGATCGCGGCGCGTACGGGTGGCAACCACGACGACGGCCTACCCAGCTCCGGGTGGTAGGCGGAGCCCAACCGGTAGCCGCGCTGGACGAGGACGAACGCGGCTGCGCCGCCCAGGATCAGGGCGTAGTACGTCAGCATCTTCGCGGTGTCGAAGTCACGGCCGGACAGGCACCAGGCCAGCCAGACCGCGACGACGAGAATGAGGCTCCAGCCTGCGGTGACGGCCAGCGCGCGTAGGGCGGCGTGGTAGCGCGCTGCTCGGCTGAGTCTGCTGGCCTCGGCGGTGGACCACCGCTCAGCCCGGCGACGCAGGTCCTCCCGCTCGGCCTCCCGCTGCCGTTCCGACTCGGCCCGGTCGCGGGCAGCCTGTTCCGCGACCGGGGCCAGGTCCGCCTCCAGCAGTGCGCCGAGCACCGTCTCCCGACCGCCGGCGGCGGCGAGCAGCCGCTCGTACCAGGGGATGGGGATCTGCGGCGGGGACCCGGCGGGCAGGTGTCGCGATATCTGGGAAACCCGGTCCTGCGGCAGCAGGCCGAACAGCAGCGCACCGGGACCGTTGGCGGCTGCCCATCCGGGCACGTTGCCGCGTACATCGGGGTGGCCGAGTTCGAACCGCATCTTCTCGACAGATTCTTCCCACGCCCGGCGGGCTTCGTCCCACTTGCCTTGCACACCCTGTAACCGGTCCAGCTCGGTGAATCCGGCCAGGGCGTCGAGCAGCCCGGCCCGGCGCACCTCCTCGAAGAGGCGTCGTTCGACGTCGTCGGCGTCGACCCGCGCGCCCAGGCACCCACGAGCGAGCGTCTGGTACGTGACGTGGTGCCCACGGTAGGTTGCCGCCCCGGCAGGATCGAGCCATCGCAGCAGGTGCAGCAGCTTGAGATCGGCGGAGAGGTTCCGGTCGCCGAGGTACCGGTCGACGAGCGCGATGCGTCCCTCGACGTCGTCGGCCACGGGGTCGTTGAACTGGCGTAGCCAGCCCAGCAGTTCGGTCCAGCTCTCCGAGGGGGCCGCCGACCGGTCCGTGCGGCGGAAGAGGTGCTCGGCGGCGGTTGTCCAGTTCCGGCGGATCGTCGCGGCCAGGTCCTGCTTCGTGAAGTGCAGGGTGCCGGCGAGGCCGAGTGGCTGGGCGACATGCGCCTGTCGGATCGAGATCCGTGGCGGAGGAGCCTGCGGCGGCACCGTCAGCCCGGCGCCGCGAACCGCGGCCGCGTTCCGGGTGAGCGCCAGAAGGTGGGTCATCCCACCGAAGCGCTGTGTGGGTACCGGCAGCCCACGCTGGCGTACGTTGTGCCGCAACTGCTTGAAGACGGCATCCAGCGACAACAACTCCCCGGCGTCCGGTACGCCGCTGCCCAGGACGTGCAGGAGTTCGCCGGTGAAGGAGGTGTGGTGGGCGCCCTGCGGGGCCAGTGCCTGGGCGTTCGCGGCGGTCGCGGTCAGCACATAAGTGCCCTCGATCTCCAGTTGGTCCGCCGTCGCGGCCCCGGCGGCGCTCATCCCCTGGATCGCCCGGCCGCTGAAGCAGCAGTCCAGCACCACGACCTTGTTGACCGCTCTGCTTTTGTCCAGGATCACGTCGCGGAGCACTTCGTAGTCGAATCCGCTGACCGGGAGGTTGACGTCCCGAGTGTTCGCCAGTCCGAGGTACAGCTTGCCGCGTTCCGACCTCAGACCATGTCCGGCGAAATAGACCAGCAGGGTGTCCGTGGCGTTCGTGGCGGAGTCCATCAGCATGTCGTGGAGGGAGATCGGATCGGGTGGGTCGGCCAGCGTGACGCAGCGGTCCGGGGCGAACCCGCCCAGCAGCGGCGAGGTCAGCGTGGCCCGGAGATCCGTCAGGTTGTTGAGTACGGCCGGCAGGTCGGGGAGCTGGTCCGACTGGTAGACGGCGGTGCCGATCAGCAAGGCACGGGAACGCTGTGGGTCAGGCAGCCGGGTCACCGTCGCCCACTTCCCGAGGCTCGGCGAACTCCGCCATCAGCCGCTTCGCTTCCGCCGCCCGCTTGGCGCTCAACTGCACCGTGGTGCCGTCGGGCTTCGTCACCGTGATCGTGATGTCGGTGCGGCGTCGGTCCAACCACAGGGAGACGGACTGCGCCACCGCGGCCCAGAGTGCGCCCGCTCCGGACATGACGGTCGCGATCTGAATCGTGATCTCCATGCCGGATCCCATGGTGCCGGGGACCACGGGTCCGTTCTCCAGCCGTACCAGCCCGCGCAATGCGTGTTCGGCGCGCAGCCACTCCCACAGGTCTTCCAGCTCGGCGTCGTCACCGTCGACATCGATCCGTACCGACACCCCGGAACTCCCTCCGCCCGACTGCGCATCCACTTACGACGTCAAAACCCGTTCCGGTAGGTGAATGTATCGGTGAAGACCACGTATCTCCGACCGTCTCACCGGTCCGGGGTGGCCCGGCCGTAGCGCTCGGTCAGCGTACGGAGGTGTTCGACGAGTTCGGGGGGCTCGGTGACGTCGAAGTCGACACCGAGCAGACCGAGGTACACCGCGAGTGTCTGCACGCTGTCCGCCCCGGTGTTCAGCACACAGGTGCGGTCGTCCACCGCCTCCACCACACCCACCGCCGGGTTGATCCGCTCGGCCACCACGGTCGCGGGCGCGTGCACCAGGACGCGGGACCGATAGCGCCAGGCCGCCGCCGACACACCCCTTGCGACGTACGCGGCAGCGCCGCCCTCCGGCGGGTCGCGCGGTGGGAAGCGTGGCCCGGTGGGCGTACGGGGCTGGATCCGGTCGACCCGGAACGTGCGCCAGTCCTGCCGGTCGACGTCCCAGGCGAGCAGGTACCAGCGGCGTCCCCACGACACCAGCCGGTACGGCTCCACCGCCCGAACCGCGTCGGACCCGTCATGGGCGCGGTAGTCGAACCGGAGTCGTTCGGAGTCCCGACACGCCGCCGCGAGCACGGTCAGTACGCCGGGTTCGACCACCGGTCCGGGCCGGTCCGCCGGCACCGGCTCGGTGTACGTCTGCAACGCGTTCACCCGGTGCCGTAGCCGGGCCGGCAGCACCTGTTCGAGTTTGGTCAGCGCCCGTACCGACGACTCCTCGATCCCGGCGACGGTGCCACCGGCGGCCGTACGCAGGCCGACCGCCACGGCCACCGCCTCCTCGTCGTCGAGCAGCAGCGGCGGCATGGCCGCGCCCGCGCCGAGGCGGTAACCACCGTCGGTGCCCCTGCTGGCGTGCACGGGGTAGCCGAGGTCCCGCAGCCGGTCGACGTCGCGGCGTACGGTCCGTTCGCTCACCTGGAGCCGTTCGGCCAGCGCGGCGCCGGCCCAGTCCCGCCGGGACTGCAACAACGACAGCAGGCGCAGCAGCCGCGCCGAGGTCTCCAACATGCTCACAAGTCTGTCAGGGCTTCCGGACAGAAGCTGACCGGAAGGGTCCGTAGCGTTGTCGACATGAGCGAGAACACCGAGGTCAAGCCCTTTCGCATCGACATCCCGCAGGCCGACCTGGACGACCTCCGCAACCGGCTCGACCGCACCCGCTGGCCGGACGAGATCCCGGACGCCGGCTGGGACTACGGCGTGCCGGTGGCGTACGTGCGTCAACTCGCCGAGCACTGGCGCGACGGTTACGACTGGCGGGCCTGGGAAGCGAAAATCAACCAGTATCCGCAGTTCACCACCGAGGTCGACGGCCAGAACATCCACTTCCTGCACGTACGCTCGCCGCACGCCGACGCGCTGCCGCTGGTCCTGACGCACGGCTGGCCCGGCTCGATCGTGGAATACCTCGACGTCATCGAGCCGCTGACCAACCCGTCCGACGGCTCGCAGGCGTTCCACCTGGTGATCCCCTCGCTGCCCGGCTTCGGCTTCTCCGGCCCGACCCGCGAGCGGGGCTGGAACCGGTACCGCACGGCGAGGGCGTGGGCGGAACTGATGCGCCGGCTCGGCTACGACCGGTACGGCGCGGTCGGCAACGACGGCGGGTCGTTCGTCGCGCCCGAACTCGGCCGGATCGCCCCGGAGCACGTGGTCGGCGTACACGTGACCCAGATCTTCTCGTTCCCGTCCGGCGACCCGGCCGAGTTCGCGAAGATCACCGAGGAGGACCAGAAGGCGTTGGAGGTGCTCCAGTGGTTTTACGACAACAAGATGTCGTTCAACACCCTGCACTCACAGCAGCCGCAGACCCTGTCGTACGGGATCTTCGATTCGCCGGTCGGGCTGCTCGGCTGGAACGCCCAGCTCTTCGGTGACGCCGCCGACGTCGACGCGGACTTCGTGCTGACCAACACGATGTTCTACTGGCTGACCGGCACCGCGACCTCGGCGACCCGGTTCTACTACGAGGACGCGAAGGCCGAGCACCCGACCGAGCCGACCACGGTGCCGCTCGGTTTGGCGATGTTCGAGGGCGACTTCGTCTCCATGCGTACGTTCGCCGAGCGCGACCACCGCAACATCGTGCACTGGAAGTCGTACGGACCCGGCGGCCACTACGCCGCCCACCTCGCCCCGAACGTGCTCGCCGACGACCTGCGCACCTTCTACGCCAAGCTGCGCTGACCGTGGGAGCAGCCCTGACCCGGGTCCGCGCCGGGTCGGGGCTACTCCCGGTACGGCTGCTACCTAAGGTCGGCGTAGACGATGTCATGGTCGGAGTACGGCGAATTGACGACGGTCACGCCGGGCAGGGCCATGTTCTTCCGCAGGAAGATGTAGTCGAACTTCTTGCGCGGAGGACCCGCGTCCGCGGTCGCCTTGCACCTGGAGCTTGCCTTGGCGCCACAGCTCGGGTCGGCATCCCGGTAGTACACCCACATGGGCTGCATTTCCGACGAGTGCGGCTGCGCGTTGAAGTCGCCGAGCACGATGGACCCGGCGTACTGTCTCGCCACCTCGACCAGGGTTCGGACCTGCGCGGCCCGGAGCTTGCCCTGGCCGTGCTCGGACAGATGGGTGTTGTACACCCGGGTTTTCTTGCGGTTGACCGTGGTCTCCACCCACATGTAACCCCGAGCCTCGGTGCCGCCGTCGGCGTAGAGCGTGTTGCCCTTCTTTGTTATCGGCGCGGCCGAGATGATTGCCTGCCCGAAGGCGTTCCCGCCGAAGAGTCCGCAGTTGGCCCGGTCGTTGCGCACCGTGCCGTACGCGATGTGGTACTGGAGTTTGTATTTGCTCTTCAGGATGGCGACCGTCTTCTTGACGTCCTCCCGGCAGGCTTCCTGCATGCCGAGGACCTGCGGTTTGAACCGGGCGATCTCCTTTGCCTTCGCCTCCGGTCCGCCGTCCTTCCCGACGTGGATGTTCCAGGTCATCACACGATTGGACTGGGCCGCGGTCGAGCTGGCGGCCGAGGCCAGCACGGCGGTGCCGGCGATGAGTGCGCCGACGAGTGCGGTGGCCAACGCGAGTGGCAACACCTTCGCGGCGAGCAGTTTTCGTCGTACCGATTGCATGGGTGGCTCCCTCACGACGTCTGGTCGAAGTCGACGAACGACTCAGATCAGCAAAACGTCTGCCGGACGTTCGGTGAAGGCTCGGGGCCGTACGGGTCAGTCCAGGTCATGAAAAAGCGATTTCCGCGCTGCACGTCGGACGGAACAACACTCGGACGGAACAACACTCGGACGGAACAGCACCGGGACGGGACAGGTTCGCCGAAGTTCAGATGGAGCGACGCCGTCTGCCTCGCTGTCTGGCCTCGTGTGAGATCAGCCAGCCGAGAACGCGCACGTGAAGGCCGAAGGCGTCCGCTCGTTCGCCTGCCTCCACCACCACCGTGTCGAGTTCGGCCAGAGCCGTGGTGAACTGCAAGCCGAGATACAGGTACAGCTCGATTCGGCGGGCGGGCAGGTACGCGGCCACCAGGTTGAGTCGGGCATCCGGACAGGGCCACGGGCGGGCGTCGATTCGGCAGATCCAGAGCGGCCGGAGCGGTGTGTGCTCGGCCAGCTCGGGGATGATGAGATCGCCCCGGTCGCTCATAGCGGCGGAAGTTCCCGTTCCATGAAATGGGGCGTGACCAGGTTCAGGCGGGGCGAGATGCAACCGGGAAGGGCCTCGCGGTGGACTGCGACGGACACCTCCTCGCCCTCGGACCGGTCCAGGATCTCGATCCCGCACAGCGTCACCCATTCCGTCACGAACATGTCGATCCGGTCCGGAAGGCGCGTCACTCGAATGATCAGCTCACCCCTGCCGGGCTGAAGCCTGTCTTCGCCCTCCCGGTGGTATTCGGACGGCTGGAAAGTCAGTACGTCGCCCACCCGCAGAGTCGTCATCGCCGCTCGTTCCATCCGGTCGTCCCGTAGCACGTTCGTTGACCCAGGGTCCATGGGCGTTCCTGGAAGTGGGTGGTTTCCTCCGTCGCCCACGCGGGACGCACCGGAGGTGAGGGAACCGGTGGTGCGGGGGCCGGCGGTGCCGGTGGCGCTACGAGTCTCACCAGCCAGTCGGCCCAGATCTGCCAGACGAACATCGCACCTCCTCGTTGGAAGCGGGGTCACCCCGCGCGGTTTTGCGTAATGACAGTCTTCTAAGGACGACGCTATTGTCGGAAGACGTCCACGCGGGTACCGACCTTCGTCTGGCGATTACACCTTCCCCCTGTTGGTGCTTGGCGATCATGACTGAATATCTGGAGGCGCAATGGAACGCGAAGATCCCCTTGCCTTTGTTCGTGATCAACTCCGCAGGCAGCGCGCCCTGCGCAACATGTCGCAGGAGGAATTCGGCAGGCGGGCCAACTACTCGGCATCCACCGTGTCTGCCGTCGAAACCGGCACCCGCTCGCTCGACCTGCCGTACGCCAAGCGAGCCGACGAGATCCTGGACAGTGGCGGCTTGCTGGAGTCCCTGCTGAAGTCAGCGCAGGGCGACGGTGAGCCGCCCTGGCTCAAGCCATACCTGGAAGCCGAGCGCAACGCGAGACAGCTCCGATGCTTCGAGCCGCTGCTGGTTCCGGGTCTGCTCCAGACTGAGAACTATGCCCGCGCGGTGATGCGCTCAGTTGACGTTCGCTCCGAGTCGGAGGTGGAGCAGTATGTCGCCTCCCGGATGGAGCGGCAGGAGATCCTGAAGCGCGAGGACCCGCCCCAGTTCATCGGCGTCATCGACGAGTCGGTGTTGCGACGCCGCGATGCGATCATGGGTGAACAGCTCGCCCACCTGCTGCGCATGGCCGAACTGCCGCACGTCCATCTCAACGTGGTGCCGTTGACCGCCGGCCTGCACGTCGGGCTGTGTGGGCCGCTGGTACTGGTGCGGCTGGTGGACGGGACCTGGGTCGGTCACCTTGACGACCAGCTCGGCGGATCGCCGGTCGGCGCCGAGGAGGGACTGGCTACGCTTCTGGCGAGGTGGGAAGCTGTGCGGAGCGCCGCCCTTCCCGAAGGATTATCGGTCGCCCTGATAAAGGAGATTGAGAGCCAGCATGGACCTCAGTAGGGCTCGGTGGAGGAAGTCCACCAGGAGCAACGCGAGCGGCACCTGCGTCGAGGTGGCCGACAATCTACCTGGCGTGGTGGCCGTCCGGGACAGCAAGGATCCGTCCGGGCCGGTGTTGACCTTCGAGCCGGACGCGTGGCGTGGCTTCGTCAACCGGGCGAAGCGGGCCTAGACCTCACCAACCCGGAGAGCCCCCGCCCCGATGGCCGGGGGCTTCTCTGTCGCCCTCTTATGATCGCCGTCGGGCTTGTGCTCCAGGTGATGGGGGACGAGCTTGGGCTGCACCGCGCCGAGGCGTCCACCACTCTGGAAAATCTGCCGTCGCAGCGGGTGCTGCGCCGCAACGGGTTCAGCCCCTACGGCGTTGCGCACTCCTCGATCTTCCTCGACGGAAGTTGGCGGGACGGGCTGCTGGGGAGCGGATCCTCGGCGACTAGACGAGCAAGTCCTAACTCTGCCTGGTCGCTACACGCCGCCCTCGAAAGCCCCAAAACCACCGCTGTCATACGCCGCAGACCAGGCGGGGCGTCGATCTTGCACTTGTGGTGGGACACAAATCCGGACGAGTGCCCTGATCTGGGCGCCACAAGTGCAAGATCGTCGGGGGAATCGGTGGTGCGGGCATCGGTGGAAGGCAGGGATTACTTGTCTTGGGCGGCGTCACGCCGGCCCGGGGTCGGTGCATGCATGATGTTCGGGTGAGTGTGACCGCGCGCGGACCCGTCACCGCGGCCGGAGCCGCCACCGGGCCGGCGAGCGGTCGGGCGGCCGGTGTGGTGCTGGACGCGGTGCTGGAGCGGATCACCTACGCAAACGAGGAGACCGGTTACACGATCGCCCGGGTGGCGACCGAGCGGTCCGGCAACGAACTGCTCACCGTGGTCGGCGCGCTGCTCGGTGCGCAGCCGGGAGAGAGCCTGCGGCTGGTCGGGCGGTGGGGCTCGCACCCGAAGTACGGGCGACAGTTCGAGGTTCACTCGTACACGACGGTGTTGCCGGCGACGATCCAAGGCATCGAGCGTTATCTCGGCTCCGGGCTGATCAAGGGGATCGGCCCGAAGATGGCCGCCCGGATCGTGGAGCTGTTCGGGGCGGACACCCTGCGGATCATCGAGGAGGAACCGGGCCGGCTGGTCGAGGTGCACGGGCTCGGCAAGAAACGTACGGCGATGATCGGCGCCGCGTGGGACGAACAGAAGGCGATCAAGGAAGTGATGATCTTCCTCCAGGGCGTCGGAGTCTCCACCTCGCTGGCCGTGAAGATCTACAAGAAGTACGGCGACAAGTCCGTGGCCGTGGTCCGCGACGAACCGTACAAGCTGGCCGCCGACGTGTGGGGAATCGGCTTCAAGACCGCCGACACCATCGCCCAGGCCGTCGGCATCCCGCACGACAGCCCACAACGAGTCCAGGCCGGCATCCAGTACACGCTCTCCGAGGCGACCGACAGCGGCCACTGTTACCTGCCCGAACCGAACCTGATCGCGGACGCCACCGAGATCCTTCAGGTTCCCGCCGAGCTGGTCCGCACCTGCCTCGACACCCTCGCCACCGAGGAGGGTGTCGTACGCGAACAGGTGCCGAACCCCAGCACCGAGGGCGGGACCATTCCGGCGGTGTACCTGGTGCCTTTCCACCGCGCCGAGACCGCGCTCGCCAACAGCCTGCTCCGGCTACTGAACCACCGCAGCGACCGGATGCCGGCGTTCGCCGGGGTGGACTGGGAGAAGGCGCTGCGCTGGTTGCGTACCCGAACCGGGGCCGACCTCGCCGAAGAGCAGGAACGGGCGGTCCGGCTCGCACTCACCGCGAAGGTCGCCGTCCTCACCGGCGGACCCGGCTGCGGCAAGTCCTTCACGGTCAAATCGATCATCGCCCTGGCGGCGGCGAAGCAGGCGAAGATCGTGCTGGCCGCGCCGACCGGTCGGGCCGCGAAACGGATGACCGAGCTGACCGGGCACCCCGCCGCCACCGTGCACCGGCTGCTGCAACTGCGCCCCGGCGGCGAGCCGACCCACGACCGGGACAACCCGATCGACGCCGACCTGATAGTGGTCGACGAGGCGTCGATGCTCGACCTGATCCTGGCCAACAAGCTGGTCAAAGCGGTCGCGCCCGGCGCGCACCTGCTGCTCGTCGGCGACGTGGACCAACTGCCCTCGGTCGGAGCCGGTGAGGTGCTGCGCGATGTGCTCGGCGCCGAAGCCATCCCGCGGGTACGCCTGACGAAGATCTTCCGCCAGGCACAGGAGTCCGGCGTGGTGGTCAACGCGCACCGGATCAACGCCGGCCAACCACCGGCCATCGGGGAGTACCCCGACTTCTTCCTCTTCCCGGTCGACGAACCGGAGGAGACGGCGAAACTCGTGGTCGAGATCGTGGCCCGGCGGATCCCGCGCAAGTTCAAACTCCACCCGCGCGACATCCAGGTGCTCACCCCGATGCACCGGGGACCGGCCGGGGCCGGCAACCTCAACACGATCCTCCAGGAGGCGCTCGCCCCGCACCGGGAGTCGATGCCCGAACGGCGGCACGGCGCCAGGGTGTTCCGAGTCGGCGACAAGGTGATCCAGATCCGCAACAACTACGACAAGGGCAAGGCGGGGGTCTTCAACGGCACCGTCGGCGTGATCACCGCGCTCAGCGGCGAGGACCGCCAGCTCACCGTCCGCACCGACGAGGACGAGGACCTGACGTACGACTTCGACGAGCTGGACGAACTGCAACACGCGTACGCCATCACGGTGCACCGGTCCCAGGGCAGCGAGTACCCGGCGGTGGTGATCCCGGTGACGATGAGTTCGTACACGATGTTGCAGCGCAACCTGCTCTACACCGCGGTCACCCGAGCCCGGAAGCTCGTCGTGCTCGCCGGTTCGCGCAAGGCGATCGCGATCGCGGTCCGTACCGCCGGAACCGGTCGCCGGCACACCGCCCTCACCCACCGGCTGACCGCCTCGTAACAGTCGGTCCCGGCCCGCCCGTGCACCCGAAGGTGTGCCGGCCGATCGGCGGGGGCTCGATCAGGCCGGCACACCGGTCCGAGGGTCAGGCGATGGTGAACTGCATGTTCGTCTGGTTCTTGTAGCGGCAGTCGTAGAGCGCCACGTTCGCCCCCTGCTTGCGGCTGTTGCCGTGGATGTTCAGGCACTTCCCGTTGAAGCCCTTGCGGGTGGCGATGTAGCACCGGTCGCCTGGCGCCGCGCAGTTCACGAAGAACATCTGGCGGTATCCGTAGTCGCACTTGCGCTGGACGATCGTGACACCGTTCTTCTCACCACCGTTGGTCGCCAAGCACCAGCCCGCCTTCCACTGTGGGCGGATCGCGTACGTCCACGCGTTGCCCTCGTCCTGCAACGGGACGATCTCGAACCGTTGGGTCTTCTTACGCGGGTCGCAGGACCGCTGCTGGATCTTCGCGCCGTTCGCGCCCTTCTTGGTGGTGCTGGACACCGTCAGACACAGACCACTGTTGCCCGCCCGGATCTGGCGTACGCCGGGCACCGGCCCCGATGCGGTACGCGAGGTCGTACCCGCCGCCCGCGCCGCGGCGTTCGCCTCCGGTTCGGGCTTGAGGTTCGCGACCGCGATGTACGCGGTGGCCACCAGGGCCACCAGACCGAGCACCTGGACCACGCGAGGTACCCGCCGGACCACTCGGTGAATGCGCATTCGGCGAATCATATTGCACCCTTCGTGTTGCAGTATCGTTGGAAGTCACTGCCCTGATAGAGGCAGACCAGTACCCGCACGTCCCGTACGTTCCGCAGCGATTTGTTCACGCTCGCGGACCGTTTGGTGTGCGTTGTCTTCAGTCGGATCTTCTTCACCTTGTTCGTCTTGCAGTCCACATAGGTGAACCAGGCGATGGCGCCGTGTGAGTCGCTGTCCCGGGTGTCCAACAGGGCGCCGCTGACCTTTGCGTCGTAGCAGCGTCCGTTCTTCTTCCAGGTGACCCGACCGGAGATTCCGCCGCCCTGCCCGGAGTCGGTGGTTCGCAGGTCGATGTTCCATGCCTTCTTGGCCGGGGCCGCCGCGCTGGCCACCACCGAACTAGCCAGCAGGCCCGCGATGATGAGTGTTATCGCGCCGAGGAGCGCCAGGACTCCCCTGCGTCCGGGAGGAATTCGTTTCATAGCTTCTCCTGTTCGTGCGGATCGACAGTGGAATTCGGTGATCCGGCGGTGCATCCAGGCAACCAGGAAACGAATCGACGCTTCAAGCCAATCCGGGGTCGGGACAGTACGGGACCTTCCGCCCCTGGCCGAGCAGCGGGTCCGACCGGTCCGGGACAGGTACCAGACAGGCCGCTGGCAGCAACGGAACGACCGGTACGGGCCGGTACGCATGCGCCGCGACGGTCCGAACTTTCCCGTACGGCGCCATTCCTGACAGGACGGGTTCCGACACTGTGCACTGTTCTCCAAGCGCGGGCCGAGCAGGACTCCTCCGCGAATACGTCAGCATCGGCTCTGGAGGTCGACGACATTGAGAAGAATTCGCAAGGTGTTGCCACTGCTGTTCGCGACGACCCTGATCGCGGGGGCAATCGCGCTCACTACCGGCCTTGCCAGCGCGGCTGGTAACTGCACCGGCAACGTCAATAAGAAGGCGTTGTGCCACGCCCAGGAACAGGTGGGGAAGAAGTGCAGTTGGGACACGTCTCAGACGAAAACCCTGGCGTGTGCCCGGATCGGTTATGAGGCGTACCGCAAGGCGGGACTGAAGGGGAATTACCTGCCCGCGTCCGCCAGCTACGACCAGGGAATCAAGTCGGGCTGGACCGTACCGGTGAAGGACCGTAAGGCCGGGGACCTGCTCTACTTCAACTCGTTGGACAAGGGTGTCGACCGGGTCGGGATCTATGCCGGAAACGGCAAGGTGATCATCCCTACGGGATCGCCGTCCTCGAAGAATCCCGAAACCGTCAAATCCACCGAGCTGACCGCCGACCGTATCAAGCTGCTCTCGAAGCTGGCGGTACGCCCCGTCGTCGCCGATCCCGAAACTGAAGTGGTCCGGGTGAACACCGCGATGGCGGAGAAGAACACCACCGATCCGTGTCCCGAGCCCGACGGCGCTGCCCCGGAGGGGGACGAACCCACCGACGACACCGAGATCCCGGAAGGTGACACCGCCGCCCCCGAGGGGGACAGCGCACCCGAGGGCGACAGCGCACCCGAGGGCGACAGCGCACCCGAGGGCGACAGCGCACCCGAGGGCGACACGGACACTTCCGACGGGGACACGACGACCAGCACCTCCGGTGGCACCACCACTACGACCACGACGACAACCACCAACGACGGAACCACGACCACGACCACCACCACGACCGGTGGCGACCCCGCCGACCCCGATCCAGCACCGGACGGCGCCGCAACCGACCCGGACCCAGAGGCGCCCGAGGGCGATGCCGATGCGGATGCCCCGGAGGGTGATGCGGACGCGGAGGCCCCGGAGGGTGACGCGGACGCGGAAGCCCCGGAGGCGCCCGAGGGTGACGCGGATGCCGACAGCCCCGAGGGTGACGGCGACAGCCCCGAGGGAGACGCCGACGGGGACGCGGGTTGCGCGGAGACCGACAAGTCGACGACCGATGAGGACCCGGGCGCGGGCGACGAGTCGACCACCGAACCGGCCGACGACTGCGTGGACACCGACGTGGTCGACAACAAGATCGTGATCATCGACCCGTCCGACGTGACGGACGACAAGCCCGGCGTGGTGGAACCGGCCGCGGCCGGGGACCTCGGTGCCGGCGCGAACGACGAGGAGGCATCGTGCGACCGACCCTGATCCGTAACCCCTGGCCCGGACTGCAATCCTTCGCCAAGCTGCTCTTCGCCCTGGTCCTGATCGGCGGCGCGCTGTTCGGGGCGAGCAGTCTGGCCAGCGCCGCAGGAAAGTCGTGCAACAGCGGCAGTCCGGGCGAGCGGGCGGTCTGCCGGGCCGAGCAGCAGGTCGGCGATCGGTACGTCTGGGGCGCCGAGGGTCCCAACACCTTCGACTGCTCCGGTCTCGCCTACTACGCGTACAAGGGGACCGGGGTGGGTCTGGCGCGCACCACCGCCGAGGCGCAGTCGCACAAGGGGAAGACGGTCTCGACCAAGAACCTTCAGAAGGGCGATCTGCTCTACTTCGACTGGAACGACGACGGGAACGCGGACCACGTCGGCATCTACGCCGGCAAGGGCAAGATGGTGCACGCTTCGTCCGGGTCGGGGAAGGTCAAGAAGGTCACGCTGAGCGCGTACTACAAGAACCACCTGGACACGGCGAAGCGGCTCGCGCCGACCAAGCCGACCAAGCCGCCGAAGGTCGACCCGAAGAAGCCGTCGACGGGGGAGACGCAGCCACCGAAGCCGAAGCCCACGCCCAGCTCGGTCCAGACCTACATCGAGATCACTCCCGCGTACGGGTGAGACGACCCGTCCCGCTTGTCGGGCGTACGCGAAAGGGGCGGTCCGCTCGCGCGGGCCGCCCCTCCGTCGTCGCCTGTCGTGTTACCTCAGATGCGCGCGCCGGTCGTGGCGTGGAAGGTGTGGTTCTTGCCGGTACGCGGCTTCACGTAGACGGTGTCACCCATGTTCGGCATCGTCCGCCGGTCGGTACGGACCACGAACCGCTCCGAGGTGCCGTTGATCGTGGCGGTGCCGTAGATGTTGGCGTCCGAGCCGAGGTCCTCGACCAGCTCGACAACCACCGGCAGGCCACCCTCGGTCGGGCTGACCAGGTCGCAGTCCTCGGGGCGGAAGCCCACGGTGACGTTGCCGTTGCCGCCGTCGGCCTTGGCCGCCTCGACCTGCTCGCGGGTGAGCGGGACGATCAGCTCGGCGAAGTTCGCGCCGTTCTCGGTCAGCGGCACGGTCTTGATGTTCATGGCCGGGGAGCCCATGAAGCCGGCCACGAAGACGTTCGACGGGGTGTCGTAGAGCGCACGCGGGGTGTCGACCTGCTGGAGTACGCCGTCGAGCATGACCGCCACCCGGTGACCCATGGTCATCGCCTCGACCTGGTCGTGCGTGACGTAGACGGTGGTGATGCCGAGCTTGGCCTGCAACGACGCGATCTGCGTACGGGTCTGCACCCGCAGCTTGGCGTCGAGGTTCGACAGCGGCTCGTCCATGAGGAAGACCTGCGGCTCGCGGACGATCGCCCGGCCCATCGCGACCCGCTGGCGCTGACCGCCGGAGAGCGCCTTCGGCTTGCGGCTCAGGTAGTCGTCGAGCTGGAGCAGCGCCGCCGCCTCCTTGACCCGCCGGTCGATCTCCGCCTTCGAGGTCTTGCGGAGCTTCAGCGCGAACGCCATGTTCTCGTAGACCGTCATGTGCGGGTAGAGCGCGTAGTTCTGGAACACCATCGCGATGTCCCGGGCCTTCGGCGGCAGGTGGGTGACGTCGCGGCTGTCGATGAAGATCGAGCCGTCGTCGACGTCCTCCAGGCCGGCGAGCATCCGGAGGCTGGTGGACTTACCGCAGCCGGAGGGGCCGACCAGGACGAGGAACTCGCCGTCGCCGATCTCCAGGTCGAGGTGGTCGACCGCGGGGCGTTCGGTACCCGCGTAGATGCGGGTGGCCTTGGAATAGGTGACCGTAGCCATGGTGAAGCGCTTCCTTTCACCGGCAGGAACGTGCCGGACGATCCGAGTGAAGGAGCTACCGGAGCGGGGGGCCGCACCGGTCCGGGCGGCGCGCCGAGAGCCATTGGGGTGATCGGCGTGTCGTCCGTGTCACGCCACCGTAATCCGCCCGGCCCACCCTGCCAAGGTCAGAGGCGTACGGAGAGACGCGATCGACTCACATTTCGGGCATCAGGGCACGGCAAGTCATCAATGGGTACGGCGAATGTGCCGAACTTGTCGGTCGGCGACCGTGGCGGCGTGGGGATCGGCACGCAGGTGGCTATGCTGACCCGGAACACTGCCCCTGTAGCTCAGCTGGCCAGAGCACCCGCCTTGTAAGCGGGATGTCGCCGGTTCGATCCCGGCCGGGGGCTCTCATATTGTCCGACCTGCGGAAACCGCGGCCTGTGCAAGGTGCCGCGACGAGGGCCTGTAGAGGTTCCGTGGAGATTGCCGCTCCGGCGCTGCGCGAGACGCCCCCGGGCGCGCATCCTCGACCGGTGACCCTCATCGTCGGCTGTGCCGCACTGCCGGCGTTGGCGTGGCTGCTCGGCGCCCGTACCCGGCGGGTCGGCTGGATCGTGGGGCTGGCGCTGGTGGGCTGGCTGGCCACCCTGATCCTCCTGGTCGCCGTCTTTCCACGTGCCGGCGCCGAGGCCGTCCTCGGCAGTCTGCTGGGAGCCGCGCTGATCGTCGCCGTCGGGCACGCGGTGGAGGACCGCCGCGTCGGCGGGACCACACCGGTACGGGGAGCGGGTCTTCGCCGCTTCTCGATGGCGTCGGCGATCGGGGTGACCGGTGTCTGCGCGCCGCTGGTCATCCTGGGACTCAACACCGATCCGTTCATCCCCTCCGCCGACGAGCTGCTGCCCGTACCGGCGGGTCTGGTCGCCTCCGTCGACCGGACCGACGGGACCTCGTGCGGGTCGGGCGTGTGCGACGTCTCGGTATCGGTGAGGAGCGGTTCCGGGCAGCCGGTCGGTGAGGTCCAGCGGTTGGTCCGGGACCACCTGTCCGCGCGCGGGTGGCGCCTGGACGATGACGGGAGGTCCTGCCGACCGGCCGGCTGGCTCCTCGACCGGCGTACGACGTGTGTCGACGTCCGGCAGAACGCCGCCCTGGTACGGGTAACGATCGAAGGACACCGCGCCTTTGCCTGACCGGCGACCGAACCCATCCGTCCGACGTGGGTGTTCGGCGGCGACGCGTCTTTCACCGTCACCGCACCCCTGGGCTGACCCGCCGACTCGGTAGCCTTTGGGGATGCATGACCTGCCGAAGGCCGAATTCGCCTTTCCCGGGCCACTGCGCGACCTGCTGGTCGCGTCCATCCTGAACGGCACGAAGACGCCGGCCAGCGCGGCCGTCGAGCGGTTCTGACATGGCATACCACTACCTGACCTCGCCGACCCTGGCGCGCGTACCGGGCCTGCTCGACTTCGTCTCGGCCAAGACGGGTGAGCCGAGTCCGGACACCAGCGCCCGGTTGACCTCGTACTTCGTCGACAACAGCGAGGATGGCGGCTTCCTCGAACACACGGACGTGGTGGCGCGGGCCCAGGAGGGGCTGCCGGCACGACTGGTCCGGGAGGCGGACTACCTGACCGCGAGCGTACGCATCCCGATCTTCTCGGCCGCGTTCGTGGCGGCGACCCGTACGGAGTTGGAACGGGATCTGGAGTTCCACCGTTGCGTGGTGCGCTGCGAGGACGAGGAGTACGACGACTTCTCGGTTGCCCGGGTGAAGACCGTGCTGCCGCTCATCGACGAGACCCGGTCACGGCAACGGCCGGCGGCCGGCGGTGGACCGCCGATCCTGACCGAGCCGTTCTTCCGGGAGGAGTACGCCGACCGGTTCCTGATCGCCCGCGACGCCCGCTACCGGACCCTGGTCTGCAGCCCGCGGCTGGTGGAACTGGTCCAGTCGCACAAGCTGCGGGTCCGGTTCACCGCCACCGCCTGAGGGGCGGGGGAGGGAGCATCAGCCGGCGATCGGGCCGGTGAAGCCGTTGCCGGCGAAGTTGTCGCGGTGCTGGACTTCGCCGTCGGCATCCTGGTCGCGGTGCCGCCAGGCCGCGTCCGTACGGACGTGCTCGGGTCGTACCCATTTGGCGACCGGCGGCCGAACTCGGCCTCGGGGACCGGTGCGGCGCCGCGCAGATCGTGGCATGGGCCCGGCCCGCCGGGCGCTCGCTTCATGAGAGAGATTCATGACTATTTGCACCGAACGGGGGATAGTGCCTATTCATCCCCCGCTACGACACTGACCTGGTGGAACGCTCACTGACGGCAGCCATGCTGGCCCTCGGAGTGGTGCTCGGGCTTCTCGCCGGCATCGCGTACGCCGTCGCCCGACGGTCCTGGGTCGACTACCGCAAGACGAAGGCGAGCGTGCCCGGCATGCGCAAGGCGGCCTGGGCGCTGATCCGGATCGCGGTTAGTAAGGGGGGAATTGTCCTGTTGCTGTGCATTGCGGCGGCAAGTTGGGCCGCCACCAGCGACAACTGATCAGCATTCGGTACCGGTAGGCGGGTGCAGAACGCACCAGGGAGTTAGCACCGATTTCTTCGTCACTAGTATCTCGGCGTGAACTCCAGACGACGGTCCATGGCTGTTCTCTTAGGACTGCTGGCCGCCCTTACCCTTCCCGGCATTCCACCGGCGGTCGCCGACGACGAACCCATCAGCGAGCCGCCGAAGCTCGAACTCGTGCTCGACGTCAGCGGCTCGATGCGGGCCAAGGACATAGGCGGCCGCAGCCGGATCGCCGTCGCGCAGCAGGCGTTCCACGAGGTGGTCGACGCGGTCCCCGACGAGACCCAGCTCGGCATCCGAGTGCTCGGCGCCACCTATTCCGGCGACGACAAGAAGGTCGGCTGTCAGGACACGCAGCAGATCGTGCCGGTCGGCCCGGTCGACCGGACCCAGGCCAAGGCGGCCATCGCCGGGCTGCGCCCCACCGGCTTCACCCCCGTCGGAAGGGCCCTGCGCGCCGCTGCCGAAGACCTGGGTACGGGAGGGACCACCCGCCGGATCGTACTCATCACCGACGGTGAGGACACCTGCGCTCCGCCCGACCCCTGCGAGGTCGCCCGCGAACTGGCCGCGCAGGGCACCCACCTGGTCGTCGACACGCTCGGCCTGGCCCCGGACGAAAAGGTACGCCGACAGCTCGTCTGCATCGCCGCGGCGACCGGCGGGACGTACACCTCCGCACAGAGCGTCGAGCAGCTCAGCGGCCGGATCAAACAGCTCGTCAACCGGGCCAGCGACACCTACACCCAGACTCCGGTGACCGTCGCCGGCTCCAACCGGTGCGAGAACGCGCCGATCCTGCAGCAGCAGGGCGTCTACACCGACCGGGAGCGGCCGCAGGAACAGCGCTTCTACCGCGTACCGGTGGCGAGCTACCAGGAGCTGCGCGCCTCGGTGAGCGTCGCCCTGGACCGCCCGCTGAACCCCCACTACGGCGTACTGCTGCGGGCCGTCGCCGCCGACGGTCGCGAACTCGTCCGCGGTACGGACGCCGGCAGCGGCCGTACGGACGTGCTCTCGACCGGTGTGCGGTGGTCGGGGGCGGAGGCACCGGCCGAGTCGCCCTCGGCCAGCCCGAGCGGATCCCCCACCGCCGCCCCGACACCCTCGGCGGGTTCGTCCGCCAGCCCGTCCGTCGTCGCCCCGGGCAACGGACAGCCCATCGTCTGCCTGGTGGTCAGCAACTCTTTCTCCACACCGACCGGAGCCAACGACGGTCCGGGCATGCCGATCGAGCTGACCATCGACGTGGTCGACGCGTCGCCCGCGCTGGACACCCCCGGCCTCAGCCGGGGCTGGGTGCTGCTCGGCGGGCTGGCCGTAGGACTGATCCTCGGCTGGTTCATCCGTTGGGTGATCGCCACCAGGAGGGAAACCCGATGACCCGGGACGAAACCACGACCCGTCCGGAACCGACCGGGCGGCCGATGCCGGCCCGGCGGCTGGGCGCGATCAGGGCCGCCGTGCTCGCGGTGGCGGTCGGTGCCGGCATCCTGGTGCCGGGTGCGATCGCGGCCGCCGCGCCGGCCTCGCCGTCACCGACGCCGACGTCCTCGGCCGACCCGGACACGGACACCGTGACCACGGCCGGCACCTCGTTCCTCACCGCGACCACGATCAGGGCCGAACAACCGGTCGACGTGGCCGCGTCGAGCGGCGACTACCTCTACTGGCAGTTCACCGCGTTCGCGGGGGAGACCAACGACCTGAAGATCAACGTCACGCTGCCACCGGCGGCGGACCGACACGGCCCGTCCACCTGGACAGTCGACGTCTTCGACGGCCTCCGGCGCCGCCAGGCGTGCACCGAAGGCGCCCAGACCCGGACGGCGAAGGTCGCCGACACCACGCTGTCGCTCGGATGCAAACTGCGGCAGGTCCGGTCCTGGGCCGAGCCGTGGTCCGGCGACCCGCTCCCCGGCGCCTACTACGTCCGGCTCTCCGTGACCGACCTGCCGGAACAGGACCTGGGCCTACCGACCCGGGTAGGACTGGGGCTCAACACTGTCGGCGACGACGAGGGCGGCGGAGAGGGTGTGCTGAGCGCGCCCCTCGGACCGTCGCCGAAGCCGAAGGTCACCGGGTCCTCGTCGAAGAGCCCGACCGCCTCACCGAGCGCCAGCGAATCGGCTCAGGCGGGCGGGACGGAGAGCGGCACCGGCGGTGGCCTGCTGCCGGACCTCTCGGCCGAGGCGAAATGGATCCTGGCCTGTGTGGTGGTCGGGATCGTCGCCCTGGTCGGCTTCACCCTGGCCTGGCGGACACGCCGCCCGTGACCTGACCGGCCCCGAACGGGCTGCTCGCAGTGATCGGCCCGGGACGCTGGTGCGTCCCGGGCCGATCGTCATCACCGGCCTGCGGCTACGGTTCCTGCCGGAACAACCCGCCGCCGCCGTACTTGCGGTGGGCGGCCTGCTTGGACACGCCCAGCGACTCGGCCACCTGGGCCCAGGACGCACCCGCAATTCGGGCCCGGCGGACCAGCACCGCCTCCATCCGCTCGACCCCTCGGCGCAACTCGGCCGCGGCCCGCAGACTCTCCAGCGGCTCGGGGCCGGCGCTGAGCTTGAGCAGGTCCTGGAGTGGCTCGTCCGACACGTCGTCAATATACGCTGACGGACCCGTTCCCCGGCCTGGTCAGAGGCGTACCAGCGTGGACCAGCCGGGAACGCTCGGCTCGTACCGCAGTGGCATGCCCGCCTCGGCCGGCGTGCGGTCACCCTTGCGCTGGTTGCAGGCGTAACAGGCCGCGACGGTGTTCTTCCACGTGTTCCGTCCACCTCGCGAGCGGGGCAGGACGTGGTCGATGGTGGTCGCCCGCGCCGTGCAGTAGGCGCACCGGCTGCCGTCGCGCACGTGCACCCCGGACCGGGACCAGGCCGGACCCGAGCTGAACCGCCAGCGGGTGACCACGTACCGCACCAGGCGGACCACCCGGGGCATCGGGAAGACCCCGATCCGACGGTCGGGCTCCGCCTCGTGAATCTCGGCGACCCGGCGACAGAGCATCCGGATCGCGTGCTGGACACTGACTTTGTGTAGTGGGCCGAGGTCGGCGTTGATGACGAGCACCGCGTCCACCGGGTCCTCCTTTCGATTCGTATTTCGTGGGCGTCGAGTGGGATGGATCGACCGCCGACTTCTCGTCGGCGGTCACGGATACAAAAAGCCGCCCGGATCCCGTACGTGCTGGGTGGGCGGCTGGGTCGCGGTGTCGACGTCGATGTCAGCCGCGAAGCCCGTCCAGCTCGTGTTCCGTACCGTCCGCGTACCAACAGGTGGGCCGGCTGTGGTGGGGCAGGCCGGCGACGAGCGGTCGGAACCGCCGCATCGCGCTGACGCCTGTCATCCTCATGCCGACCCCTCGCTCGGTGGTTTTCCCTGACTGCGTAAACGGTAATTGCGTACACCGCCGAGCGGCAACGGATTTGATCAGAATTCGTCAGGGTTTGGCGAGCAGGCCGCGTCGGCGTACGGACCAGATCGGTTCGGGTGCCGTACCGCAGCGGCGCAGGATCTGGTTCGCGGCCAGGATGCCGGTCACGGCGGCCCGTTCCATCAGCGCGCTCGGCAGGTCGGCCCGGATCCCGTCGCCGGCCAGGAAGAGCCCGTCGGCGTCGGTCGCCACGGTCGGGCGGTCGGCGTGGCTGCCGGCACGGAACGAGGGAGCCTGCCGCTGCACCCTTGCCCGCAGCTCGACCACGGGCAGCCGGGCCACCTCCGGCCAGAGCCCGATCAACTCGGCCCGCATCCGCTCGGCCAGTTCCTCCGCCGGCAGATCCTCCGCACAGGCGTACGCGTGCAGTTCCACCACCGCGCCACCGGTCCGGTCGGCCCAGTCCCGGGCCCCGGCCTCCAGCCGGTGGTAGAGCGTCACCGAGTCGAGCGTCGGCTGCCGCGACACCCCGCTGAACACGGCCCGGTCCGGTGCCACGTCCCCGGCCAGCCAGTACCGTGCCACCGTGTACGGCGGTCCGGGGGTGAACGCGGCGACCTGGGCGGCGAGCCGCGGCGCCTCGGCGGCGAGTTCCGGCGCGGCGGCGAGCAGGTCGCGCAGTGCCGGTGGGTCGACCGCGAGCACCAGGAACTCGGCACGGTGCCCGGTCCCACCGGCGGTGACCCGCCAGCCGCCACCGTCCTGGCGGTTGATGCCGGTCACCGGCGTGCCGGTGTGCACCCGGCCCCCCAGAACCCGCAGGTACGCGGCCAGCGGGCGCCAGATCGCCGAGTCGTAGTCCCGGTCCGGTGCGTCGAAGGACAGCCCCTCGGCGTTGCCGAGCAGGTAGAAGTGGAAGTTCGCGACCAGCTCGGCAGCCGACATGTCGTGCTCGTGGTTGAAGAACGAGTGTGCGAACACCTCGAAGAGCATCGCCCGCGCCCGGTCCGGCAAACGCAGCGAGTCGAGCAGCCGCGCGGCGGTGACCCGGTCGAGTTCGGCGTAACTCCGCTCCGGGTGGTACGCCAGCAACGGCAGCGCCGCATTTCCGTCCATAGTGCGCAGATCGCGCAGACGCAGGCTGGGGCTGCGAGCGATCAGGGCGAGCAGGTTCAGCGGCGGCGCACTCGGCAACCGGGCGAACTCCTCGGTCGGCCAGTCCGCCGAAAGCACCGGATAACCCGGCACCGGACGCAGGAAGCCCAGCGCGGGATCGATCCGCCGCAGAATCGACCGCCAGTTGTAATACTGCCGGAAGAACGCGTGGAAACCGTGGTCGACGGCCTGGGCGGTGCCGTCGGCGAGCGCGTCGGGCCAGGCCGCGAGGCGCCCGCCGAGGGTCGGCCGGGCCTCCAGCACGGTCACCCGTACGCCACGTTCGGCGAGCACCACGGCGGCCGAGATGCCCGCGATCCCGCCACCGACCACCAGCGCGCCGGTCCCGTTCGGCACCCTCGGCGTACCGGCGGCGCCGCCCTCGGGATCCACCCGGACCGGGTGTACGCCGAGCAGCCGGCCCAACCCTCGCGACAGCTCCATGGATCCCTTCCGATGCAAGCGCAGTCAGTGTCCCCCGTTTCCGGTGTCAAGAGGGGGCCCTTCGGACACAAACCCCTACTCCGGGGGCCGGCAGGCAGGAGGGCGGTCCGACGGTGGCCAGACGTACGGGAGGTCGGGCGGCAGGTCGCCGAAGCGGGGGCGGTAGAAGTCGGGGTCCTTGCGCAGCAGCGACACCCGGTGGCTCAGGTGCAGGTCCTCCCGGCCCAGCCAGGGCGGCAACTCACCCGCGGCGGCCAACTCGGGCTGGAGACGTACGCGGTCGATGCCGCAGGCGGTGGTCAGGTCCACCATCAGGGTGCCGGCGACGGTGTCGGCCCGACCGGTGGCGGACCACACGTCGCAGACGTCCAGCCCGTACCGGACCAGTGCCTCCTCGTACCCGGCCCACATCTTGACCGCCGGATGGTGCCGCCAGCCGTACCGGGGCCAGGTCAACCCGCGCAGCACCTGGAGCGCCTCGACCCGTTGCTTGCCCAGCCTCAGCGGATCCAGCGACCGGGCGCTGGCGCCGAAATCCGGGTACGGCAGGAACGTCTGCATCCCACTCCACCACCCGCGACCGGTGCCCGCACGCCCGGACGACGCACCGTCCACGCCCGCCGACGGCTCGGCGGGCAGCGATGGATGATCGTGGTGGCTACGATCCGGGCATGGCGGACCCGTGGCGCAATCGGGCCCGACGCGCGGTCGAGACCCGACTTCGCGACGGGCTGCGGACCAACGAGGGCCGTCCACACTATGTTGTCTGCGGCCAGGACGCCCTGGCCATCCATCTGGTCAACGCGCTGCTGGCCGAGTCGGTACGGGTAACCGTGATCGTCCCGACCCGACGCCGGGCCGACGGCCCGGACATCCGCACGATCCGGGGCGTACGGGTGATCTCCGCCGATCGGCTCGACGAGGAGACCTTCCGCACCGCCGCGTTGGCCGGGGCGCACGGCCTGGCCCTGATGCACCAGGACGACGTCGGCAACATCCACGCGGCACTCTGCGCGCAGGAGGTCGAACCCCGGCTGCGCCTGGTCCTGCGCATGTTCAACACCGGGCTCGGCAACAGCGTACGGCCGCTCTTCGCCGACTGCGCGGTGCTCTCCGACGCCTCGATGGCGGCGCCCACCTTCGTCGCGGCGGCGCTCGGTGCCGTGACGCCCACGCACTTCCGGTACCGCGGCCGGACCATGACCGTGGCCCGGCGCACCGACGTACGCCCGGAGCACGTGGTGTGCGGCCTGGCCGACACCAGCGACCCCCAACACGTGCGGATCCTGCCGTCGGACGAGGCGCAGGCCGACCTGGTGCTGGCCGAGGCGACCGGCCAACCACCCGGTACGGAGGTGGCCGCACGCCGGATCAAGCGGGCCCGCCGCCGCCAACGGCGCCCGACCGCCGTCTTCTGGCGGGCGCTGCGCTCCTTCGCCACCCGCAAGATCGGCATCGCCACCCTCGCGGTGCTCGGGATCATCCTGGTCTTCGGCTTCCTGCTCGCCCGCGCCGAAGACGTCAGCATCGCCGAGGCGCTCTACGTCGCGTTGCTGACCACGATCAGCGGTGCCGACGCGGACCCCGAGAAATCCGCGTCCGTGAAGGTCATGCAGGTGGTGCTGAACCTCGCCGGGCTGGCGCTGATCCCGCTGATCACCGCCGCCGTGGTGGACGGCATGGTCAACGCCCGGCTGGCGCTCGACGACAGCCGCGTACGCCGTCCCCGCGAGGGACATGTGGTGGTGGTCGGGCTCGGCAACGTCGGGACCAGGGTGATGTGGCAGCTGCACGACCTCGGCATCGAGGTGGTCGCGGTCGACAAGGACCCGCAGGCGCGAGGGGCGACGGTCGCCCGCCGCCTGAACATCCCGCTGATCGTCGGCGACGGTGCCCGGGAGGAGATCCTGGAGGCAGCCTCGGTGGCCACCTGCCAGGCCCTGGTGGTGGTCTCCACCGACGACGTCACCAACCTCCAGGCGGCGTTGAACGCCCGGGCGGCCAAGTCCGACCTGCGGGTGGTGCTGCGCCTGTACGACGGCGACCTCGCCGACCGGATCCAGAAGGCATTCAACATCAACATCTCGCGCAGCGTGTCGTACCTGGCTGCGCCGTCGTTCGCCGCCGCCCTGCTCAACCGGGAGATGATCGCGACCATCCCGATCAACCGGCATGCGCTGCTGGTGGCCGAGGTCCCGATCGCCGAGGGCGCTTCGCTGGTCGGCCGCGCGCTCGTCGAGGTCGACCAGGCCGCCGGCGTACGGGTGATCGGGCTGACCCCGGCCGGTCAGCCGAACCTGATCTGGTCCCCGTCGCGTACGCACCGCCTCGGTGCCGGGGACCGGCTGCTGGTGGTGGTCCGCCGGGCGGCGCTGAGCGCACTGCTGAAGCAGGCGAACCCGCCGGTGGTCGAACCGGAACTGCCGGCACTGCCGACCCAGCCGCCCTATCCCACGGGCAGCCCCGGCTGAACGGCCCGTCGGCGGGGTAACCGCGCGATCCTGACCGGGTAGGGTGCACGCCGTGCTCGGTGGCGGGGTGGGTAACGGGGTTCGGCAGCGTGGGCGGTCCGATCGTGGGTCGAGCGTCCTGCGGCAATGGATGCTGGCCCCCAGGCCCCGGGGCGGGCGTCGAGTCTGGTGGCTGGTCGCAGCCGTGGTGGTCGTTGCCGGCCTGGTGACCTGGGCGGCGTGGCCGTCCCCGCCGGAGCCACTCGCCCGTCAGTACGGCGAGGCCACCGCATGCCTGCTCACCGACGAGCACGGGGTGACGAGCCCGGAGGCCGCCGCGGTCTGGGCCGGCATGCAGGAGGCGTCCGAAGCGACGCTGACCAAGGTGCAGTTCCTCGAAGTCGACGGCCCGCAGACCGCCGACAACGCCAAGACCTACCTGGCCAGCCTGGTGCAGAGTCGGTGCGACCTGGTGCTCGCCGTGGGGCCGGGCCCGCTGTCCGCAGTGGACGAAGAGGCACCTCGGTTTCCTCGCGCCAAGTTCGCCCTGGTCGGAGGCGGTACGGCCGCCGCGAACGTGTCCCTTGTGGATGGACGGGCGCCGGAAACCGTACGGGAAAACGTGCGCAAGCTCGTCGCATCGGTCAAACCAGCCGCTCAGTAGCCCTGCGCTAGCTCTGCGTCGAAGATTTCCTTGACGCCAAGATCTCTGGTGCCGCAGACTCCCGCTGTTTGATTCACAGCGGGGGAGGAGACGGCCGATGCGCCGTTCGGGGAGTCGTGTCCTGGTAAGGGGCGCTTTGCTCGTCGCGGTCGTCTTCGGACTCACGGTGGCGCTGCCGCCGGGAGCTGTTCGGCCGGGGGGTGACTTCCCCCTGACCTGGCTTTCCTGGCTCACCCAACGGCCCGCGTGGTCGTCGTGGTCGGCCGCGAAGGCGCTGGACGGGCTACCGACCCAGCAGCGCGGACCCAAGACCCCGCCAACCGGCCAGGTTTCGGCCGCGTCGACCGACGCGCCGGGCGGAGCCGGCCGCGTGCCGGTGCCGGCCCCCGGCACGCTGCCGCCGTACCAGCCGTACGAGCCGCCGAGCACGCTGAAGACAACCGACGCGGAGGGCTTCGACGCCCAGAAGAGCCGGCGGTTGGCGGCGAAGTCCGACGCCGGCTCGGACGTCTACTCCAACCCCGACGGCTCGATGACCCGCCGGCTCTACTCGGGCCCGGTCAACTATCGCGCCGCCGACGGCACCTGGCAGCCCATCGACACGAACCTGGAGCGACGGTCGGACGGCCGCCTCCACACCAAGGCGAACTCGCTGCGTGTCTCCGTCGCCGACCCGGACGAGGACGCGAACGGGCGGGCGCGAGGCCTCGCCGCGGCCGGAACGGCCGCCACCGACTCGTCGACCGTCGCCGAAACCGAACTCGTCTCGGTGACGCTGCCGACCGGCGAGGTGTTCGGGTACGGACTCGAAGGCGCAGCCGACGTCGAGCCGGTGGTCACCGGTGCTCGGGCCACCTACCTGGAGATCCTGCCGCAGACCGATGTCGAGCTGCACTCCGTCGACAGCGGCCTGAAGGAAACCCTGGTCCTGAAGTCGCCGGAAGCGGCGTCGTCCTGGGTCTTCCCGCTGCGGCTCGACGGGCTCACCGCCCACCTGCTCCCCAGCGGTGCGATCGAGTTGCGAAACGTCGACAACAAGGCGGTCGCCTCGATCCCCCGCGGCTTCATGGAGGACTCCAAGGTCGACCCGCAGTCCGGCGCCCCGCTCCAGTCGCCTGACGTCACGTACGAGCTGATCACCCTGGCCGGCGGCAAGACGGGGCTGCGGGTGACCGCCAGCGAGGCGTGGCTGCACGACCCCGCCCGCGTCTACCCCGTACGAGTGGACCCGACCACGTACACCGACACCACCGCCGACGTCTTCGTCGACAACGATTCCAGCACGGTCAACACCAACGGTGACAACCTCGCGATCGGCACCTACAACGGCGGCGCGGTCAAGGCCCGTTCGTTCATCGCCTTCGAGCGGTGGGCGTCAGACGGCTTGAACGGGCTGCGGTTCAAGAGTGCCCGGCTCAAGCTCTACCTGTCCTGGGCTTT
The DNA here is from genome assembly GCF_040676775.1 of Micromonospora sp. NPDC049523. Classification (NCBI taxonomy): domain Bacteria; kingdom Bacillati; phylum Actinomycetota; class Actinomycetes; order Micromonosporales; family Micromonosporaceae; genus Micromonospora; species Micromonospora sp. NPDC049523. The sequence continues at coordinate 119,367 of NZ_JBFAPP010000009.1, read as the reverse complement.
CAGCTGCTCCGAGCACCGGCCGTTCTACGTACACCAGGTCACGGGCGACTGGCGGGTGGCCGACCTTGCCGTTGGCGGTTTCCCCGGGCCGAGTATCTCGACGAACGCGATCGGCTCGCTGACCGTGACCGACAACTACCCGGCCTGCCAGAACACCTCCGGCAACCGGGGCGTCGGCAAGTGGGTCACGGTAGCGCTGAATCCGGCCACCTTCGACGACTGGTCCACCGGCGGCTGGAACCGCGGCCTCGCCCTGGTCACCTCGGAGAGCGACAACCAGGCGTGGAAGCGGTTCACCTCGGCGAACGCGCTGGGCGGGGAGCTCCGGCCGTACCTGGAGCTGGAATACGGCGCCAACGAGCCCCCGCAGATCAACGGCCGGTACCCGGAGAACAACGCGGTCGTGCCGACGCTGACCCCGGAACTGCTCGGGCGTGGCTACGACGCGGACAACTGGCCGAACAAGGGTCTGAGCTACCAATTCACCGTCGGTGACCCGACCACCGGGGCAACGATCGCCCAGTCGGGCTGGACCGGCGCGTCGTGGACCGTGCCGGCGGGCAAACTCGCCTGGAACAAGCGCTATGTCTACACCCTCCAGACCTTCGACAAGTCCGGATACAGCCAGATCGCCCCGCTGTACCAGTTCACCACCGCAGTGCCGCAGCCGCAGCTGACCGGGAGCCTCGCGCAGAACTCCGGCAAGGGTTACGACCCGAGCATCGGCAACTACACCACCTCGGCGACGGACGCGGCCATCAGTACCGTCGGTCCGTCGCTGGCCGTCACCCGCAGCTACAACAGCCTGGACACCCGTCGGTCCGGCGCGTTCGGTGCCGGCTGGTCCAGCGTGCTGGACGTACGCGCGACGCAGGTGAAGGACATCGCCGGCTCGGTGCAGACGGTGCTGGTCACCTATCCCACCGGGCAGGACGTGGCGTTCGGTCGTAACGCGGACGGGAGTTTCACCCCGCCGTCGGGCCGGTTCTCGATGCTGAAGGAAACCAAGAACGCGGGCGGCGCGCTCACCGGTTACACGTTGACGGACAAGGACGCTTCGGTCTACACCTTCGGGCAGGCAGCCGAGCCGGGTGTGTTCAAGGTGACCGGCGTCGCCGACGCGAACGGCCGGCAACTGTCGTTCTCGTACGACGGCGCGGCACGGCTGAGCCGGATGACCGCCGCCTCGGGGCGTTTCCTCCAGTTCACCTGGAGCACCCCGGCTGGTTCGGCGTACCCGCACGTAGCCCAGGTCGCCACCAACCCGGTGGTGCCGACCGACCCCGGCACGGTCGACACCTGGACGTACGGTTACGGCCCGGACGACCAGCTGACAAGCGTCTGCCCGCCGGCCAGCGCCAGCCAGTGCACGACGTACCAGCAGGACTCCACCTCGCAGTACGCGAACACGGTGTTGAACGTCGGCCCGTCCTCGTACTGGCCACTGGACGAAGCCCCGGGGGTGTCGGTCGCGGGCAGCAAGGTGCTGGCGAACGCGGGTACGGACAACGGCCGGTACAACAACGTGACGCTGGGCCAGCCGGGCGGCCTGCCCGGTTCGACCGCCACGGCGGCCGGCTTCGACGGCAGTTCGTCGTACGTGCAGCTACCCGGCAACCTGATCGCGGACGGCCAGTACCAGACGGTCTCGCTGTGGTTCAAGACCACCACGACCGGAGGAGTGCTGTTCAGCTACAACGGCGACCCGATCGCCAACGGGACCACGCCCGGCAACTACACGCCCGCGCTCTACATCGGCAGTGACGGCCGGCTGCGCGGCGAGTTCTGGCAGGACGCGACCGTTCCGATTACCACGGACGTCGCCGTCAACGACGGTGCCTGGCACCACGCGGTGCTCTCCGGCGCCGGTGACTCGCAGACCCTCTACCTCGACGGTGTGGCCAAGGGCTCGCTGGCCGGCACGATCAACATCGCGGCGACCGGTGGCGCCAACAACGTGAGCATCGGTGCGGGCTTCATGGGCGGCGGCTGGCCGAACCACCCGAGGACCGGCCAGCCGGCGGTGGCGACCTTCTTCAACGGCTCGATCGCGGGTGTCGCGATCTTCGACCAGGCGCTGACCGGATCGACCGTCTCGGCGCTCTACACGGCCGGCAACAGGGCGCACCCGGTCCTCTCGAAGGTCACCCGGCCGTCCGGCGGGGTGACCGCCGAGGTCACGTACGACAAGGTGACCGGTCGGGTCGCCAGCGTGACCGACGAGAACGGCGGCGTGTGGTCGATGGGCGCGCCGACGGTGTCCGGCAGCAGCGGGGTGTATGCGGCGTCGGTGCTGGGCGGCAAGCCGGCCGACTACTGGCGGCTCGGTGAGACCGACGCGACCGACGCGGTCAACGAGGTCCAGGGCGGTACGGCCACCTACAGTTCCGTCACCCTGAACGCCGACGGCCCGTTCGCGGACAGCCGCGCGGCGTCGTTCAACGGCACCTCGTCGCACCTGCGGCTGCCCACCAACCTGCCCAATGGCACCAGTTCGGTCGAGACCTGGTTCTCGACCACCCAGGGCGGCGGCATCCTCGCTTCTTCGCAGGCTTCGACGCTCGGCGATATCCAGTGCCCCTGCCTGCCCACGCTCTGGATCACGCCTGACGGCAAACTGCGCGGGCTGGCGCAGTCGATCATCCCGACCGGCCCGATCAAGGCGGCGCAGCCGGGCAAGTGCATCGACAACGACTGGGCCCTCCCCAACGACCTCAACCCGATCCAGCTCTACACCTGCGGTGGCCACGAACCACAGAACTTGTCGGTCCACCCGGACAGGACCATCCGGACCGCGGGCAAGTGTCTGGACCTGCTCAACCACGGCACGGCTGACCTGACCAAGATCGTGCTCTTCACCTGTGACGGTGGGCCGAGCCAGCAGTGGGAGCCGATCAACGGCGGGCTGCGCAACGTGTTGTCGGGTAAGTGTCTTGATAATCCCGGCAATTCAAACGTGGACCGGACCCAGTTGCAGATCTACCCCTGCAATGGAACCCCGGCGCAGCAGTGGACCCAGTCGCTCACCTCCTCCGTGCCCGTCAACGACGGCCAGTGGCACCACGCGGTGCTGACGTCCAACGGAGACAGCCAGGTGCTCTACCTGGACGGCGTCCGCGTCGACGGCTCCACCGGCACTACCCCGCTGACCGCGACCGCCCAGGCGTTCTCGTACGCCGGAGCCGGCGCGACGGGTACGGGTCTGTCCGGCCTCACGCCCAACACGACCGCCTACCTCAACGGTCGGATGGCGGAGTTGGCGTACTACCCCAGCCAACTGTCGGCGGCACAGGTCCAGGCGCACTTCGACGCGTCGAAGCAGACCATCCCGGTGGCGATCACGCTGGTTTCCGGGGTGGCCACGACCATCCCGATGCCGGTTTCCACGACGACAGTGACCGGTCCGACCGGCGAAGAGGTCTCCTACAGCTACGACCTGGTCAACGGCAACCGGATCGTCGCGCAGACCGACGGCATGGGCAACACCACCAAATTCGGCTACGACGTCGGCGGCTACAGCAGCCTGGTCTACGACCCGCGCGGTGTCTGGACCCAGGATCTGCAGGACGTCCGGGGCAACACCAAGCAGAAGATCACCTGCCAAGACCAGGCGACGAACAAGTGCTCGTCGATCTACTACACCTACTTCCCGGACGCCACCAGCACCAACCTGCCGCCGGACGCCCGTAACGACCTGCTGCTGGAAACCCGGGACGGGCGGTCGGCGTCGGCGACCGACAACACCTACCTGACGAAGTTCGGTTACGACGCCAAGGGCAACCAGACGACGATCACGGACCCGCTCGGGCGGGTCACCGCGACCACGTACACCGATGGCACGACGGTGGCCGGCTATGCCGGCGGGATCGCGCCGGGCGGACTGCCGACCACGGTCACCACGCCGGGCGGGGCGAAGCAGACCGTCCGCTACTTCGCCAGCGGTGACGTCGCCGAGGTGGTCGACCCGGTCGGCAAGATCACCCGGTTCACCTACGACGGCCTCGGCCGCCGGCTCACCGAAACCGACATCACCGACACCTACCCGGCCGGTCTGACCACCGTGAACACGTACGACCGCCAGGGTCGGCGGGTCACGCAGACCGAGCCCGCCGTGACCAACCGGGTCACCGGCGCGGTGCACACGGCGAAGACCACCACCTCGTACGACCCGGACGGCAGCATCCTCTCCGAGACGACCGCCGACCTCACCGGCGGCGACGCGTCCCGGACCGAGACGCACGTGTTCAACGGCTACGGGCAGGAAACCTCGGTCACGAACGGGGCCGACGCGACAACCAGGTTCGAGTACGACGCGTACGGCAACGTGGTCAAGGAGACCGAGCCGGACGGCGGCATCACCGCGAACGCGTACGACATCAGGGGCAACCTGCTGACCACGACGGTGGTCGGCTTCACCGGTGACCCGAACAACCCGAGCCCGGCGCAGAACCTGGTCACCGTCACGAAGCAGTACGACCCGGCCGGACGTCTCGCCACCGAGACCGACGCGATGGGCTGGACGACCTCGTACACGTACACCGACAACGGGCTGACCGCGAAGATCGTCCGTTCCGACGGCACCAGCACGTTCGTGGTCGAGGAGAACACCTACGACGCCGCCGGCAACGTGGTGAGGCAGGCGACGAACAACGGCGTCACCGTCAACACCTCGGTGTACGACGCCGCGAACCGGCAGACCTCCTCCACCGCCGACCCGAACGGCGTCAACCGGACCACGACCCTCGGCTACGACCGCGACAACAACGTCATCACCACGGTCGAGTCCGACCCGAACGGCGTGGTCGCCCGGTCCGAGGCACTGTACGACCACAACGGTCGGGCGGTGGCCGAGACCACGTACCCGTCGACCGCACCGACCCCGGTCGGTCGCTGGCGACTCGACGAGACCTCCGGGACGACCGCCGCCGACACCAGTGGTAACAGCGCGGCCACCGCGGTCGGCCCGGTGGGCTGGTCGCCCGAGCGCGGCGGATCCGCGACGTTCGACGGAAGCGCCCTTGTCACCGACGGTCCGGTGGTCGACAGCGCTCGCAGCTACACCGTCTCCGCCTGGGTGAAGTTGCAGAGCGTGGGGTGGAACTATTTCGCCGTCACGCAGGCCGGCGAGCAGACGTCCGCCTTCTCACTGGGGTACATCCTCCAGACGAATCGTTGGGGTCTGATGACCGCCGACAGCGACGTGGTCGGACAGACGGGCGCGTTCGTCTACTCCACCTCGGTGCCCGTCGTCGGCGCCTGGACCCACCTGGCCGGTGTCTACGACGCGGGTGCCGGCAACATCTCGATGTACGTCAACGGGCAGCTCGAAGGCACCGTGCCGACCTCCTCCGTCTGGTCGTCCAAGGGCGCCTTCACCATCGGACGGGGAAAGTACGCGGGACAGCTGTCGGACTACTGGCCCGGTTCGATCAACGACGTACAGGCGTACCAGCAGGCGCTGACGCCGGCTCAGGTGGCGCAGGTGTACGGCGGCACGCTGCCGGCGGCGGACGCGCACGTCGTACGCAGCTCGGTGAAGCTGGACCAGAACGGCAACACGAAGGCGAGCACCGACCCGAACGGCAACACCACCTACCACTCGTACGACGAGGCCGACCAGGCGGTCAAGACGACCGCGCCGGCCGTGATGGCGGAGTCGGCGACGCAGGGTTCGGCGCTGGCGAACGCGGTTTCCTGGGCCGGGTACAACACGTTCGGCGAGCCGACCGACAGCAAGGACCCGAACGGCAACTGGTCGGTGACCGGTTACGACCGGGCCGGACGGGTGATCTCGCAGAAGTCCCCGAGTTACACCGCGCCCGGATCGTCCACGCCAGTCGTCGCGGAGACCACCAGCGAGTACGACGACCTGGGGCAGCTCACCAAGACCACCGACCCGCTCGGCAACAGCACCCGCTACGAGTACGACCAGCTCGGTCGTACCTCGAAGGTGATCGCGCCGAACGACGGTGCCAGTACGTTCACCTACGACCTGCTCGGCGATCCGCTGTCGCAGACCGACCCGTCCGGCGCGGTCAGCACCTCCACCTACGACTACCTGGGCCGGCAGCTCACCTCGACCGAGGTGGTCCGCCAGGACGCGACGAACTACACCACCACCTACTCGTACGCCCCGGGTGGCTGGGTGTCGCAGGTCAAGAGCCCCTCGCAGGTGACCACCTCGACCACGTACAACGGGCTCGGTGAGACGTTGACGGTCAAGGACGGGGCGAACAACGTCACCGAGTACCGCTACGACGGTGCCGGTCGGCCGATCCGGACGACGATGCCGGACGGCACGTACAGCACCACCACGTACGACCTGGCCGGACGGGCGACCGCGAGCGGTTCGTACAGCGCCACCGGCACGTTGCTGTCGTCGGAGTCGAGCAGGTACGACCGGGCCGGCAACGTGGTCGCGTCCGTGGACGGCCGGGGCACCACGACCACCTTCGAGTACGACGCGACCGGCATGCTGACCCGGCAACTCCAACCGATCTCCGGGTCGGACGCGATCCAGACCACCTTCGGGTACGACCTGGCCGGCAACCGGACCCGGTTCACCGACGGTCGGGGTGGCTCGTTCCTCACCACGTACAACAGTTGGGGTTTGCCGGAGTCGCAGATCGAGCCGTCGACGACGGCGCACGCGGCCCCGGCCGACCGGACCTTCACCGTCAAGTACGACAAGGCCGGGCGACCGGTTTCCCAGGTGATGCCCGGCAACGTCTCGGTGACCAGCACCTACGACGTGATGGGCCAGGTGAAGCGGCAGGTCGGGGCGGGGGCCGAGGCGACCGCCGCGGACCGGGTCTTCGACTACGACGTGGCCGGTCGGATGACCTCGTTCTCCGGCCCGGGTGGGGCGAACACCCTCACCTACGACGACCGTGACCTGCCCCGCACGATCACCGGCCCGGGCGGCAACTCGACCTTCGGCTACAACTCGGACGGGCAGCTCGCCTCCCGGGTCGACGCGGCCGGCAGCACGTCCTACGGCTACGACGGCGCCGGGCGGCTCGCGTCGGTCGCGAACCCGACGGCCGGTGTGCAGCTCACGACGCTGTACAACAACATGAACCAGGTCTCCAAGATCACCTACGGGGGGACGGGCAACACCCGCAACTTCAGCTACGACGGCCTGCAGCGGCAGACCGTCGACGAGTTGAAGAACCCCGCCGGTGGGTCGATCGCGAAGGTGTCGTACGGCTGGGACGCCAACAGCAACATGGTGTCGAAGTCGACGGTCGGTTTCGCTGGTTCGGCGTCGAACACGTACAGCTACGACCTCGCCGACCGGTTGACGTCGTGGAACAACGGCACGGCGACAACCGTGTACGCGTACGACAAGGCCGGCAACCGGGTGCAGAACGGCAGCAAGCTGTTCACGTACGACCAGCGGAACCGGTTGTTGACGGCCGACGGGGCGAGTTACGTCTACACCGCCCGGGGCACGCTTGCCTCGGCTGGGGGTGTGGCGACGCAGACGGATGCGTTCGGGCAGGTGCGTTCGCAGGGTTCGGCGACGGCGACGCGGACGTACGACTATGACGCGTTGGGTCGGGCGGTGCGGCCCGGGTGGGCGTACGCGGGTCTGGGCAACGACCTGGCCGCGGATGGTACGTCGTTGTATACCCGTGATCCGGGTGGCGGGTTGTTGGGTGTGGCGGTCAACAACAACCGGCGGTATGTCTGGACGGACCTGCATACCGATGTGATCGGTCAGTTCATCGCGACGGACACGACGCTGCGGGGTTCGTCGACGTACGACCCGTTGGGCAAGGTCGTGGCCGAGTCGGCGTTGATCGGTGCGCTCGGGTACCAGTCGGAGTGGAGTGACGCGGCGACGAGCCGGGTCAACATGCACGCCCGCTGGTACAACACCGACACGGGTCAGTTCGACACCCGCGACACAGCGTCGAACTCCCCGGTGCCGGACTCGATCAACGCCAACCGCTACCAGTACGGCGACGCGAACCCGTTGACGGTCACCGACCCGACCGGCCACTGGGGCAACCCGCTGAAGTCGATCGGTAAGAAGATCTCCGGCGCGGCGAAGGCGGTCGCGTCGACCGTTACGCGTGCCGCGTCGTACGTGTACACGGCGGCGAAAGCCGTTGCCACGGTGGTGGTGAAGGCCGTCGTGTCGGTGGCGAAGAAGGTTGTGTCGGTGGCGAAGAAGGTCGTCACCGTCGCGAAGTCGGCGACGAAGAAGGTCGTCAAGGCGGTGAAGAAGAAGGTCGACCAGGGCCGCAAGTATGTGGCGAAAAAGGTCGATCAGGCGAAGAAGGTGGTCAAGAAAACCGTCAACGTGGTGAAACAGGCTGGTAAACAGGTCGTCGCGAAGGCGGCGCGTCCGCTGGTGGTGGCGGCGACCGCGTTGAAGGACTCGTTCTCTGCGGTGAGTAAGTGGGCGGCGGCGAACAAGGACACGTTGCTGGAGTTCGCCGCGATCGGTGGGGCGATCCTCGCCGGGATGGCCTGCACCGCGGTGACTGCGGGTGTGGGTGCGGTGGCGTGCATGGTCGGCGCGGGTGCGTTGATCAACCTGGCGAAGGACGCCGCGCAGGGTGACATCAACTCGATGGGTGACGCGCTCGGTTCGTTGGGTACGGGTGCGTTGTCGGGGCTGGCTGGTGGTGCGGGTGGGTTGCTCGCCGGTAAAGCGGCGGCGGCGGTCGGTACCCGGCTTGGTTCGGGTCTGCTGGGCCGGTTGGCGACCGAGGCGACGGAGAACGGTGTCGACGAGGTCATCAACCAGGCGTTGACGACGGGTCGGATCGATCCGAAGAGCGCCCTGTCCGGCATGGTGCCGGGGTTGAACCTGATCGACCTCAAGGGTGGCGGCGGGGCTGGTTGTTCAACCAACTCGAAGCCGAAGGGGAAGAAGCACAGCTTCGACCCTGCGACGCCGGTGTTGATGGCGGATGGTTCGACCCGCCCGATCGAGGACGTCAACGTCGGTGACCAGGTGGTCGCGACCGACCCGGAGACGGGGGTGTCGCTGGCCAAGCCGGTGACCGAGTTGCACCGCAACACCGACACCGAGTTGACCGATGTGACGGTCACTCGGATCGAGGACAAGAAGAAGAGCCCGAGCAAGTTGGGTGTGAAGGTCGCGGCGGCGGTCGCTGGGTTGGCCGCGGCGGTGGTGTTGCAGACGACCGCGAACCACCCGTTCTGGGACGAGACGACCGACACCTGGGTCAACGCCTCCGAGCTGACCGTCGGCCACGAACTTCGTACGGCTGACGGGGACAAGGTCGTCGTCGACAAGGTCGTCAACTACGACGGCGCCAAGGAGATGCGCGACCTCACGGTCGCCGACATCCACACGTACTATGTGGTAGCCGGCGACGAACCCGTGCTGGTGCATAACTGCGGCGGTGGCGAAGATGGCCACAGTGCGGCATGTCAATGTGCCACTGGTGGGCGACCGATCGGGCCTAATGGGCAGTTCTTGGCAAATCCCAATACGCCCGTCCCGGGCGCGGTGGACGCCAATGGCATGGTACGTGGTACGAATGCGCCCGGTTACACGACGAGTCGGGGCGGTTGGCGTGCAGACACAACGAATGACGCCTGGGCGGACGGTACCCCGGGGCCCAACGGCGGCGTAATGTGTCCACGCCAGGGTCCGAATTGCGTGGGCGAAGTTTTCCGTAATCCGACGGCCGGTCAGCCATCCGGCGATATGGGCCATTACCCCACGGCGCACACGAATCGCCTATATCCAGAGGGCATGAGTCGTGCGGATTTCCTGGACGAATATCAGAAGGATGTGCGAATAGAATGCATACCGTGCAACCGAGGTGCCGGTAATCGGCAGGACGGGTAGGGTATCGGGGTGCCCATACTGATCGATCATCTCGAACGTCGCCTGGGACAGCTGGCCGGTGGCTGGAAGGGCGCTGCCCGTGAAGGGCTGCCAACAGTCAACGTGGCCCGCCTAACCGGTGGCCTCTTCGCGGATACCACCGGCTACGCCACCGTGGGGCTCAGTCGTGTGCCGCTGCACCGTCCTGGTCACGACGCGCACCTCTTCCTGGAGTTCATTGCCGCCGAGCACGGTCCTGAGGACATTTCGCGGAGTATTTTCCCTCGCGCTTTGGAATTTGTCGCGTCAAGGTGCCTGGATACCCGCGAAGCGGTGCTTCGCGGCAACGTTATACCTTTACCGGAAGACATCGTCGGCGGTTCCGGTTTCGTCTCTCTGTATGCAGCGCTCCCCGTTTACTATGACGCGGACTTCAAGTCCGTCGTCGTTGAGAATGGTGATTCGGTAGCTATCGCATGGCTAATCCCCATCACTTCTGGTGAGGCGAAATTCGTTGCGGATCATGGCTGGGAGCGGTTTGAGGGGGAGTTACTCAACCGTGATCCCGATCTGATGGATATGAATAGGGAACAGATTGCCTAAAGAGCATTTCGTAACTCCTATCTTGCGGCGGGCCACTCGGTCATCGAGGGCCCTCGTTGTGGGCGTGCTTGCGTGCAACGAACTCCACCGGACCTGGGCCAGTGTGGCCGAGCTGTAGGAGAGCCGGGTAAGGCGTTCAGTCGGGACCGGTGGTAGGGGTGCGGGTGGCGAAGTGAGCCCACGACATGCGCCCGAAGCTGAGTACGGGCCCACCCGGATCCTTGGAGTCGCGTACGGCGATGGTGTGCGGTAGTTCGGCGACCTCGACGCAGTCGGTGTCGGAGCCGCTGCGGCTGGACTTGCGCCAGACCACGTCACCGAGATCCGCAGCGACCATCAGGGCCTCACTCTCGTTCGTGCTCCGTTGCGATGCGCGCAACGAACTCCACCGACCTGGCCGGGCTGAGCGCCATCTTCGCCAGCTTATCCGCCGAGCGTCGGAAGGCATCGACCTGCGACGGCTCCTCCAGGAAGAGGCTCGACATCCTGTGCTCCAGGTGCACGACGGCCGGGTCACGGACGAAGTCGAGGATGACAAACGGCCCGTCCACGCCGATGTGCCCGCCAACGCCGAACGGCAGTACGGACAACGTCACGTTGGGCCGCTCGGCAGCCTCGACCAGGTGCCGAAGTTGCCGGACCATCACCCTTGGCCCACCAAGCACCCGGCGTAGGGCGGACTCATCCACGATGACGTGCAACTCGGGTGGCTCGTCACGGGACAGGATCGCCTGCCGCCCGAGTCTCGCCGCAACCCTGATCTGGGCATCCGCATCGGGTACATCACAGGCCCGCATGATCGCCTTGGTGTAGTCGGGAACCTGGAGCAGACCGGGCACAAGCATCGGCTGCCAACTGGTGATTCGGATCGCCTCGGTTTCGAAGCGGATGAACGTACGCGACCAGGGTGTTAGCCCCGACCCGTACGTCTCCCACCAGCCTCGGTCCTTGCCGCGTTCGGACATGGCGAGCAGGCGCTTGCGTTCGTCGCCGATCACACCGTAGATCACGAGCAACGAGGCGACGTCCTCCGGCGGGATGCCCTGCTGGCCGGTCTCCATTCGGGACAGTCGGGACGCCTGCCAGCCGAGCTGTGCGCTGACGGCGGCGCCGGTCAGGCCCTTGGCCTTGCGCAGTTGTCGCAGCTCACCGCCGAGTCCACGACCGACAACGGTCGGTGCGTTCTGCTTCGGCATGCCCGCTCGCCTCCACCCCGGGGGTATTGACATCCGTACGCCAGAACGCCAACCTAATCGCAAATTGCGGTGACAAGCAACCTCATGGTGATCATCTGTGTGAGGAGCGTCAACATGAGCGATCTCAAGCCGTACCGCTACGTGCCGCCCTGGGCGCACCCGTACGACCCGGCGGACTCGCCTGGGCCGATCGAGTCGGTGCTGGAGCGGTTCCGGCGCGGGCGGCCGGAGGAGCCACAGCCGAGTGAGGCCGAGGTCGAGGCGGGCCGGTACACGATCGTGCTGGTGCCGCCCGAGGCCGCCGAGAAGATCGGCTACGACCGTACGGACGTGGGACTGCGGATGTTCCGGAACGGCGACTGGGACCACAACCCGGGCGACCTGGACGAGGCGGCCAGCCTGATCCAGGATGCGTGCGGAGAACCGATCAGCCTGGTCGAGCACCACTCCGACCTGACCTACTGGACCGCCCGACTGCGTCCAGCCGTCGAATGAAAGACCAGTTCATCCCATCAGGGTGATGCGGGAGCGACCTCCGCCGGGTCAGGCTGACCCTGACCCGTATCCGCTCGGCGCCCCACCGGGCCGGGTGGCCAGGTGGGAGGGAGGCGAGTGGGTGGACCCGACGGCGGAGTACTTCGCGGGTCCGGCGCGGCAGCGTGCGCACCTGCTGCCCCACGGCTTCTCGGCGACCGTACGCCTCGACCTGCGCCGCCCGGACGGCATGGCCAGTTGGTATCTCACCCTTGGTGAGGACGGCATCTCGGTCTGGCCCGACGGTGAGCGAGAGGCGGACTGCGTGCTTGTCGCCGACGGCGCGGTCTTCGACGGGCTGGTGACCGGCGGCGACGTGACAACGGCCCTGATGCGAAACGACCTGGCGTTTCATGGGTCGCAGCGGATCCTGACCTACTTCGAACGCCTGCTGCCCGGCCCGCCCGACTCGCACGGGCCCGAGCGGGTCACCGGCAGGGGCGGGCGCCATCACGTCGAGGACGGCCAGGACCGTGCACGCTAACCAGATCTCGATCCTGGAGGGGCTGACCTACATCGTCAGCGAGCGCAACGGAGACGTGGCCCCGGCTCCGGGCGAGCCGGCCGGGCTGTACTTCCTCGACACCCGCTTCCTGTCCAAGTGGATTGTGACGATCAACGGAGAGCGCCTGACGCCGCTCTCCGTCGACGACCTGCAGTATTTCGAGGCGAAATTCTTCCTCGTGCCCGGAGAACCTACGCACTACGTCAGTTCGTCCCTATCCGTGATGCGCCACCGGTCGATCGTGGGCGGTCTCGCGGAGAAGCTGAGCATCCTGAACAGCGGCGAGGAGCCGGCCGAGGTGACGATCCGGCTGGAGGTGGCGAGCGACTTCGTCGACGTCGACATGATCAGCCAACCTGGCGTACCCGATGATTCGAAACGGGTGAAGAAGGGCCGGTTCGACCACCAGATCGGTGACCGATACCTCCGCCTGTTCTACGTCCGTGAGAACTTCCACCGGGCGACCGTCATCCAGACCAGTGAGGCGGCGGAGATCGACCAGGACGGGATGACCTTCACCGTCCGGATCCCCTCGCAGGGAAGCTGGTCCACCCAGTTGCAGGTGGTGACCGACCTTCGCCCGCCGGACGCCGAGGACGTCCACGGCAAGGATGCCCTGATCCGCAGGACAAAAGAGGGGATGCGGGAGGAACTGGACCGGTGGATCGCGCAGGCGCCCCGGCTGGAGTGTGATTTCGACCCGCTCACCGAGGCGTACCAGCGGAGTCTGGTCGACCTGGCCGCGCTACGGCTCCCGGGATTCGACGCGAGCGGATGGTATCCGGCCGCGGGCCTGCCCTGGCTGAACACGATTGTCGGTCGGCAGAACATCATCACCAGCATCCAGTCGCTGCCGTACCTGCCGGAGCTGGCAGCGACCACACTCCGGACCCTGGCGACCTTCCAGGGGACCAAGCTCGACGACTTCCGGGAGGAGCAGCCGGGGAAGATCCTCCACCTGACCAGATGGAACGAGGCCGCCGCTTTCCAGGAAACCCCGAACGCCCGGTATTTCGGCTCGGTCGACTCGACGCCGCTGTTCGTGGTCCTACTCGACGAGTACGAGCGCTGGACCGGCGACGCGGCGGTGGTCCGCGAACTGGAGAAGGAGGCACGCGCCGCGTTGCGGTGGATCGACGAGTGGGGCGACCTGGTCGGCGACGGCTACCTCTGGTACCAACCTCCACGGGCGGCGGGCGAGCAGCCCAACCAGTCCTGGAAGGAATCCGAGCTGGCGATCTGCTACGCCGACGGCCGGCTGCCCGGCTTCCCCCGGGCCACCTGCGAGGTGCAGGGCTACGTGTACGACGCGAAGATGCGCGGTGCCCGGCTGGCCCGTACCTTCTGGGGCGACCCCGGGTACGCCGACCGGCTGGAACAGCAGGCCGGTGAGCTGCGGGATCGGTTCGACCGGGACTTCTGGATGCCGGATCGGGGGTACTACGCGCTGGCGCTGGAGGCCGACGGCAGCCAGGTGGACGCGCTCGCGTCGAACCTGGGACACCTGCTCTGGAGCGGCATCGTCGACCAGAACCGGGCGCAAGCCGTGGCTGACCACCTGCTCGGGCCACGGCTCTTCTCCGGCTGGGGAGTGCGCACGCTCGCCGCCGGGGAGGCGAAGCACAATCCGGTCGGTTACCACGTCGGTGCCGTCTGGCCGTACGACAACTCGATCATCGCCGAGGGTCTGCGCCGCTACGGGTTCGCGAAAGAGGCGGGAACCATCGCCATGGCGATGTTCGAGGCCGCGCGCTACTTCCAGGGGCGGCTGCCGGAGGCGTTCACCGGCTACGACCGCGAACTCACCATGGCACCGGTGCGCTATCCCACCGCCACGAGTCCGCAGGGCTGGTCGGCCGGGGCGGTGCTGTCGCTGCTGCGTACCGTCCTCGGTCTGGACGCACACGGGGGCCACCTGGTGGTCAACGCCGCCCTGCCGCCCGGCCTGGGGCAAATCGCCCTGCTCCGTGTCCCCGGGCCGTGGGGTACGGCAGACGCACTCGGCCGCGCCAGCACCTCCAGGCCGTACCCCTGACGGTGGGCTTTTCGCCGCTGAATGCTCAGGCGACGAGGTAGGTGGAGTCGTCGAATTCGGCAGTGACGCGGAGGCGTCCGCCGAGGGCTTCGACGTAGGCACGGAGGACGGATACCGACACCGTGTCGAGTTTCCCGCGTTCGACATCGGAGACCCGGGGACCAGAAACTCCCATGACCTCGGCCACCTCGCGTTGGGTGAGAGCACGGTTGCGGCGCACCTCTGCCAGCCGATACGCGTGGATTTCGTCGTCCAAGCGCTGCTGGCCGGCGGCGCGCTCGGCGTCGGTACGGATCGGATGGCCTGCGGCGCGACGGATGTCCTCGGCGCGACGCTTGGCTTCGTCCCACGATACGGCGCTCATTGATAGTTCCTCGTTTCCAGTTCGGCCAGATGGATGTCGTAGCGGCTGTCGGCGAGGGGTATTGCGGTCTCGTACCAGCCGCGCCAGTTACCGGCCTTGTCGCCGGCGACGAGTAGCACTGCTCGTCGTACCGGGTCGAAGACGAACAAGATCCGAACTTCGCTGGATCCCGTTGATCCTGGCCGCAACTCCTTCATGTTGTGATGCCGCGAGTTCTTCACCCGATCGACCAGCGGGCGACCGAGCACAGGTCCTTCCGATGCCAGGCGGTCGATTGCGTCTTCGACGAGATCGGCCGTGTTGGGATCGTTCTTGGTCAAGTCGTTGAACCACGCCGCAACGTCCTCGACCAGCAGGATCTGCCATCCGCCCACCCCTAGATCTTAACTCCAGGGTTAAGTCCCTGCCAGTGGTTCCTATGCCGTGATGGCTGGTACGGGTACGCCGAGCACGGCCTGTTCGTCCGGGCGGTGGACCAGTACGTCGGCGAGGAACGACTGCACCGCGGGCGCCAGACCCACGTCCCGCCCGGCCTGCTCGGAGAGCCGCCACCGGTGCTCGATCACCTGGACGAACAGTTCCGCCGGCTCCAGTTTCTTGCGCAGATGGCCCGGCACCGCCCGTACGACGGGTTCGAAGACCTCGGTCAGCCAGCGGTGCGCGGACTGTTGCTCGTCGGACAGGTCGCTCTCGGCGCGGTAGGTGTCCAGGTCGTTGAGCAGGCGTCGGGCCTGGTTCTCCTCGGCGTCGAGCCCGGTCAGCCGGAGCAGTCGCCGGCTGTGGTAACCCGCGTCGACCACCTTCGGCCGGACCAGGTAGCGCCCGTTGTCCACGAGGGACATCGCCACCTCGGCGACGTCGAAGCCCATGTCGTTCAGTCGCCGGATCCGGCCTTCGATGTCGTGCCGGTCGTCCCGTTCCACCTGCTGCTCGTACGTGATCTCGTGCCAGAGCCGCTGGTAGCGTTCCGCCACCTGGTCGGCGACCTCCTCCGGGTCGATCGCCTCGTGCAGCAGCCCCGCGGCCTGGAGGTCGAGCGCCTCGCCGAAGATGTTCACCCGGGCGATCTCGATGTCCTCGCTGCGCTGCCCGTTCGACAGTTGCGTACGCAGCGCGCCGGTCTCGGCGTCGACCAGGTAGGCGGCGAACGCACCGGCGTCCCGGCGGAACAGGGTGTTCGACAGCGAGCAGTCGCCCCAGAAGAAACCGGTCAGGTGCATCCGTACGATCAGCGCGGCGAGCGCGTCCAGCAGCCGGGTCATCGTCTCCGGGCGCAGCGTGTGCGAGAACAGCGCCCGGTACGGCAGCGAGAACTGCAGATGCTTCGTGATCAGTACGGGGTCCAGCGGCTCTCCGTGCTGGTCCTGCCGGTCGGCGACGATGGCGATCGCCTGCACGGACGGGAA
Source organism: Micromonospora sp. NPDC049523 (assembly GCF_040676775.1). NCBI lineage: Bacteria > Bacillati > Actinomycetota > Actinomycetes > Micromonosporales > Micromonosporaceae > Micromonospora > Micromonospora sp. NPDC049523. The sequence goes on along the minus strand of NZ_JBFAPP010000009.1, from coordinate 102,907 downwards.
GTCGATCCGTTCCAGGGCGCGGAGCAGGTCGTACTCGCGTTCGGCGACCCGTTCCCCGGTTTCCTTGACCGCGTACACGGTGTTGGCGAGGCGTACGAAACGTACGATATGCCGGGATATACCCTGCGGAAGTGCCACCAGATGGTCGGCCGGCCACTGCTCCAGCGGCGTCGACCACGGTAGGTCGAGCAGCGCCGGGTCAACGAGGGCCGAAGTGATGCGCACGACCCCAAGCATGCCGCCTCCACCCCTCGTACCACCCCCCACCGTGGCCCGTCACACACACCCGGATCCGTGTCGATCCCGCGCCGAACCCGGGGAGGTCCTGTGCGCGCATGAGGGGTGTGGGTGGGGGCGCGGTAGCGTGGGCGGGTGCGAGAGAGCGGGCGGGGGACCGAAACGGTACGGCGATCGGCGCTGCGGCTGCGACCGGTGTACCCGGCCGGCTGGTGGTTCGACGCCCTGCTGCTGATCGGCCTGGCCGGCATCACCCTCGCCCTCGCCAACGGCCATCTCTACGGCATCGACCAGTCCGTACGCGAGTGGAGCGACACCCACCGCCCCGACGTCGCGTACTGGATCGCCCGGGTGTTCAACTACCTCGGCCAGGGCGGCTGGCTGCTCACCCCGCTCGCCGCGATCCTCGCCATCGCCACCGGCCTGCGCTCGCGCTCGATCCGCCCCCTGCTGGTGGTCGCCGCCGCGTTCGTCGCCACGTACGTCACCATCGGGCCGTTCAAGGTCTGGACCGACCGGGCCGCGCCAAGCTCCGAACTGCCGCCCGAAGAGTCGGTCAAGATCTTCAACAGCCACCTGCCGGTCGACGAATACAGCATGTCCTACCCGTCCGGGCACGTCGCCAACGCCATCGTCTGGTACGGCGTGATCTCCCTGCTCCTGGTCGCGCTGCTGCGTACGCTGGGCCGACCGGACCCGCCCGCGGGCCTGGCGCTGGCGATCCGGATCGCGCCCCCGGCGATCGTCTTCTGCACCACCACCTACCTGAGCTTCCACTGGATCACCGACAGCGTCGCCGGGCTCCTGCTCGGCCTCTTCGTCGACCGGATCCTCACCCGCGTGCCCTGGGACGACATCCCGCTGCCGAGGTTGCCCGGCCACGTCGACCGACCCGGAGTGTTCACCTCCACCTCCTAGGCTGCCGCCCGTGGAACAACAGCGGGCAGCATCGGCGCAGCTCGACCGGCGGCTCGGCGTACCCGACGCGGTTGTCATCGGACTCGGCTCGATGCTCGGCGCGGGCGTCTTCGTGGTCTTCGCCCCCGCGACCGCCGCCGCCGGCAGCGGCACCGGCCTGCTGATCGCGCTCGCCCTCGCCGCCGTCGTCGCCTGGTGCAACGCGACCAGCTCCGCCCGGCTCGCCGCCCGCTACCCCGAATCCGGCGGCACCTACGTCTACGGCCGGGAACGGCTCGGCGACCTCGCCGGTTTCCTCGCCGGCTGGGCCTTCATCACCGGCAAGACCGCGAGCTGCGCGGCGATGGCGTTCACCATCGGCGCGTATCTCTGGCCGGGGCAGGCCCGGATCGTCGCGGTGGTCGCCGTGCTCGCCGTCACCGCGGTGAACCTCGGCGGCATCGCCAAGACCGCCCGCGCCACCCGCTGGCTGGTCGCCACCACCCTCGTCGTGCTCGGCGCGGTCGCGGTCATCGGCCTCACCGCCGGCTCCGCCGACCTGGCCAGGCTCGCCGACACCGCCGGCAGCAGCGGGTACGGCGTACTCGGCGCGGCCGGGCTGCTCTTCTTCGCCTTCGCCGGGTACGCCCGGATCGCCACCCTCGGCGAGGAGGTACGCGACCCCGAGCGGACCATCCCGCGCGCGGTGCCGCTCGCACTCGGGCTGGTGCTGCTGGTCTACCTGAGCCTCGCCGCGGTGACCCTGTCCGTGCTCGGCGCCGACCGGCTCGCGACCTCGTCGGCACCGCTCGCCGACGTGGTGAGCGCCGCCGGCCTGCCCGCCCTCGCCTGGCCGGTACGCGTCGGCGCGGGGATCGCCGTCATCGGCGTACTGCTGGCCCTGGTCGCCGGGGTCGGCCGGACCATGCTGGCGATGGCCCGACGCCGTGACCTGCCCGGTGCGCTGGCCGCCGTACATCCCCGTCGACGGGTCCCGCACCGGGCCGAACTGCTGGTGGCGGGCGTGGTGATCATCCTGATCGGCCTCGGTGACCTCCGTACGGCCATCGGCTTCTCCAGCTGCACCGTGCTGGTCTACTACGCGATCACGAACGCCGCCGCCCTCACCCTCGGCCGCGACCCGACCCGTCGGCTCCCCGTACAAGCCCTGGCCGTCCTGGGACTTCTCGGCTGTCTGGTCCTCGCCGTCACCCTGCCACCCGCCAGCACCCTGACCGGCCTCGCCGTACTCGTGGCAGGTGCCCTCTGGCACGTCACCACCCGCCGGACCCGTCGCTGACCGGGAGGCCGCGCGACCGAAAATGTGTCGCCCGCCGCTGCTAACGTCCGGTCCGAATGCACCATCCACGATGGATGGTGCGGTCGGCCGCCGTGCGGGCGGGCGACCATGTGCGTGGTGGAAGCGGGGAGAAATGAAGAGTACGGTGCTGCGCGCGCTTGCCGTGGCAGCGATGGCCGGCCTGCTGGCCACGAACCTTCCGGCGCCGGCCCTCGCAGCGGCGCAGGGGCCCGGCCTGGAGGGCACGATCACCAACCAGCTGACCGGCGAACCGGTGTCCGGTGCGGGAATCGTCATCCAGCACCGGGACGGCTCCGGCTGGAACTTCGCCAACAGCGACAACGCCGGTATGTTCGCGTTCCCGGAGGCGACCGGCGACTACGTCGTACGGGTGATGGCGAGCGGCTACGTCGAGCAGTGGCTCAACGGTCACCAGAACCAGTGGGAGGCTGACACCATCACGGCTCCGGCCACCCTGCAGATCCCGATGATGCCGATCCAGTACGGCGACCTCGCCGGCCGGGTCGTGACCCAGAACGGCGGCGGCCTCGCCGACGTCGGGGTCGAGCTGCGGCGCAACAACAACTGGGTGGCCCACACCGGCACCGATGCCAAGGGGCGTTACCAGTTCCCGAACATCGAGGCCGGGCCCAACTACACGATCAAGTTCATCCTGCCGAGCGGGCAGCAGATCTGGTACGACGGAGCCAGCTCGGAATGGGACGCCACCCCGTTCACCGTCAACCCGGACACGACGACGACCGTCAACCTCACCCGTCCCCCGGTCGGGCACCTGACCATCAGAGCGCTCGACAAGGTGACGCGGCAGCCGATCGTCGGTTACTGCTTCTACCCGCAGGGCGGCCCGCTCAACTGGGCGACCACCTGCACCGACGCGACCGGCCGGGCCAAGGTGCGCGAGTTGCCGGTGGGGGACTACCGCGGCGGCGGTTTCGACCCCAACGAGGTCTACGTCAACGGCCACTTCGAGCCGGTCGCGGTGACCGAGGGCGACACGACGACGGCAACGGTGCGCCTGGAGAAGTCGGTCAGCCTGCGGGTGAACTTCGTCGACGCGGTCACCGGTGAGCCGGTGGACGGGGCGTGCGTCACCATGGTCGACCCGGTGCAGAGCGAGCTCGGCGACAACGGGCACTGCGGGAATCAGGTCGAGCTGAAGAACCTGTTCGCGCAGGACCACTTCCGCCTCTTCGTGTCCCCGTACGACCAGGTGCACGGCGCGCAGTGGGTGTCGAAGTCTGGGGGCGGCACGGGTGACCCGGACCGTGCCAAGGTCTACCGGCCGAAGCCCGGCGAGCGTATCGAGGTGTCCGTCAAGCTCGACGGTGCCGGCACCGTGGCCGGTTTCGTCAAGGATGCCGTGACCGGTGCGGGGGTGGGCAACGTCTGCCCGACTCCGACGTCCCCGTCCGCGTCGTCCGGGCCGAACCCGCTCGCCGGTTGCACCTGGAGCGACGGCCAGTACGCGATCCGCAACCTGGGCCCGTACCAGTGGAAGCTGGCCTTCCCGGCGTACGACGCCCAGCACGCGTGGACCTGGTCAGGCGGGGGCGTCAACCGCGCGTCGGCGACTCCGGTCCAGGTGGTGGCGGGTACGACGACCGCCCTGGACGTCGCGCTGCCCGCGACGGGCACCATCAGCGGGACCGTCACCGTGCCCGCCGGCACCTGCCTGGAGTGCGTGTCGATCACCGCGGTGGACGCGGCGACCGGTGACTACGCCGGCTACCGGCCGGTCGTACGCGCCGACGGAACGTTCTCCATGAAGGGGTTCAACACGCAGGACGTCCGGCTGTTCTACAGCGCCAGCGAGGACGTGGTCGAATACCCGACCCAGCTCCACACCACCGCCGGTGAGACCGTCAGCGGTATCACGATCGTCGTACCGGCCCCGTAGTCCGGTCGTCGGCCAGCGAGCCCGTCCACCCGTGGTGGGCGGGCTCGCTGCTTTCGGCAAGACCTACCGGTCCGACGAACGAGATCCGTGACCCGCCAGCCGAAGAGCTGGATCAGGAGAGCCAGACACCGGCGCGCATCACGCGGACGACCCGCAGGTCCTCGTCGAGTTCGACCAGGTCGGCGCGGTGGCCGGGGATGAGGGCGCCCAGGTTGTCGCCCTGACCGATGGCGCGGGCGGGGGTGGTGGAGGCCATCCGGCAGGCGTCGGGCAGGGCGATTCCGGCGTCGACCGCGCGGCGCAGGGCGGCGTCCATGGTGAGCGTGCTGCCGGCGATGGCGCCGTCCCGGGCAAGCCGGGCCGCCCGGTCGGCGACCACCACCGTCTGGCCGCCCAGCTCGTACTCGCCGTCGGGCATGCCGGCGGCGGCCATCGCGTCGGTGATTAGGGCGGACCGGTCCGCGCCGCCGACGGAGGCGGCGAAGTTCAGCGTGCCGTCGTGCAGGTGGACACCGTCGGCGACCAACTCGCACACCACACCCGCCGCGCCGAGCAGCGCGAAGACCGGGCCGGGTTCGCGGTGGTGCGGCGCACGCATGCCGTTGAACAGGTGGGTGGCGACGGTCGCCCCCGCGTTCACCGCGGCGATGGTCTGCTCGTACGTGGCGTCGGTGTGCCCGACCGCGGCGACCACACCCCGATTGACCAGCAGCCGGATCGCCTCCAGCGCGCCGGGACGCTCCGGGGCGATGGTGACCATGCGGATCGTGCCCTCGCCAGCGTCGAGCAGTTCGCCGAGTTCGTCGAGCGACGGGTCGCGCAGGAACTCCGGGTTCTGCGCCCCGCACCGAGCTTCCGACAGGTACGGGCCCTCGAAGTGGATGCCGGCGAGCACCCCCTCCTTGACCAGCGGCGCGAACGCCGACGTTGCCTGGTGCATCAGCTCGGTCGGTGAGCTGACCAGGCTGGCCAGCAGGGTGGTGGTGCCGTGGGAGAGGTGGAAGTTCGCCGCCCCCCGGGCCGCGTCGGCGTCCCCGGTGGTGAACGTGTGCCCGCCGCCGCCGTGGGTGTGGATGTCGACGAAGCCCGGCACGATCCAGTTTCCGTCCCGGATCGACGGATACTCGGCGACCGCGGTGATCCGCTCGCCGCCGAGTTCCACACACCCCTGCCGGATGACTCCGGTCGGGGTAACCACCTTGCCAGTCACGCGATCCGTCACGAGGGCTCCTACTACCTGTCGGGGGTGGGGGCGGTGTTGAGGGCGTCGAGGGCGAGCAGTGCGGCGCCGAGGCAGCCGGCTTCGTCGCCGAGCGCGGCCCGTACCAGCTCTGGTTCCCGGTGGAAGGTCAACCGGGCGAGTAGGGCGGCGCGCAACGGGACGAGCAACTCGTCACCCGCTTCGGCCAGGCCGCCGCCGACCACCACCACCGCCGGGTCGTAGAGCGCCTGCGCGATCAGCAGCCCGTCGGCGAGCGCCTCGACGGTTTCCTGCCAGATCCGGGTGGCGAGCTTCTCCCCGGCCGTCGCCCGGCGTACGACCTCGGCCGCGCTCGCCGGTTCACCGGCCAGTTCGGTGTAACGGCGGCCGACGGCGGCGGCCGAGGCGATCGCCTCCAGACAGCCGACCTGGCCGCAGCCGCAGCGGGGTCCGTCCGGCCGGACGACGATGTGCCCGAGTTCACCGGCCGCGCCGTGCGCGCCGACGTACGCCGTACCGTCGATGGTGAGGGCTGCGGCGATGCCGGTGCCGATGGCGACGAAGAGCACGTACCGGCCGCCCTGGCCGGCACCGATCCGCGCCTCGGCGATGCCGCCCGCGCGTACGTCGTGGCCGAGCGCCGCCGGCAGCCCGAGGCGTTCGGTGACCAGAGCCCGCAGCGGTACGTCGCGGAAGCCGACGTTCGCCGACCAGACCGCCACCCCGGCGGCCTCGTCCACCACCCCGGGCACCGCGATGCCGACCGCCACCGGGTCGAGCCCGTCGGCGCGGGCCCGGTCGGCAAGTCCCTCGGCCACACCGAGAATGGTCTGGACCACCGCGTCGGGGCCCCGGTCTGCGCGGGTCGGGTGCCGTTCGGTGTGGTGGCTGGTGCCGTCCGGCCGGACCAGCGCGCACTTGATGCCGGTGCCGCCCACGTCGAGCGCGATCACCACGGAGGGATGGGCGGAACGGGTGGACCGGGCCGCCGGGGCGGCCTCGGTCACGTCAGCACCACGGAGCGGGTGAGGTTGCGCGGGGTGTCCGGGTCCAGGCCACGGCTGACGGCGAGGGCCACCGCGAACCGCTGGGCCAGGATCAGGTCGGCCATCGGGTCGAGCGGCGTACGGCCGGCGGCCCAGTCACCGAGCACGGTGTGGGTGCCGTTGGTGCGACTGTGGACGAAGGCGGCGCCGGTGCCGGCGATCTCCTCGGCCAGCCCCTCCGGGATGTCGCCGAACGCCCACACCATGCGGCCGGGTCCGGCGATGGCGATCGGGCCGTGGCGGTAGTCCATCGCCGGGTACGCCTCGGACCAGAAGGTGGCCGCCTCCCGGCATTTCAGGGCGGCTTCCTGGGCGAGGCCGATGGTCCAGCCCCGGCCGAGGAAGGTGGCCTGTTCGATCTGGGCCGGGTCGACCGGCAGCGGTGCGCGTACGGCCACCTCGGCGTCGTGGGCCAGCGCGGTGAGGTTCTCGCCGAGGTGTGCCCGCAGCAGCGCGAGCGCGCTGGTGGCGAAGCGGGTCTGCACCACGGACCGCTCGTCGGCGAAGGGCAGCCGTACGTCCGCGCTGGCGAGGCCGACGGCGGGTGAGTCGGGGTCGCCGACGATGACCGTGGCGGGGGTGCGGCCGTGTACGGCGGCGAGCAGGTCGAGGACCTCGGTGGTGGTGCCGGAGCGGGTGATCGCGATGATCCGGTCGTAGTGGCGCTCGGCGGGGAACTCCGACGCCTGGAACGCGTCGGTCTCGCCCTGGCCGGCGCGTTCGCGCAGGGCCGCGTACGCCATGGCGATGAACCAGGAGGTGCCGCAGCCGACGACGGCGACCCGTTCGCCTCGTCGGGGAAGTGCGTCGGCCGATGGGCCGGCGAGTGCGGCGGCCTGTAACCAGCAGTCGGGCTGGCTGTTGATCTCCGCGTCGACGTACGCCATCAGGGCTCCTCGCTGGCGAGAAATGCTGCGCGATACCGTTCGTTCCGCACGTCTTTCGCGCGTTATTCTGCTCGAAACATGTTCGACCTGGCAACTGTGCGCAGGTTCGCGCAAGCGCTCTCTTTGCGCCACCGTAGTTTCGCGCACTAGTGTGCACGCAATCAATCACCGTACGTGCATGGAGGCTCGCGGTGGACCGGTACGCGAGATGGAACGCCCTGCTGGAGCTGCTGACCGAGAGCGGCCGGGTCAGCGTGGAGGACGCCGCCGCGCGGCTCGACGTCTCGCAGGCGACCATCCGGCGTGACTTCGACCAGCTTGCCCAACAGCAGATGATCAACCGGACCCGTGGTGGCGCGGTCGCCAACGGGGTCTCGTACGACCTGCCGCTGCGCTACAAGACGGCCAAGCACTCGGCCGAGAAGCAACGCATCGGCACCGCCGCCGCCGCGCTGGTCTCACCCGGCACGGTGGTCGGCCTCAACGGCGGCACCACCACCACCGAGGTCGCCCGCGCGCTCGCCGTACGCCCGGACCTCAACACCAGCGCCGACGGCGCACAGCTCACCGTCGTCACCAACGCCCTGAACATCGCCAACGAACTGCTGGTCCGCTCGCGGATGAAGGTCGTCGTGGCCGGCGGTGTCGTACGCCCGCAGTCGTTCGAACTGGTCGGACCCCTCGGCGGGGCGCTGCTGCGCGAGGTCACCCTGGACGTGGCCCTGCTCGGGGTGGACGCGATCGACGTACAACTCGGCGCGGCCGCCCACCACGAGGGCGAGGCGTCGATGAACAACCTGATGGTGGCGCGGGCAAAGCGGGTGGTGATCATCGCGGACTCGTCCAAACTGGGCGGTCACGCCTTCGCCCGGATCTGCCCGGTGGAACGGGTCGAGACCCTGGTGACCGACTCCGGGGCGGACCCCGCGATCGTCGAGGGCTTCCGCCAGGCCGGCGTACACGTCATCACGGCTTGACCAGTATCGGCATTTTGGGTGTTCGGGGCATCTCCCGCTGATATATCGACTACGGTGGCGCGAGTCATGACCGTTCGCACGGGAGGTCGGCGTTGACGGCCGTACTGGAGATCGAGGGTCTGCGGAAGACCTACCGGAGTAGACGTCGTGGCACCCGGCACGCCCTGGACGGATTCGACATGCTGGTCGAGGCGGGGCAGGTGCACGGCTTCCTCGGCCCGAACGGCTCCGGCAAGACGACCACCCTCCGTACGCTGCTCGGCCTGATCAAGGCCAACGGCGGCCGGATGGCGCTGCTCGGCCGTGAGGTGCCGGCCGCCCTGCCCGACGTCGCCGGTTCGGTCGGCGCGATCGTGGAGAGCCCGCAGTTCTTCCCGAACTTCACCGCACAGGACACCCTCTCCCTGCTGGCCGGTGCCGGCGGGGTGCCGCAGGCACGGGTCGCCGAGGTGCTCGAACTGGTCGGGCTCCGGGACCGGAGCAAGGACCGGGTCAAGTCCTACTCGCTGGGCATGAAACAGCGGCTCGCGGTCGCCTCCGCCCTGCTGAAGAACCCCCGACTGCTGATCCTCGACGAGCCGGCCAACGGCCTCGACCCGGGCGGCATCCGGGAGATGCGGGCGCTGATGCGCAACCTGGCCGAGTCCGGCATGACCGTCGTGCTGTCCAGCCACATCCTCGGCGAGGTCCAGCTCATCTGCGACTCCGTCACCATCATCTCGCGCGGCCGGCGGGTCGCCGCCGGTCCGGTCTCCGAGGTCCTCGCCCAGCACGCCGGCAGCGGCCTTCGGGTACGCCTGGAGGCGGCCAGCGAACTGCCGCTGGCAGCCGAGGCACTCACCCAGGCCGGTGCACGGGTGAGCACCGAACCGGACCATCTGATGGTCTACGGCGTGGAGCAGCCCGCCTGGGTCAGCCGTACGCTCGCCGGCCACAACCTCTACGTCAGCGAACTGGCCCCGGTCACCGCCGACCTGGAGAGCGTCTTCCTGGACCTGACCGCCACCGCGCCGGTGCCCGGCCAGCACCGCCAGGTCGACGAGTCCGCACTCGTCGGCGGCGCCGGCACCGATCCAGGACCCGCCGGATCCGGCGGCACGCCGGGAGGTTGGGGAGTATGAGCCTCTACACGACCGAACTGCGCCGGATCTTCAAGCGCCGGGTGACCCGGCTGATGCTGGCCCTGCTCGTCCTCGGGCTGGCCGGCATCGCGATCGCCTTCACCGTGAACAGCCACAAGGTCGGCCCGGCACAGGTGGCCGCCGCGGAAGTCCGGGCCGAGGCGGCGTACCAGGAACAGATGCGGTACCACGCGGAATCCGTACGCGCCTGCGAGGCGGCCCAGGCGGCCGGAGCGGGCACCGACCAGTTCCCGCCCGACTGCGGGCGGCAGTGGGCGCCGACCCGGGACAACTTCCAGGCGCAGTGGTTCATGCCGTACCAGTTCGAGTTCCGTGAGGAGTTCGGCGCCTTCATCGCGATCTTCGCCGGCATCCTGGCGCTGTTCGCCTTTGTCGTCGGCGCCTCGTACATCGGCGCGGAGTGGCACACCGGCGGGATGACCAACCTGCTGCTCTGGCGGCCGAAGCGGCTGACCGTGCTGTTCACCAAGCTGGCCGCGCTGCTCAGCACGCTGCTCGGCCTCAGCGTGGTGCTCGGTGCGCTGTGGACCGCCGCGTTCTGGCTGATCGGCCGGTTCGACGGCGTGACCGGGAAGATGACGCAGGGGGTCTGGGAGTCGTTCGCGCTCTCCGGTCTGCGCGCGGTCGGCCTGGTGCTCGCGGTCGGCGCGATCGCCTTCGGCCTGGCCTCGCTGGGCCGGCACACCGCGATGGCGCTCGGCGTCGCCGTCGGCGTCACCGTGGTCAGCGAGATCGGCGTACGGACCATCATGGGCCTGATCGGCACCCCGTTCGGTGACCGGTACGTCCTGTCCACCTATGCGCTGGCCTGGTTCGAGAAGCGGTGGACCCTCTTCGACTACGACGCGTGCAACTTCCGGGGCGGCGAGTGCGTACCGGGTGAACTCGTCGTCACCTGGCAGGACTCGGGCCTGGTCTTCGGCATCGGCACGGTGGTGGTGCTCGCCGCCGCGATCTGGTCCATGCGCCGCCGCGACGTCACCTGATCCGGGCCGTTCGTCGACGAAGCTCGCGGTTCGGGGATCTGGGAGTTCGGGCCGGGCGCGATTAGGCTGGTGGGGCCGTACGGCGGGTGCGGCTGCCGAGGTCTGCGAGGAGCGCCATGAAACCGGGTGCTGACGCTCCAGCCACCGACGACGACAACCCGGCGGCGGCGCAGACTGCCGCGCCGACCACCGCGCCGGTCGTACCGGGTCAGCGGATCGGCCCGGAACACCGGACCGACCCGGAGTCGCCGGATCGCGAGCCCGACGACGCCGAGCCGGTCGAGCAGCCTACGGCTGCGAAGACCGTTGGGCTGACCGAGCGGGAGCAGGAGATCCTGGTCTTCGAGCGGCGCTGGTGGAAGCACGCCGGGGCCAAGGAACAGGCGATCCGGGACTCCTTCGACCTCTCCGCCACGCGCTACTACCAGCTACTCAACGCCCTGTTGGACAATCCGGCGGCGCTCGCCGCCGAGCCCGTACTGGTGGCCCGGCTGCGCCGGCTGCGCGCCGCCCGCTCCCGTACCCGCCGCCGCTGACGCCCGACCACGCGGGCGGCAGGACGGGGACGGTGTTACTTCTCGTACGTCCGCAGGCCGTTGCCGAGCGCGATGAACGTGGGCGCCCACTCGCCGACGAAGATGCCCCAGCGGTCCGCGCGGTCGATCTCCGCACCCTTCTCGAACTGCTTGGACATCAACCAGCAGCCGAATGACAGAGCGATGCTCGCGAAGCCCGCCGCGTAGCAGTGATCCGACTTCAACCCCATGTCGTGCAGCTTCTGCAACATCTGGCCCCCCAATCGCGCGGTGTCGTCACCCGGGCGTGGGCGGGCACACCGTTCACGCTTGACGCTACCGTCGGTGACGGCGAAGGATCCTCGTGTTCGCGATAACCGTCCGCCCCGGCACGTACTTTCGCCGGCTGCGCGGGTATTCCGCGGGTGGGAAGGGACTCATTGCCTGAGAGTGGCGGGCCCGTTCGGGTAGACATGGATCAAGGCGAAACTTCCTCGACACCCCTTCGATCGAGCGCAGCCCCGCTGCCTCGCGGCAGAGCCGGAGACCCCAGGATGATGCAGGTATGGTCCGCCTCCGAAGCGGCACCGGACCGACTGGCCAACGAGGATCACGTCTTCCAGTACGGGCAACTGGTCGGCGTACTCGACGGGGCGACCGTGCCGGAGGGCTTCGACACCGGTTGCGTACACGGTCCGGCGTGGTACGTACGCAGGCTGGCCGCGCGGATCGGCCTGGTGGCCGCGGACCGTCCCGGCGCCACCCTGATGGAGATCCTCGCGGGCGCGATCGACGCGGTACGCGGTGACCACGGCAACCGGTGCGACCTGGGCCATCCCGGCACCCCGTCGTCCACCGTGTGCATGATCCGGCAGGGCAGCGAGCACGTCGACTACCTGGTGCTCTGCGACAGCCCGCTGGTCGTGGACCTGGGCAGCCGGTTGCAGGTGATCACCGACGACCGGTTGGACACCACGATGGTCGGGGTGAGGTCGGCCGCGTTCGCGGGCGGGGCGGGCAACGACGACAGCGACCCGCAGGCGCGGTTCCGGCGCTCGGTCACCTGGCAGCGGCAGCAGATGAACACCCCGGGCGGCTACTGGGTCGCCGCCGCCGACCCGGACGCCGCGTACCACGCCATCGGCGGCGGGTTGTCGCTGACCGGGCCGGACCGGGTACGCCGGGTCGCGCTGCTCACCGACGGTGCGTCGTACGCGGTCGACAAGCTGGGCCTGTTCGACTGGCACAACCTGCTGGCCCTGCTCACCGCCGAGGGGCCGAGCGAGTTGATCCGCCGGGTCCGCGCCGCCGAGCAGGACACCGGCGACGGCGAGGATCGGCACCGCTTCAAGCGGTACGACGACGCGACCGCCGCGCTCTGCCGCTTCGACCGCTGACGGCCGTTCGTCCGCTATCGCCGATCCCGTCCCAGATCGGAGCGACACGGGAGCCGATCGACGTGACCGGCCTACTGTCGGTCACCACCGCCCCGGCCGTTCATGCAGCCGCGCGGGCTGTACCGGACAGGGCCTTTTGGCGTAACGGCCGCGCTTGGCCAAAGCGGTGGACGAGGCGGGTGCGCGCCGGCAACACTCCGAACGTGAGCAGCAACGTACAACTGACGCCGATCGACGAGCAGACCCTGGAGCCGTTGCTGTCTGTAGCCGTCGCGGAGGCGGAACCCGACGACGTGATGCCGCCGGTCGAGGCACCGGCCGGCTGGTCGCACGCGCGCCGGGAGGCGTTCCGGGAGTTCCACCGGGCGCGCTTCGACGGGCTGGACGGCACCGCCCGTACGCTGATGTTCGCGATCATGGTCGACGGTGACGTGGTGGGCATGATCCGGATGAGTCACCACGAAAAGCCGGCGACGATGGAGACCGGAATGTGGCTCGGCAAGTCGGCGCGGGGTCAGGGCATCGCCGCCACCGCGTTACGGCTACTGCTCGCCGAGGCGGTCGGTGCCGGCGCCCGCCTGGTGGTGGCCGAGACCACCGCCGACAACACCCCCGCGCTGGGTGTACTGCGACGGGCCGGTGCCGAGTTCGAGCGGGACGGCGAGGCGGTCAGGGCTCGGATCCGGCTCGGCTAGCCGGTCCTGAGCCGGCTGCGGCTCGGTTAGCCGGTCCTGAGCCGGCTGCGGTACGCGCGCATCGACGCCTGTGAGCCGCACGCGGCACTGCAGTAGAGGCCGGAGGTGTTGCGGGTCTTGTCGAAAAAGCCGGAGTGGCAGGAGGAGTTCTTGCACACCTTCACCCGCGACCAGCCGCCCCGGGCGGCGAGGTCCGCGACGGCGGCGAAGAGCGAGCCGAACGCCCCCGGTACGCCGGACTGGGACGCGACGAGCGTGCAGCCCTCGGCACTGATCCTCGGGGTGAGCGGGTAGCGCTCCGCGATGCGCTGGAGATATGCCTCGGCGTCCGGAACCGCCGTTTCGTCGTCGACGCAGCCGGCGTGCGACCGGAGGATCGTGACGAAGGCCGCGCGCAGTTCCTGGGCGGCGACCGCGTCGGCGTACGTGGCGGAGGGAGCGGCGTCGGCGAGGCCGGCTCTGGTCAGCCAGTCGGCCAGCCCGGTCCGGCCGTCGAGCAACTCGGGTTGTCCGTCGCCCGTGGGGCGGGTGTTGACGAAGCCCAGGATCAGATCCGAGCTGTCACACACGCTGGGCGCACAGGCGTCCGCCTCCGTTCCCGGCATGGTCAACCACCTCCTCGTGCGACAAAACTACCGTACCTCGGGCCCGATGCCGAGGTGATGAGCTAAGTTACTACGACAATAACGCACGCGATGTCTGTCGAGTTGCCGTTAGGACCGAAGGTGGTACGGTCGTTGCAGTGGCGCGGTTCGTGGCGCGCCCGGCACCGATCGCGGCCCGTTGTGGGGCCGCGTCACCCAGGGAGTAAACATGTCATCGATTCTTATGATCCTGACCTCGGCCCGCACCTGGAGCCTGCGGGACGGGGGTCAACGCCCCACCGGCTTCTGGGGCGAGGAGTTCGTGGTGCCGCACCGCCTGCTCACCGAGGCCGGAGTGAACGTCACCATCGCCACCCCCGGCGGACTGGTTCCCGTCGCCGACGAATTCAGCCTGGTGCCGGAGACGAACGGGGGCGACGTCGAGAAGGTGGCCGAGTTCAGGGCGTACCTGGAGCGGGTAGCCCACCTGCTGGAAAAGCCCGCCCGGCTGGAGGACATCGACCCCGCCGACTTCGACGGTGTACTCATCCCCGGTGGTCACGGCCCCATGCAGGACCTGGCGGTGAACCCCGACGTCGCCCGGGTGCTGGCCACCCTGCTGCCCGACCAGAGCAAGGTGGTCGCCGGGCTCTGCCACGGCCAGGCGAGCTTCTTCTCCGCCGGCAACCCGGACGGCAGCTGGCTGTTCAAGGGACGCAAACTCACCGCGTTCACCGACGAGGAGGAGACCCAGACCGGTCTCGCCGCCAACGCCCTCTGGCTGTTGGAGGAGCGGCTCCGTGGGGGCGGCGCCGAGTTCTCGTCCGGTCCGGCCTGGGGGTCGTACGTGGTGGTCGACGGCAACCTGGTCACCGGTCAGAACCCCGCGTCCGGCGAGGCGGCGGCCAAGGCCATCCTGAAGGAGCTGGCCGCCCGCGCCTGAGCGACCGGCACCGGCCGCGAACGCACCCGCCGGCTCACGGCGCTGTTCTGCCATGAGCCGGCGGGAGTCGCGTCGGCGTTACTTCTGGTACCCGTAGTTGTCGCAGGTCCTGCGCTGGAAAACGCAGTTCTTGGTGCGCTTGTTCATGGTGGTGGTGTCCCACATGACAAACGCGTCACCGTGCATCGAGGAGGCGCTCTTGCCGTCCTTGTCGGAGGAGAGATAGTAGCCCGCGGGGGTGCCCTTCGCTCCGTACTGGATGTCGAAGGTGATCGCCGGGATCTTCACCGGGTGACTCGACGGGCAGGCGTCGCCGGAGGGGTACGCCACGTGGTCCTTGTGGTTGGGGCTGTCCAGGTGCTTGCCGTCCCAGCAACCCGGGAACTGCATCATGAAGTGCAGCGTGGCGTCCCCGCCGCAGATGGGCCAGTTGCCGTTGGTGCTGCGGGCGATGCCGTCGAGGTCGCCGGGGCCGTAGAAGGCGCAGTAGAACTGGCCGGTCGCGCCGCGCGGCGTCGGCGTCCTCTTCTTGGCGTCGCCACTGACCATGCGCAGGCCGTTCGGCATCGGTAGCTGACCGGCCGGGTTCTTCGTCTGCGCGCGGTAGTAGACCCGGAAACCCGTGGTTTCGACCGGCTGGCCGGTCGCGTTGTCGTAGAGCGTCGGCACCCAGTACGCGGAGTGGTCCTGGACCGGCTTGCAGGAGGTGGCCGTGAACTTCATCAGGTCCTCGGCCACGGTGTCCGCGTCGACGGCCTTGTTGCCGACGAACGAGTGCATGTGCGAGGCGCCCGGAAGGCCGGGCGCGACGATCGGGTCGTCCGGCAGCCGGTGGCTGTACTGGCAGTCCGCGCGGAACTCCGGGAGATTGCCCACGCCGGCCGGAACGGGGTCGATCTTCAGCGCGTTGTACGCGTTGACCTGTGCCTTCCACGCCGCGTCGTCAACCGGGAGCCAACCGGGCGCGGTGTTCTTCGGCCTGGTCACGGCCTGTGGCCCCGACGCCCCGGCCGCTGCCGACGGCGACGCCCCGCCGGCCGCCGACGCCGCTGGGGTGGCCGACGGCACCGAGCCGAGCGCCTCGGTCTGCCCGGCCGGCTGACCGTTCGTCTCCCCGGTCGACGGCGAGGCGTACGCGAGGGCGTTGGCGGCGTTCGCCGGATCGGGCTCGGCGGCCGGGTCGCCACCCAGGTACACGGCTGCGGCCGCGACGACGATCACGACAGCGACCGCGCTGGCGGTCACACCGGCGACCATGCCCAGCCTGTTACCGGCGAGCCGCCCCAGGAGGCCGGGACGTGGCGGAGGACTTGCGTCGGGTTCGCGGAACGAGCTGTATGACACGGATTACTCCCCAACAAGCAAGGCACGACAAGCTGACCGGACGGCCACGGCCGCCGTATGTTAGGCGCTTTCGACCCGTACCCGAAAGTTTCTTAAAGCCCTCTTAAAGCGGGTAGCGCTAATTGCCCTTCGAAGGCATCGAAGGACCATTCCTGCGCATCGGGATTACGAAAAACAACTGACAATATCGTGGGTCACCCGGGAGTGTGCTGCTCCGCGTACGCGGCGAGCCAGGCGACCTGTACGGGGTCGAGCGACGGGCGTACCCGTTTGCGGGCGGCGGCGACGTGCGCGGCGGTGACCGTGGCCGCGGACAGTGACTCCCGCATCGCGACCAGCGCGGCCTCCCGGATCAGCGCCGCACAGTCGGCAGCCGAGAACCCGTCCAGCGACTCCGCCACCGACACCAGGTCCACGTCCGGCGCGAGCGGCACCGGCTTCGCCACCGCGCGCAGGATGTCGGCCCGGCCATCGGCGTCCGGCGGCGGTACGTAGACCAGCCGCTCCAGCCGGCCCGGACGCAGCAGCGCCGGATCGACCAGGTCGGGCCGGTTCGTCGCCCCGACCACTATCACGTTCCGCAGGGTCTCCACCCCGTCGAGTTCGGTGAGCAGGGCGGCGACCACCCGGTCCGTGGTGCCGCCGTCGGTGGCCTGTCCACGGGTCGGTGCGAGCGCGTCCACCTCGTCCAGGAAGATCAGGGTCGGTGCGGCGTCGCGGGCCCGGCGGAACAGTTCGCGTACGGCGCGTTCGCTCTCGCCGACCCACTTGGAGAGCAGTTCGGCGCCCTTGACCGACAGCACGTTCGCCCGCCCCGAGCCGGCGAGCGCGGTGACCAGGAACGTCTTGCCGCAGCCGGGCGGCCCGTAGAGCAGCACCCCGCGCGGCGGTTGCACACCGAGCCGGGCGAACGTGTCCGGGTAGGTGAGCGGCCACAGCACCGACTCGGTCAGCGTCTCCTTCACCTCCGCCATGTCACCGACGTCGTCCAGGGTCACCGTCGCCAGCCGCAGCGTCGACGACGACATCGAGGTCGGGCGGACCACCTCCAGCGCGGCGATGAAGTCGACCATCGCCACCACCGGCGAGGCGTCCGTGCGTTGGCGCAGCGCCGCCCGGACCCCGGCCTCGCGGGCCAGCGCGGCCAGGTCGGCGGCGACAAATCCGGGCGTACGGGCAGCGACCTCGTCCAGCCGTACGTCCTCGGCGAGCGGCATCTGCCGGGTGAGTACGGTCAACTGCTCGCGCCGCAGGGCGGTGTCCGGCAGCGGAACCGCCAGTTCCAGCGACAGCAGATCCGGGGCGCGCAGCGACGGGTCGACCGCCTCCGGTCGGCTGGTCGTGCAGACCACGGCGGCACCGGCCCGGATCGTCTCGCCGAGCAACTGCCGGAACACGGTGGCCAGCGGACCCGGCTGGTCGTACGGGGCGAGCGCCTCGACATCCGTGACCAGGAGCACGGCCGGGCCGTTGGCGCGTACCGAGGTGGTGACCTCGTCCAGCCGGCGGGCGGCGGCGTCGTTGGTCAGTGCCGCAAGCTCGGGTGCCCAGACCGCCTCCACCCTCGCTCCCACCGTGCCGGCCACGGCCCGCACCAGCGCGGACTTGCCGGAACCGGCCGCACCGGTGATCAGTACGCCGAGCGAGACGGTGGTGCCGAGCCGCCCCAGCACCTCACCGTGATGGAAGCCGAGGTCGAGCAGTTCGCTGAGCGCCTGCGCCTGGGCCCGTACGCCCGGCAGGTCGGCCAGGCTCGGCGTCGGCTCCGGCTCCACCACCGGCTCGGCGGTGGTGGGCGGGACGCTGTTGCCGAGCGGGGCGGCGGTGTTCCGGTCCGGGCGCGGCACCCGGTCCCGGCTGGGATCCGTACCCGGCGCGGTGGTGCCGGTCGGGCGCGGGGCCGTACTCCTCGGGAGGTCGTCCGACCAGCCGACGACGGTGTCCATGGTGACCAGGGCGGCGGACGAGGGCTCGGCGGCGGCGACGGTGACCAGGGTGCTGGTCCAGGCGTACCCCATGGTGTTGGCCAGGCTCCGCCGGGCGGCGTCGAGCAGCGCCCGTACCCCCTCGTCCGGCAGTACGTCGCGGGGCAGCAGCGACACGTCGTCGCCGACGGTGACCAGCTTGCCGAGCAGGGCGAGCCGGAGCAGCTCCGCCCGTACGACCGCGGTGACCTCCGGCGGTCCGGCCAGGACCACCCGGCGGGCGGCGACCACCGGCGCCGGTGCGACCGTCACCGGGTCACCGGCGCGCACACCCAGGTTGCCGAGCAGGAGATCGTCGGCATGCAGCAGGTCCCGGCCGGTGCCCGCGTCCGCACGGGCCACGATGCCGGCGGTGCTCCGCCGCCCGGTCAGCCGTACGGGGTCACCGGGATGCAGCCCCAGCGCGGTCAGTACGGTCGGATGCAGCCGGACGATGCCCCGGCGGGCGTCCAGGGTCGCCGATCGCAGGTTCGCGGTGAGAATGAGATCGGGCTCGGCCACCGGCCGAGCGTAGCCGCCGGGGGCACCCCGGAACCGTCTACCCGGCTCGCCCACACCGCAGCGCGCGGGCCGGCCGCGTCACTGCTCGTCGGGGCCGCCGAGCAGGGACGGGTCTCGCCGGATCAGCTCGGCCAGCCGGGCGGCCGAGTCGACCGACGACTCGCCGGGCGCTGCCGCCGCCCAGTTCGGCATCGGCTGCACCGGCAGCGGCCAGGTGGGCGGGGCCGGAGCAGGTACGGGTGCGGGTGCCGCCGGTTCGTCGGCGGGAATGACCGTCACCCTCCCCTCCGACCAACCGACCCGGATGGCAGCGTGCGACGTACCCTGCTCCATCGACAGGCGGACCGTGAGGCCCGGATGGTGGGCGACCACCTGCCGGACCGCATCGGCCACGTCGTCGACCGGCGTCCGCTGCGCCGGCACGGGCGGCCGGACGACCTCGGCCGCGGACCGAATGCTCTCCGTGGACGAGCGGATGGTCTCGGCCGGCGGGCGCAGACCGGCGTTCGGGGACCGGGTGGGCTCGGCCTGGTAGCGGGTGCCCCCGACCGGGTAACGGGTGCCCTCGACCGGTGGGTGGTTGCTTTCGACCGCCGGGCGGGGGGCGTCGACCGGAGAGCGGTCACCCTCCGTAGGCGTGGCGGAGCGCCGTCGCAGCAACTCCTCCCGCCGGGCCATCCGGGCCAGCGCGTCGTCCAACTCGCCTCGCATCACGCCACCTTTCCCGACCGTCGTGCCGTGGTCACGGGCTACGACTCCCGCTCCCGGATCGCCCGGTCCAGCGCACGGTCCAGGACGACCAGCAGGGCGTCGCGTACCGATAACCGGTCCCGGGCGTCGAACCGCACCAGCGGCACATGTTCGCCGATCGCCAACGCCCACCGGATCGAGTCCAGGTCGTGGGCGAGTTGTCCGTCGAACGCGTTCACCGCGACGACAAAAGGCAGTCTCGCGCGCTCGAAGAAGTCGATCGCAGGGTAGCAGTCATCCAGCCGGGCGCTGTCGACGACAACCAGCGCCCCAAGCGCACCCCGTGCCAGGTCGTCCCACATGAAACCGAACCGGGACTGACCGGGAGTGCCGAAGAGGTAGAGCTTCAGGCTGCGGTCGATCGTGACGCAGCCGAAGTCCATCGCCACGGTCGTCGTGGTCTTCTCCGAACGGGTGCCGGGGTCGTCGACGCCGATCCCGGCGGTGGTCATCTCCGCCTCGGTGGTCAGCGGTGCGATCTCCGAGATGGCACCGACCGTGGTGGTCTTCCCGACGCCGAAACCACCGGCGATGAGGATCTTCACCGGGATCGGCGCGGACTTCGGACGACCCGGTGCGGCTCCGCCAGCCCCCATCGGCTCGCCGTAGTCGATACCGGCGCTCGGCCGGGCGTGCCGGGCGGCGGGCGCGGACGGCCCGGCGTACCCGGCCGGGATGGCGTTGCCACCCGGGCCGCCGTGGCTGGCCGGTCCGCCGTACCGACTCGGCGCACTGTTGACGGGGGAGCCGGCGGCCGTCGGGGTGGCCGGCCACTCAGGAGATCGCACGAAGTCCATCGATCACTCGCAGAATGAGGTCGGGGTCGTGGGCATCCTCGATGTCGTAGGTGTGCACATCGAGGTGACCGGTGGCCCGGAGGTCACCGACCAGAATCTTGGTTACGCCGAGATGCAACCGCAGGCGAGCGGAGATCTCGGCCACCGACATCGGTTCGGCGCAGAGCGTGACGATGTCCTGTAGCTCCGGTGCGAGTCGACCCAGCGGCGGACTGGTCCAGGACGGCCCGTCCGGCCGGGCCGTGACCTGCGTCTCCAGGCAGATCGCCGGGTCGACGCTGTCCACCCGGCCGGCGGTCAGGACAAACGGCCGCAGCCCCTGTGGCACCGGGCCGCCGAGCCCCAACTCCGCGTTGGAGGCGTCGCCGTCGAGCTCCGGACCAGGTTCGCCGGGTGTCGACGCCGCCGCATGCAGATAGGGGCGGATCCGGATGGCCGGCTCGGGCTCTCTCCCCGCGCCGGCCGCGGGCCGGGTCACGACTGTACGGAGTTCTTCAACTCGACGATGAGCCGAGGCGTGAGCGCACTTCCCGCCCGGCCCGCGAAGAGCGTCATCTCGTACGCGACCGTGCCCAGGTTTGCTGAGCGGTCGGCGACGACGCCGAGTACGGAGCCACTGCTGATCGAACTGACCAGCAGATAACCATCGGTCATGTCCACGATCACCCGATTCAGTCCGCCGAGTGAATACCAGTTGGCCGCGCCCCCGGCGAGGCTGGTCATGCCGGAGACGACCGCTGCGAGTCGCTCCGCGTTGGACCGGTCCTTGATCGCTGACATCGCCATCAGCAGTCCGTCGGACGAGACCGCGATCGCCTCGACCACCCCGGCCGTGTTGGTGGTGAACGAGTCCAGCAGCCAGTTGAAGGTCCGGGCTTCCTGGCTGAGTTCTCCAGTGGCCGTACCGGACTGCTCGCGATCGATGCTGTCGCGGATGAAGGGGCTGGTCATCGTGGTGTTTCCTCTTCGTGACGGTGGTCGGTACGGACTTCGCTCAGGGCACGGGCCACCCCGGCCTCGAACTGGGTGACGAGGTTCCGGACCTCGTCCGGGTCGTCGGGGCGGCTGCCGGACCGATGCCGGTCCCAACGTGGTGCCGGTCCGGTCGGCTCCAGGTTGCGGCCCGGTACCCGCCGGGTGAGCTGCACCGGTCCCGCGGCCACCGAGGCCACCTCCGGTGCCAAGCCCCGGGTCGCCCCCTCCGGTTCCCCGAGCGGGGAGGCGGTTCCCGGCTGCTGGCGCTGCGCCCGTCGTACGCCGGCTTCGAACTCCTCGATCAGGGCGCGGACCACGGAGGGGTCGGCCGGCTGGGGGCCGCTGTTGCGACCCGGTCCCCGCCCGGCCGCGCCGGGTCCGTTGTTGGCGGGCAACTGGGCGCCCGGTACCCGCTGGCGCAGTCCGAGCGCCTTGGCGGCTCCGGCGTCGTCGGCCGAGGTCGACTCCCGGGTGTCGCCCGGCCCGGGCGGAGCGGTCGAGGCGTCGACCGGTGCCCCGGCGAACGCGTTCCACGGCACGCCTGCCGCCAGCGACCGGCTGGCCCGGTCCAACAGCGCCGCGTCGAACACCGGCTCCACCACACTGCCGACCGGAGTCACCCCCGCATCGGTACGGTCCCCGACGCCGCTGCCGGCGGCCTCGGCGGTGTCCGCGCCGACCGGCACTTCGAGGCCGCTCGGCCCGACCGGCGCTTCGAGGCCGCTCGGCCCGACCGGCGTGAGCTGTGCCGGTGCGACCTGCGGCGGGGTGTGCTGCGGCGGTGCGGGCTGGCCCGGTTCGCTCTGGACCGGCTCGCTCTGGATCGGCTGTGCGTGCACCGGTGCGGGCTGGACCGGTTCTGCCTGGGCCGGCGGGGCCAGCGCCGTGCTGACCAGCGCCCGGATCGGGTCGGCGACCGGTCCGATCGGCGCCGGTTTGCGGGTCGGCAACGTTCCGGCCGGGGCTGGATTCGCGTTCTGCACGACCTCCGCCCAGGTCAGCGATGTCGTCGGCACGGTGGCCCGGGCCACCGCGACCGCCGACGGTTCGGTACGGCGGTTCACCAGGAGCCGGTCGGCGATCTCGATCTCGACGGTCACGCCGCCGCCGGAGGTCGCCGACAGGGTCACCTCCCAGCCGTGCCGGCGGGCCAACCGGCCCACCACGAAGAGTCCGAGTACCTCGGTCGGGGCCAGGTCGAGCCGTTCCCGGCGGGTCAACCGGGCGTTCTCCTCGGCCAACCGCTCGCTGGTCATGCCGATGCCGTGGTCGACCAGGGTGAGCTTCACCCCGCCCTCGACCACCTCGCCGGTGACCGTCACGCGGGTGTGCGGCGGGGAGAAGGCGGTGGCGTTCTCCATCAACTCGGCCAGGGTGAGTACGAGGTCACCGATGACCGCCGGTGCCACGCCCATGTCGACCCGTACCTGGACGTCGACCCGGGTGTAGTCCTCGATCTCACCGAGGGCGAGCCGGACGACGTCGCCGAGCGGCATCGGCGCCACGTGCCCGTCGGCGCCGGCCGAGCCGGAGAGGACGACCAGGCTGCTGGCGCTGCGGCGCAGCCGGCTGGAGACGTGGTCGAGCCGGTAGAGGTGCTGCAGGCGGGTCGGGTCGGTCTCCTGGTGCTCCAACCGGTCGATCAGCGCGATCTGCCGGCCGACCAGGTTCTGCGTACGCCGGCCGACGTGACCGAACATCTGTGCCACGTTGCGCCGGCTCGCCGCCTGCCGTTCCACCAGGCGGGCCGCCGTACCCTGCACCCGGTCGAAGGCGCGGGCGAGGTCGCCGATCTCGTCCCGGGCCCGGATGTCGACCGGGTCGAGCCGGATCGGCGTGGCCGACTCGGACTCGTCGTCGGCGATCCGGACCAGTTCACCCTCGGCGACCCGGGCGACCCGGTCGGCGGACTGGGTGAGCCGGATCAGCGGCCGGGCGACCGTACGGGCCACCGCCAGGCTGAGCAGCACCACCACCAGCAGGGTGAGCAGGACCAGCCCGCCGACCCAATACGCCGTGGTCAGCGCCGCCCGCTGTTCCGCCGTCACCTGGCGGATGACGTCGGTGACGATCCGCTTCTCCACGAACTGCCCGAGGGTGATCAGGGAGGCGACGGCGGGGAAGAGCCGTTGCATGCTGAACCCGGCGATCGTGCCCTCGGGGTCCTGGACGAACCGGGTGAGGAACTCGCTGCTGGTACGGTTCGCCACCGCGTCCTCGACCAGGCGGTAGAGCGCGTTCTGCTCCGGGGTGGCGAAGGCGCTGAACCGGGTCGTGTTGACCGTCAGCGCGGCCATGTTGCTGACGTACGCGGTGATCGCGGCCTGGTTCTTGCTGGCGACCACCAGCACGATGATCGACGCGCCGGCGCTGATCCCCTCGTCCGTACGGAGCACCGCGTCGAGTGCGACCACCTGGCGGCCCTGCGGCGTGGCGGTGTCCACCCCGTCGGTGAGGTGCAGGGATTCGATCAGCGCCACGTTGACCGGCCCGAACTTGCCGAGCACCTGCTCCGGGGTGGCTCGGCGGCTCAGCACCGCGCTGCGCAGCTCGGCCAGTTGCTGCACTCCGGCGATCGCGGTCGAAACCCGGTCGGTCAGCTTGTCACCGAGGTCGGCGCGCAGGTCGGCGATCTCGTCGCTGACCGTGGCGGACTGCTGGATCAGCGTGGACCGGGTGGCGTGGCCGAGCAGGTAGCCGATGGACAGCAGCCGTTCCTGCTGCAACTCCTGCACCAGCGAGCCGACTCGGCCGGCGGTGCGTACCGCCTCTGCGGTGTCGGCGGCGCGGCTGGCCTGGCTCACTCGTTCGACCACCACCGGCACGGCCAGTCCGACCATGGTGAGTAGCGGGGTGATGACCAGCAGCGCGAGCTTGGCCCGGATCCGGAGCCTACCGAGCAGCATCGGAACGCCCCCAACCGCCGGGACCGTCGGAACCCGCACCGGCCGTGGCGACCGGGCGACCGGGCGGTTGCGCACCCGCCGCGCCGGCCGGTCCGGACGCGGACCATTCGACCAGCGCGTCCCAGCGTCCCGGTTCGGCGTCGAGCGGCTCGACCGGCGGGCCGTCCGGCGTACCCGGTGCGGCCGGTGCGGTGCGGCGGCGACGGCCGCTGAGCACGATCGCCGTGGCCAGGCCGACCATGAGCAGCAGGGCCAGCGCGGCGGCGCCGTAGGTGACCTGCTGGTCGCGGGCCAACCGGTTGTTGCGGTCGTCGATCAGGGCGGAGAGTTCGGTGAGGATGATCGAGGAGAGTTGCTCGGCGGCGGCGTGGGCGGTCACCCGGGCCCCGGCGATCTGGGTCAGATCGGTCTGGGAGGTGCCGTCGGTCAGTGCCGCCGCCGCGCTGAGCGCCTCGGTCGCGCGCTGGTAGCTGTCGAGCTGGTTGAGCAGGTTGCCGCCCAGGTTGGGGCTGTCGGTGCTTTCCACCGCGGACTGCAGGGACTCGATCAGGTCGGCGGCCGGGTCGAGCAGCGAGGTGCGGGCGGCGGTCAGCTCGGCGACCGTGCTCAGACGTTCGGTCGACCGTCGGGCCGCTCCGATCACCGCGAGGTCGGCGAGCCGACCGGCGGCGACCATCGCGGTGGGTAGTTCCTCACCGGCGGCGTCCTGCAGGTAGTACGAGTCGGCCTCGGGGTCGCGCATCAGTCCGGAGCTCTCCCGTACCTTGGCGTAGAGGGCCAGCAGCAGGTCGGCGGCCTCACGGTAGACGGTGTACGCGGCCTCGGGGCTGGTCCCGCCGCGATCCGGCAGAGCCTCGACCTTGGCCCGTACGCCGGCCCACCGTTCGCGGGTGCGCAGTTCGGCGCCGAGCCGGGTGTCGACGGCGGTGGTCCGTTCCACCGCCGTGGCCAGGGCTTCGCGCAGCACCGGGCGGCCGGCCACGGTCGCCGACTGGGCTTCGGTGAGGGCCACCGTCACGTCGGCGAGCGAGCGCAGATACTCGACTCCGTGTTGTTCCCGGATGGTCAGGTCCTGATCGGCGTCGACCGATCGCTGCAACTGAACGAAAAGCACGGCAACCGGCACCAACAAGATCACCACGAGGAACAGGCGCAGTGCGTTACCGGGCGCGTTCGGCCATCGTCGGGGCCGCTGCGCGGGAACTGTCATCGTGTATCTCCTCCGGCGACGGCCAAGGTCCGGGGGTGGGCGCCGAGGCCGCCGGGGTCCCGCCC
The DNA here is from genome assembly GCF_040676775.1 of Micromonospora sp. NPDC049523. NCBI lineage: Bacteria > Bacillati > Actinomycetota > Actinomycetes > Micromonosporales > Micromonosporaceae > Micromonospora > Micromonospora sp. NPDC049523. Next base: position 77,649 of record NZ_JBFAPP010000009.1, on the reverse strand, counting down.
ACCGGAGCGGAAAACTAACTGAACGCCCGACTCTGTCCGTCCATCACGAACAGTCAGTTTCACGTCAGTTGCGGACCTGTGGTCGCGGGTACTCATATTCGTGACTCTGCGTGCTTATTGTCGAGCGACATGTATCGATTGAGTTTAATGTCCCAGTAGATCGGAATTCACATAGTCCGAATTTGTCCTCCCGTGCTCGGCCTTGGGATGTTCGTACGATGCATTTTGATCACCGATCGGGTTGACCGGACGGACGTACGGCGGATCTCAGGCACAGCACAGGTTCCGGCCCGTACGGTGTGCCCATGCCTTCCGCGCTGCCGTCCCGGCTCCGCCGTGCCCTCCACCATGTCCGGTCGCGGGCGAGCCGGCTGGGCCGACGCCGGCTCGTAGCGTCCGCCCTGGTCATAGCGCTGCTCGCGACCCTGGTCGGCTGGGCGGTCTGGCCCGAGGGCGTTTCCTTCCGTACCGAGGACCAGATGATCACCGTCCGTTCCGGACCCGACGGGAACCAGCCGGTCGACCTCGACACCACGCTCTACCTGCCGGACGGGGCCACCTCCGGAGATCCGGTGCCGGCGGTCCTGTTGCCGCACGGCTTCGGTGGGACCAAGGAATCGGTCCGCGCCGACGCCGAGGAACTGGCCGAACACGGGTACGCGGTGCTGGCGTACACCGCGCGGGGGTTCGGGCGCAGCGGCGGGGAGATCCACCTGGACAGCCCCGACTTCGAGGTGAAGGACGCCTCCCGGCTGGTCGACTGGCTCGCCGCCCGACCGGACATCAGTAAGGACACGCCCGGTGACCCGAGGATAGGCGTCGTCGGAGGTTCGTACGGCGGCGGCCTGGCGCTGCTGCTCGCCGCCGACGACCCGCGGGTGGACGCGATCGTGCCGATGATCACCTGGCACGACCTGGCCACGTCCTTCCTGCCCGAGTCGAGCGGCGGATCCCCCCTGGACGGAGTGTTCAAGAAGGGCTGGGCCGGAGTCCTGTTCGGCAGCGGCGGCATCGCCCCGGGTGTCGGGGCCATCAGTCCGGGCGCCGGGCCCGGAGACGGGTCGACCGGTCCGGGCGCCGGTCCCGGGGTCGGGCTGACCAATCCGGGCTGCGGCCGGTTCGCCGCCGACGTCTGCGCCGCCTACCTGGAGATCGCCACCACCGGGCGGGCCAGCGAACAGGCGGTCGCCCTGCTGCGCCGGTCCAGCCCGGCCGGCGTACTCGACCGGATCAAGGCGCCGACACTGCTGATCCAGGGCGAGGCCGACACGCTCTTCCCGCTCAGCGAGGCCGACGCCAACGCCCGAGGCATCGCCGCCGCCGGAACCCCCGTACGCGTGGCCTGGTTCACCGGTGGGCACGACGGCGGTGCCGGCCCGCAGACCGACCAGGACCGGACCAAGTTCCTCACCGTGCAGTGGCTCGACCACTACGTACGCGGCGACGCCGCCAACCCCGGCACCGGCTTCACCTGGTCCCGGCTCGCCGGCTTCGACGCGCTGGACCGGGGCCTGGTCGCCACCGGCTTCCGGACCGCCGACTACCCCGGCCTCACCGGCACCGACACGGCGGCCGGCGGCGGCACCCGCACGGTCACCGTGGGTGGCCCACCACAGCAGGTGGCGAACCCGCCGAACGGCAACCCGGCCGCGATCTCGACCCTGCCGTTCGCCGGTGTGCTGTCGAGCGTGGTCGGCGGGGTGGCCGGGGACCTGCCCGGCCAGCACGCCCGGTTCGTCACCGAACCGCTCGGCGAGCCGGTCGACGTGGTCGGCGCGCCGACGGTGTCGATCCGGGCCGCGTCACCGACCGGTGAGGCGGTGCTGTTCGCCAAGCTCTACGACATCGGCCCGGACGGGACCGCCGACCTGCCCAGCGGCCAGATCGCCCCGGTCCGGCTGACCGGCCTTCCGACCGACCCGGTGATGGCCGCGCCCACCCGGGTGACGCTGCCGGCGATCGTGCACCGGGTCGAGGCCGGACACCGGTTGGCTCTGGTGGTAGCAACCTCCGACCAGGGCTACGCCACCCCGGTCGAACCGACCGTCTACTCGGTCGCGCTCGGCGACGACCAGATCACCCTGCCCACGTTGACCGGCGAGCCGATCCCCACCACCGGAGCGCTCTGGCGCTGGGCGCTGGCCGCCCTGCTCGCCGCGATCGCGGTCGGGCTCGTCGTGGTCCTGCTGGTCGTCCGCCGCCGGCACCGCCGCCACGACACCTCGGTGACCGCGGAGTACGCCGACATCCCGCTGGTCATCCGCGAACTGCGCAAGGAGTACGCGGACGGCTTCGTCGCCGTCTCCCGGGTCGACTTCGAGGTGCACAGGGGGCAGGTGGTCGGCCTGCTCGGGCCGAACGGTGCCGGCAAGACCACCACCCTGCGGGTGCTGATGGGGCTGACCCAGCCGACCGCCGGAAAGATCTTCGTCTTCGGGCACCGGCTGGTTCCCGGGTCGCCGGTGCTCTCCCGGATCGGTTCGCTGGTCGAGGGGCCCGGCTTCCTGCCACACCTCAGTGGGCTGGAGAACCTGCGGTCGTACTGGCGGGCGACCGGGCGGCCGCTCGCCGACGCCCACTTCGAGGAGGCGCTGGAGATCGCCGGCCTCGGTGACTCGGTGCACCGCAGGATCAAGACGTACAGCCACGGGATGCGGCAGCGGCTGGCCATCGCGCAGGCCATGCTCGGCCTGCCCGAGCTGCTGGTGCTGGACGAACCGACCGACGGGCTCGACCCGCCGCAGATCGCCGAGATGCGCCGGGTGCTGCGCCGGTACGCCACCGGTGGCCGGGCGGTGCTGGTCTCCAGTCACCTGCTGGCCGAGGTGGAGCAGTCCTGCACCCACGCGGTGGTGGTCAACAAGGGCACCATCGTCGCCGCCGGGCCGGTCGAGGAGATCGTGGGCGAGTCGCCAAGCGTGCAGTTCGACGTCAGCGACCCGGCCGCCGCACGCGCCGTACTCGATCGGCTCGACGGGGTGGAAGTGCTGTCGAACGGTGACGGGACGCTGGTGGTGGACGTGAACGGGACCGCCCGCAGCGAGGTGGTCGCCGAACTGGTCCGGGCCGGGGTGGGAGTCGACCGGGTGATGCCACGCCGCCGACTGGAGGACGCGTTCCTCGCCCTGGTCGGAGACAACTCACGGGGAAGCGGGGACCGCTGACATGGCCGGCACGGATCAGGTGACCGTCGAAAGCGCCGGTGCGGCAACCGGCTACCGGCCGGGCGCGACCCTGTCGGTGGCAACCGAGTGGCGCCGCCAGTTCGCCCGGCGACGTACGCAGTTGACCCTGGCGGCGATGGTCCTGCTGCCGCTCATCGTGCTGATCGCGTTCCAGTTCAACTCGGGCGGGGACGACGACAACGGCAACAACGAGTTCGCCAGCCTGATCGACCTGGCCACCTCCGGCGGGCTCAACTTCGCCCTGTTCTGCATCTTCGTGTCGTCGTCGTTCCTGCTGGTCGTCGTGGTGGCGCTGTTCTGCGGCGACACGGTGGCCAGCGAGGCGAGCTGGGGCAGCCTGCGTTACCTGCTGGCGGTGCCGGTGCCCCGGTCGAGGCTGCTGGCGGTGAAGCTGGTCGTCGCGCTGGCGTACTCGGCACTGGCCCTGCTGCTGCTCGCCGGCACCGCGTTGGTCGCCGGCATCCTCCGCTACGGCTGGGAACCGTTGCAGAGCACCGTCGCCGCGCAGATCCCCGCCGGTGAGGGCCTGCTCCGGCTGCTCGGCGTACTCGGATATCTGGCGGTGGCGCTGCTGGTGGTGGCCGGGCTGGCGTTCCTGCTCTCGGTTTCCACGGACGCCGCCCTGGGCGCGGTCGGTGGCGCGGTGCTGCTCTGGATCCTCTCCAGCATCCTGGACCAGATCCAGGCGCTCGGCGTGGTCCGCGACTTCCTACCGACCCACTACAGCACCGCCTGGCTGGGCCTGCTCTCCACCCCGATCCAGACCGACGATCTCGTACGCGGCTGCATCTCGGCGATCAGCTACGCCACCATCTTCTGGAGCCTCGCCTTCTGGCGCTTCACCCGCAAGGACGTGGTCAGCTGACCGGCGTCGCCGGCCCGCCAGGCTCTGGTGACAAAACTCGCAAACCGCCCGTACTCGGGGTGGGGTGTGGGTCACAGGGGTGGCGGGGTGCTGGGCTGGGGCGGGCTTCACCCGTAGGATCAGGCGTACAACTGAATACCTCATCCAGAGGGGCAGAGGGATACGGCCCGATGAAGCCCCGGCAACCACCCACCGGCTCGATGACGAGCAGGTCGTGGCAGGTGCCAAGTCCGTCCCCGCCGCACCGCGCGGCGTTGGGAAAGATGAGAGGACGGCATCGCATGACTGCGATCCTTGGCGAAACCCAGACTCCCACCAGCGGCGAAACCCCGCCCAACCCGGCGCGCGCGTTGGTCTGCAGGGGCTGCGGTGCGCAGTATCCGCTGATTGCGCAGCATGCCTGTTACGAGTGTTTCGGCCCGCTCGAGGTCGCCTACGACCAGGATGCACTGGCGAAGGTCACCCGGGCGGACATCGAGGCCGGGCCGCAGAACATCTGGCGGTACGCCGCACTGCTCCCCGCCGGCCAGGACCCGGCAAGCCGGGTCACCCTCGACCCCGGCCTGACCCCGCTGGTCGCCGCCCCGCACCTCGCCGCCGAGCTGGGCATCACGGCGCCGCTCTGGGTCAAGGACGACAGCGCGAACCCCACCCACTCGTTCAAGGACCGGGTGGTCTCGGTGGCGCTGACCGCCGCGCGTGGCCTGGGCTTCAACCGGTTCGCCTGCGCCTCCACCGGCAACCTGGCCAACTCCGTCGCCGCGCACGCGGCCCGCGCCGGAGTCCCGTCGATCGTGTTCATCCCCGCCGACCTGGAGCAGGGGAAGATCATCACCACCGCGGTCTACGGCGGCGACCTGGTGGCCATCGACGGCTCGTACGACGACGTGAACCGGCTCTGCGGCGAGCTGGTGGAGACCGACGAGTTCGAGGACACCGCGTTCGTCAACGTGAACGTGCGGCCGTACTACGCCGAGGGTTCCAAGACCCTGGGGTACGAGGTCGCCGAGCAGCTCGGCTGGCGCATCCCCGAGCAGGTGGTCATCCCGATGGCCAGCGGCGAACTGCTGACCAAGATCGACAAGGCGTTCAGCGAGCTGGTCGAGATCGGGCTGGTCGAGGCGCCGGCCAACGGCTGGAAGGTGTTCGGCGCCCAGTCGGCCGGCTGCAACCCGATCGCGACCGCCCTGCACGACAACACCGACACCATCGTGCCGGTCAAGCCGACCGGCATCGCCAAGTCGCTCAACATCGGCGACCCCGCCGCCGGGCTGTACGCGCTGGAGGCGGTGCGGCGTACCGGCGGCTGGATGGAGTACGCCGACGACGACGAGATCCGCGACGCGATCCGGCTGTTGGCGCGTACCACCGGGGTGTTCGCCGAGACAGCGGGCGGGGTGACGGTCGCCTGCCTGCGCAAGTTGGTGGCGAGTGGGCGGCTCGACCCGGCCGCCGAGACCGTCGTCTACAACACCGGCGAGGGACTCAAGACGATCGACGCGGTGGCGTCGCTGGTGGGGCCGACGTACCGGGTGAAGCCGTCGTTGAAGGCCGCCCGCGAGGCCGGTCTGCTGGGCTGAACCCGCTGGTCCGACGGCTGATGGCGGCCCGCTCGACGGAGCTTGCCGTCAGCCGATCGGACCGGGACAACTAGGCTGATCGGCGGATGTGTCGGATGCGGTGGGTAGCTGCCGATTTGCCGCCCGTTAGCAAAATACCCCGGCGAGGGCTTGACGGCACGAACCGGGCGACGCAAAATGCTCCGTGCGGGAGGGCGTATCGCCGTAGACTTTTGAAGTTCTTACGACCCAGCGCCGGAGGCGTTGTGCGATCGTCCTCCCGACCAACACCCCCGGCCTAATTCGGTCGCGCTCGTCGCTGGGGCCGGGCACCCTCGGGGACATGGACACCGCCGCCACCCCCACAGCCCTCACCGTCACGCCACTCGACGTCGCCGACGACCTCGCGGTCGAGCAGGCGTACGCGCTCAGGTCCGCGATCGTCGCCGCCGACGTGCCGGATTTCCCGCCGCTCTGTCGCCAACGCTTCTTCGGTCAGCTCCGCCATCCGATGCCCGGTGAGGAGATGCGGTTCGCCCTGGCTCACCTCGACGGCCGGGCGGTCGGATACCTGAGCATCGAACTGCCCCAGCTGGAGAACACCGAGAAGGCCTCGCTGGACATCGAGGTGCTGCCGGACTACCGGCGCCAGGGCATCGGCCGGGCGCTGTACGAGTACGCGGCGCGTACGGTGCGGGAACTGGGACGTACGCGGGTGAACGGGATGTCCCAGGGGCCGCTGCCCGGTGAGCCGGCCCGGGTCGAGCCCGGCCGGGAGTTCGCCACCTCGTTCGGGGCGAAGAACGCCCTGGTCGACATCCGGCGACGGCTGGACCTCGACACGCTGGACCAGGCGCACCTGGACGAGCTGCTGGCCGCGTCCTGGCTCCGGGCCGACGGGTACTCGCTGGTCCGGTGGATCGGTCCGACGCCCGACGAGTACCTCGACGACATCGCCTATCTCGACGGCCGGCTGGTCCAGGACGCGCCAATGGGTGACCTGGAATGGGAGGCCGTGAAGCCCGACCGGGAACGGATCCGCAAGGTCGACGAGCTCCTGGTCGTACGCGGCCGGCAGGGGTACAGCAGCGCGCTGCGCCACGACGCCTCCGGCAGGGTGGTCGCCTGGACGATGATCGACGTCGGCGCGACGCCCGACTGGCACGCGTACCAGCAGATCACGATCGTCGACCCGGACCACCGAGGCCACCGGCTCGGCACCATCGCCAAGATCGAAAACCTGCGGTACGTCATGTCGCACCAACCTGCCGTGCGGATCATCGACACCTGGAACGCCGGCGTCAACGACTACATGATCTCCATCAACGAGGCCATCGGCTTCCGACCCGTCGACGCCTGGAACAACTGGCAGCTCACCCTCTGACCGGCCGCCGGACACGGCGGAGGGCACAGCGAGGGGGTGTCGGGTGCGCTGGTGCATGATGACGGGATGACGGAGACCCCGCATCCCCTCTACGCCACGCACGCCGACACCCTCGCCCGGGCGCTGACCGCGATCACCGAACGTGGGTACTGGTCGGCCTTCCCCGAGTCGCCCAGCCCCCGGGTGTACGGCGAGACCGCCGCCGCCGAGGGCGAGGCGGCCTTCCGCGCCTACCTGGACGCCGACTTCCCGCTCGACCAGCCCGGCACCGCGGGCCGGGTGGCCACCGAGGTCAGCCCCTTCGGGATCGACCTGGGTGTGCGCTACCCGCACGGGACCGCCGACGCGCTGGTCGGAGCCGCCGTCGCGGCCCTGCCCGGCTGGCGCGACGCCGGGCCGCAGACCCGGGCCGGTGTCTGCCTGGAGATCCTGGCCCGGCTGCACCGGCACATCTTCGAACTGGCCAACGCCGTACACGCGACCAGTGGGCAGGCGTTCGTGATGGCGTTCCAGGCCGGCGGGGCGCACGCCCTGGACCGGGCGCTGGAGGCGATCGCGTACGCGTATGCGGAGATGACCCGGCATCCGGGCAGCGCCGAGTGGGAGAAGCCGGCGGGCAAGGGCGAGCCGCTGCGGATGGTGAAGACCTTCCACGTGGTGCCCCGGGGCGTGGCACTGGTGATCGGCTGCAACACGTTCCCGACCTGGAACTCGTACCCCGGCCTGTTCGCGTCGCTGGTCACCGGCAACCCGGTCGTGGTCAAGCCGCACCCGGGCGCGGTGCTGCCGCTGGCGATCACCGTCCGGTACGCCCGCGAGGTGCTTGCCGAGGCGGGGTTCGACCCCAACCTGGTGCTGCTTGCGGCCGAGGAACCGGGCGAGAAGCTGGCCACCACGCTGGCGTTGCGCCCGGAGGTCCGGATCATCGACTTCACCGGCTCGACCGAGTACGGCGACTGGCTGGAGGACAACGCCCGCCAGGCCGCGGTCTACACGGAGAAGGCCGGCGTCAACACCATCGTGGTCGACTCCACCGGCGACTTCGCCGGCATGTGCCGCAACATCGGCTTCTCGCTGACCCTCTACAGCGGACAGATGTGCACCACGCCGCAGAACATCCTGATCCCGGCCGCCGGCATCGAGACCGACCAGGGGCACAAGAGCTTCGACGAGGTCACCGCCGGCATTGCCGGTGCGGTCGGGAAGCTCACCGGCGATCCGGCCCGCGCGGTGGAGTTCACCGGGGCGATCGTCAACCAGGGTGTACTGGCCCGGTTGGACGAGGTGGCGGGCGTCGGCGAGGTCGTGCTGGCCTCGCGTACGGTCGAGCACCCTACGTACTCCGAGGCGGTTGTGCGTACGCCGACGATCGTGCGGCTCGGCGCGGACGCCGTGTCGACCTACGGCCGGGAGTGGTTCGGGCCTATCTCGTTCGCGATCGCGACCGACTCCACCGCGCACAGCCTGGAGATCCTGCGGAAGACCGTGGGGGAACGCGGCGCGCTGACGGCGGCGGTCTACGCCACCGACGACAAGGTGCTCGACGCGGCCGAGTCGGCGGCACTGGACGCCGGGGTGCACCTGTCCTGCAACCTCACCGGCGGCGTGTTCGTCAACCAGTCCGCGGCCTTCTCCGACTTCCACGCCAGCGGTGCCAACCCGGCGGCGAACGCCGCGTTGACCGACGGCGCGTACGTCGCCGGCCGCTTCCGCGTGGTCCAGTCCCGCCGCCACGTCTGAGCGCGAGGAAGGGCCCTTGGAAATCGCTCCAGGGGCCCTTTCCCGCACCGCGGCCCCGGTCGGTTCAGGCGCGGCGGCGCATCTGTAGCTCGGTCAGGGTCGGTATGCGGGGGTGTGGCAGCCGGACGCCGGTGTCGACGAAGCCGAGCCGCTGGTAGGCGCGGATCGCCCGGTCGTTGCCCACCACCACCTCCAGCATCAGCTCCGGTCGCCCGGATGCCCGCGACCAGGCCGCCACCGCCTCGATCAGGTCGGTGAGCAGGCCGGTGCCCCGTCGTGCCGGGGTGAGGTAGACGGCGAAGATCACGGTGAGCCCCGGCTCGGCGGGTACGGCGTGCCCGCCCGCGTGTCCGAGGAGCCGGCCGTCGGGGTGGCCCGACGGGGGGTCGGCGACAAACGCGGCGATCTGGCTTCCGAAGGCGTTCTGGCGTACCCGGCTCGCGTACTCGGCGTGTGGGCGGGCGGCGGCCTCGGCGACGGTCTCCAGGAAGGCGAGCGGCGCGTCGGCGAGCATCTCCAGCCGCAGTGCGCGCATGCGGGCGGTGTCGGTGGGTCGGATCCGCCGGACCCGCGGGCGGTCGTCGACGCCACCACCGTGGTCGGAGCCCCCGGTGCCGCTACCGGCCGGGACGTCCGTGGCCGGTGTGCGGGCGGTGGCGGACGCCTCCGGTGGGGCGGTCGCGGCGGACGCAGGCAGGCTGGTCATGGGGCATGCCTACCCTCGACCGACCCCGGCGGGCAACCGGATTGCCGATCACGGTCGCGTCGCACTTCGCGAGATACATGATCAATTGTACGACGTAAAGACGTCGGACGATGTCAGCACAATCGCCGCCAGTCGCGGTACGCGTCGCGCGTGCTGTCCCTTTTGGGGTAGTGCACTGCGGTCGGACCTCGTGTAGCGTGCGATTTCGGTTGCCGAATTCGGGGATCGATATGGGTCCCGAGTCGGTGGCTCCGGCCGGCGTACGTCGGCACCGGGGGTGTTTGACCCAGCACGATCGAAGTGAGGAAGTGCACCGTGGCACAGGGCACCGTCAAGTGGTTCAACAGCGAAAAGGGCTACGGCTTCATTGCGGTCGACGGCGGGCAGGACGTATTCGTCCATTTCTCCGCGATCGAGATGGATGGCTACAAGGCGCTCGACGACGGGCAGCGGGTGGAGTTCGAAATCGCCCAGGGCCAGAAGGGGCCGCAGGCGGAGAAGGTGCGCCTCCTCGCCTGACCGGTTCGCCTGAACCGTCCGACCGGTCGGGTGTCCCGACCGAATGCAACCGACAATCACAGCCGGAATCGATATCGACAGGGCGTCGGTCTCCCGTGGAGTACGGCGCCGCTGTCGCATCTCTGCTTCCATCGGTGGCCGCTGCCGGGTAGCTGTCGATCCTGAGGGCCGGTCCGGCTGCCTTCCGGTCGTCGCGCTGCGGGCTCCGGTGGCTCCCGCTGACGACCGCTGGGGCGGGATGGCTCGTGTGGTGTCCGAGCGTGTGCTGCTCCGGGTCTTTCGTCGCATTTTGCCGTTTCGGCTCGTCTGTGGTTGCCGGATCCGCTCGATGTTCACCTCCGCGTTGCCCGCCTGCACCCGTACGTCGTCCACGCGCTGCCCGTACCGCGTCGACCCGTACGGCCCGGGCGTGGGCGTACGCCACTCCCGGCGGCGATGTCCCTGGTCGGCGGGGTGGCCGATCGCGCGCGGAGGTACGGCCGACCGGCCCCGCTGCGGCACACTCGCTTGCACTCGCCATGGGAGAGTGCTAAACAAGTGATTGGCACTCGCGCGGTGTGAGTGCCAGAGGTCGGGGCGGTTAGGGCCACGGTCGCGTCACCGGTGACGGGGGCGGGGCAGATGGCCGGTCGTCGCGGGCTGTCCGGCCCGACCGACGGACGTCACTGCCGCCTAGTGCGCGGGAGTCGGTCCGGTGCAATCGCGCCGGACCAAACCGCGCGCCAGCGCAGTAGTGACGTCCGAAGGTGCGAAGTCAGGCGGCCGATCCGGGACCAACCGGCTCGGGTGGCCGTGAGTGTCCAGGAGGACAACGCCGTATGGCCAAGATCATCGCGTTCGACGAAGAGGCCCGCCGTGGCCTCGAGCGGGGCATGAACCAGCTCGCCGACGCCGTCAAGGTGACGCTCGGCCCCAAGGGCCGCAACGTCGTGCTCGAGAAGAAGTGGGGTGCCCCCACCATCACCAACGATGGTGTGAGCATCGCCAAGGAGATCGAGCTCGAGGACCCCTACGAGAAGATCGGCGCTGAGCTGGTCAAGGAGGTCGCCAAGAAGACCGACGACGTTGCCGGTGACGGCACGACGACGGCGACCGTCCTGGCTCAGGCGCTGGTACGCGAGGGCCTGCGCAACGTCGCGGCCGGCGCGAACCCGATGGCCCTGAAGCGGGGCATCGAGGCTGCGGTGGCGGCGGTGGCGGAGGAGCTGGCCAAGCTCGCCAAGGACGTCGAGACCAAGGAGCAGATCGCCTCGACCGCGTCGATCTCCGCCGGTGACACCACCGTCGGCGAGATCATCGCCGAGGCGATGGACAAGGTCGGCAAGGAAGGCGTCATCACCGTCGAGGAGAGCAACACCTTCGGGCTCGAGCTTGAGCTCACCGAGGGCATGCGCTTCGACAAGGGCTACATCTCGCCGTACTTCTGGACCGACCCGGAGCGTATGGAGGCCGTCCTCGACGACCCCTACATCCTGATCGTGAACAGCAAGATCGCTTCGGTGAAGGACCTGCTCCCGATCCTGGAGAAGGTCATGCAGTCGGGCAAGCCGCTGCTGATCATCTCCGAGGACGTCGAGGGCGAGGCCCTGGCCACCCTCATCGTCAACAAGGTGCGGGGCACCTTCAAGTCCGTCGCCGTCAAGGCTCCGGGCTTCGGCGACCGCCGCAAGGCGATGCTGACCGACATCGCGATCCTCGCGGGTGGCGCGGTCATCAGCGAGGAGCTGGGCCTGAAGCTCGACGGCATCGGCCTCGACATGCTGGGCCGCGCCCGCAAGGTCGTGGTGACCAAGGACGAGACCACGATCGTCGACGGTGCCGGTGACGCCGACCAGATCCAGGGTCGGGTCAACCAGATCCGCGCCGAGATCGAGAAGAGCGACTCGGACTACGACCGCGAGAAGCTGCAGGAGCGCCTGGCCAAGCTGGCCGGCGGTGTTGCGGTGATCAAGGTCGGCGCGGCCACCGAGGTCGAGCTCAAGGAGCGCAAGCACCGCATCGAGGACGCCGTTCGCAACGCGAAGGCGGCCGTCGAAGAGGGCATCGTCCCCGGTGGTGGTGTCGCGCTGGTGCAGGCCGGCAAGACCGCCTTCGACAAGCTGGACCTCTCGGGTGACGAGGCGACCGGTGCGACGATCGTCAAGATCGCGCTCGACGCCCCGCTGCGCCAGATCGCCGTCAACGCCGGCCTCGAAGGTGGCGTCGTGGTGGAGAAGGTCCGCAACCTCGAGGCGGGCCACGGCCTGAACGCCGCGAACGGTGAGTACGTCGACCTGCTCAAGGCCGGCATCATCGACCCGGCCAAGGTGACCCGTTCGGCGCTGCAGAACGCGGCCTCGATCGCGGCACTGTTCCTGACCACCGAGGCAGTGGTGGCCGACAAGCCGGAGAAGAACCCGGCTCCGGCTGCTGCCCCCGGCGGCGGAGACATGGACTTCTGAGTCCAACGCAACATCGGTAAGGGGCGGACCGCGACTGCGGTCCGCCCCTTACGTCATGTTGGCAGTCGTCGCTGATTGCGTTGCTTGTCTGCTCGGGAGAACGGCTTCCTGATCTGGATCGGGGCGTCGACCATCTCCAGCGGTTCATCGGTCGAAAGCTCGTCCAACCGATCCATTTCCGCACGCTGCTCCGCGTCGCCGTAATCGAGGCGATGTGCCGGCGTTTCGGCGGGGATCTCCGCTGCCATCCTGGCCCAGGTGGCCGGAGGGAGATCGTCAGTCGGTTCGTCGTCGTTCGCCATGACTTCCTCCTTGGCTCAAACGGTAGGAGCCAGGGAGGCGTCAGTGCTGAGAAACGGCACTATAAACGGATATCTCCTATTCGCCCTTTTCGTGGCGACCGGAGTGGTTCGCGGTGCCGGTGAGAGCTGCTCGCGGTAATCCCGATCAGGGTGGCTTGCGGTAGTCCGGGTCAGGGTTGCTTGCGGTAGTCCCGGTCAGAGTTGCTTGCGGTAGAGGAAGAAGACCCGTTCGATCCGCGCGCCGGAGTTGCTGGCATAGAACGGAACCGGGCCGACCCAGCCGATCTCCGCCCGCTGATGTCCGGCCGCCCGCTGATCAGCCAGGCAGCGACGCAGCAACACCCCGCCGATCCCCAGCCCCTGCGCGGCCGGCGCCGTGCCCATCGGCCCGAACCAGTTCGGCCGGGACGACCCGTACGCGGCGAAGCCGAGCACCTCGACCTCCGGGCTGCCGGCGGTGTCCTCCGGGCTCTCGCCGGTGGTGGTGACCCGGTCCCGTACGGCGATGTGGCAGCCGGCGCCCGCCCGCCCGATCGAGTCGGCGACCTCCCCGCCCCAGGCCGCCCCGAAGGTCTCCTGGGCGAAAGCCACCAGCATCGCGGCGTCGTCCGGTTCGGCCCGCCGTACGGTGATGCCCTGCTCGGCCAGCCGCTGCTCGGCGGGCTCGGTGCTGCGCAGTGCCGGCGACTCGTCGTACGACAGGTCGGCCGTCATGTTCCAGGCGGTGTTCTCCTGCTGGTAGCCGAGCGCCATCGCGGCACAGATCGCCGGTGTGTAGCGCACGTCGATGCCGGGCCAGGCGTAGTGCGGCGGGTTGCCGGCCAGCAGCACCTCGCCCGCACCGAGGCCGGACAGCGCACCCTCGATCCGGGCCAGCAGAGCCCGCCCGATTCCGCGTCGGCGGTGATCGGGGTGTACCGCGATCAGGTCCACGTGACCCAGCGACGAGTCACGGTGGGCGATCGAGCCGAGCACCACGCCCACCGTGGCGGATCCGACGACGGCGACGAAACCGACCGTACGGCGGCGGGTCGGGGCACCCGGCAGCGTGGTGGTGTCCCGCAACCGGGCCACGATCACGCCCGCCTCGGCCGCGTCGTCCGGCAGGTCCAGCGCCTCACCGCAGAGGGCCACCACCGCGGGCACGTCGTCGTCGGTCAGCTCGATGATCGAGAAATCGTGATCCACGACCGCCGACCCTAGGACATGGTCACCCCGCTCTGCTGCCCGCCCCGATCCTTCCTCACCGCTGTTGGGCGGCCTGGACGGCCGCGTACGCGTCGACGAGGCCGGCGCCGGTCAGGTTGCTCGACGGGCCGCAGGTGGCGTCCGGCACGGTTGGATCGCCCTCGGGTGACGGCACCGATGTGGCGGTGTCCCGCAGGATCCGCCACGTCCGGTCCAGGTCGCCGACCAGCGCCGGGTTGGCCGACCACATCAGCGCCACCACCCCCGCCACGTGCGGCGTCGCCATCGAGGTGCCGCTGAGCGTGGCGTACCCGCCGTCGGGCATCGCCGACAGCACGTCGGCGCCCGGCGCGACCAGGTCGGGCTTGGCCGCGCCACCCGCCGCCGGCCCCCGGCTGGAGAACGGCGCCACCTGCCGCTCCCGGTCCACCGCACCGACGGTGAAAACATCGGCGTACGGCGCCGGTGGGTCGTCGATCGATCCGCAGCCCGGCCCGGTGTTGCCCGCGGCGGCGGTGAAGAAGATGCCGGCCGCGGCGAAGGCGGCCGTTGCCGGGCGGAGTGCCCCGGCGTCGCAGCCCTCGATCGGCGGGCAGCCCCACGAGTTGGTCAGCACCTGCGGGGCCCGGTCGGGCCGGCCGTCGGTGAACGGATCCCCACCGTTCGGGAACGGTGCCAGCATGAACTGGAGACAGTCCAGGTAGTGCGCCGGGTTGCCGAGGTTGCGGTCGAGGTTGACGCAGCCGATCCAGCGGGCACCGGGTGCGACTCCGACGTTCTCCGCGCCGACCGCGGTCGCGAGCGTGTGTGTGCCATGGCCGCCCTGGTCGGTGGGGGAGCGGGTGCCGTTCCACGGGTCGTACCAGGAGTCGTCACCGCCACGGAACCCGGCGGCGAGAGCGGGATGGCGACCGTCCACTCCGGAGTCCGAACTGCCGACCACGACACCCGAGCCGGTGGTCCGCAACTGTGACCAGACCCGGTCGGCGCCGATCTGGGTCAGGTTCCAGGACGGTACGGACGGTCCAGGCTCGGCACCGTGGCTGGTCCCCGGCGGCTGCGGCAGTGGGCGCAGTTGCTGGCTGAGCAGCACCCGGGCGACATCGTCCCGACCGGACAGCCAGGCGCGTACGGCCGGTCCGCCGTCCACCTCTATCCCGTTGACCAGGTAGTACGGCGTGTAGTCCAGACCCCAGCGGTCGAGTTGGCGGCGCAGGTCGACCTGCGTCCGGGACGCGGTGTCGACCAGTCGCCGGTAGACCTCCCCGACCCGGGCCGGTTGAGCGGACGTCCCGGTCGGCCCGGCACGCAGGTCGCCCAGCGACGCCTGCTCCTTGAGTACCACGAAGAGCTTCTCGCCGTGCAAGCCCGGCTGCCCCGGCCCGAGGTAGACCGCACCCGTGGCCACCAGCAGCACCGCCACGGCGACCGCACCCACCCAGCGGCGCGGAATCCCGGCCCGGGTACGGCCGAAGGCGACGCCGTAGCCGGTCCCGAGCAGCAGCGCCACGGCAAGTGATCCACCGGCGGCGACCGCAGCCCAGAACGGTATGTCCCGGCTGCTGGACAGCAGAATCGAGATCTCCTCCGGGTCCACGAAGGCCAGTGGGCCGAGCACCGCCAAACCGACCAGCCAGCCGACGAACGCGGATCCAGTCATACGCCCGGCGGGCGCGGACTCATTGGCGTGGCTGGCGGACGCGGGTTCACTGCCGTGGCTGGCGGGCGCGGGTTCACTGGCGTGGCTGGCGGGCGCGGGTTCAGTGGCGTGGCCGGCGGGCGCGGATTCAGTGGTGTGGTCGACGGACGCGGGGGCGGCGGGTGTGGTGTGGTCGGGTCGGCTTAGTCGGCGGAGGGCGGCGGCGGTGAATCCGGCCGCCGGCAGGACGAGCAGGGTGGCGAGTTGCGTACCGGCCGCGCCGGTTCCGCCCGCCACCAGCGCGAGCGCGACGCCGGCTACCAGGCCGCCGAGCAGCACCAACCGGGCCGGGCCGGCGGGACTACCGTCGGCCTGCTGCTCGTACCCGGTCCAGAAGTGCTGGTCGAGCAGGCTGGCGACGAACCAGCCGATGGCCGCCGAGGCGGTCAACGCCAGTACGGTTTCGAGCAGACCGCCGAGCGCGCCGAACCAGACCCAGGGCAGCAGCAGCGCCAGCCCGGCGGCGATGGCGAGCCACCTCCCGGCGGAGGAGCCTCGGGCGGGAATGGTGCGGTGGCGGCCGGCGTGCCAGCGTACGAGTGCTGCCGCCAGTGCCGCGGTCGCGGTGAGCGCGGCGAGGTAGGCCTCGTTCTGCGCGGGTGGGATGGCCCGGAGCAGCCCGAAGGCGCCGAGGGCGAGCGCGCCGACCAGCCATGCCCGTCCGGCGGCCCGCACCGGGACGGCTCGGGGCAGTACGGCGAGCAGCACCGCCGGTACGCCCACCAGCACCGCGTTGACGAGGCCGGTCACCGGCCATACCCACGCCGGCTGGGTCAGCCCGGCCACGAGCAGCACCTGTTCGACCAGCCAACCGACGGCCTGGGCGCCGACCGTCACCGCGACCGCCCAGCAACCGACGAGTACCGCGGCCACGATCGGCCACGGCCCCCCACCCGGACGGCCCGCCGCCGGTCCGGGCCCCCAGGGCGGCGGGCCAGCCGTCCAGGGCGGCGGGCCAGCCGGTCCGTGCGGTGGACCGGGCGTCCAGGGCGGCGGGCCAGCCGGTCCGTGCGGTGGACCCGGCGTCCAGGGCGGCGGACCGGCCGACCCGGGCGGCGGACCCGCTGGTCCTGGCCAGGGTGCCTGGCCGGGCTGGCCCGTCGGCCAGGGTGGCGGGCCAGCAGGCCATTGCGCCTGTGCCTGCGGCCAGGGCGGCTGTGCTGCCGGCCGGGGTGCCTGCGTCGCCGGTCCGGCGGGTGGGTCCGCTGGTGGGGCGGGCGAGACGGGTGGCCGCGGTGACTGCGACGGGCCGGCCGGTGGCGGAGACGAATCGTCGGCGGGCTGCGGGGGTCCGACCTGCATGTACGAAACAGTACGACGCACCGGAAGCGCGACCTGTTCACCGGATGCGGTTAACGTGGACGGGTGCGCGATCCGAACATCTCCCGGTACACCGCCGGCCAGCTCTCACCGATCCGTCGCGCGGCGGATCTGCGTCGCCTGCGCGGCGAACGGTTCGACGTACTCGTGATCGGTGGTGGGGTGACCGGCGCGGGCGCCGCCCTCGACGCGGCGTCGCGCGGACTTCGGGTCGCCCTGGTCGAGGCGCGAGACTATGCCGCCGGCACGTCCAGCCGATCCAGCAAGCTGATCCACGGCGGCCTGCGCTACCTGGAACAACTGGAGTTCGGGCTGGTACACGAGGCGCTCACCGAGCGTGGCCTGCTCGCCACCCGACTCGCGCCGCACCTGGTCCGGCCGGTGCCGATCCTCGTTCCGCTGCCCTCGGGTGCCGGGCCGTCGGCACTGCCCGCCCGTGCCTGGCGCCGCTCCTACTACGGCGCCGGGGTGGCCGCGTACGACGCGTTCGCCGGCCTGTTCGGCGGCGGTCGCGGCATGCCGCTGCACCGCCACCTGAGCCGGGAGGGAGCCCGCCGGCTCTTCCCGAGCCTGCGGGCGGACGCGGTCGCCGGTGCGATCCGCTACTACGACGGCCAGGTCGACGACGCCCGGCTGGTGGTCACCCTGGCCCGCACCGCGGCCAGCCTGGGCGCGGCCGTGGTGACCAGCACCCGCGCCGTCGGCCTGATCCGCCAGGCCCGCGAGGTGACCGGGGTACGGGTACGCGACATGGAGGCCCGGCCCGGCTCGCCCGACGCCGAGTTCGAGGTGTACGCCCGTACGGTCATCGCCGCGACCGGGGTGTGGAGCGACGACATGTCGCGGATGCTGGGCGACATCGGCGCGCGTCCCGGGCTGCGGGTGCGTTCCTCGAAGGGTGTCCACCTGGTGGTGCCGCGCTCGGCGATCACCGGCGAGGCCGGGCTGATCCTGCGGACCGCCACCTCGGTGCTCTTCGTGCTCCCCTGGGGCGGCCACTGGATCATCGGCACCACCGACACCGACTGGCGGCTCGACCGGGCGCACCCGGCGGCCTCCGCCAGCGACATCGACTACCTGCTGGAACAGGTCAACACCGTACTCGAACGGCCGCTGGCAACCTCGGACATCGAGGGCGTCTACGCCGGGCTGCGCCCACTGCTCTCCGGCGAGGCGGACTCCACCTCCAAGCTCTCCCGCGAGCACGCGGTGGTCGAGCCGATGCTCGGGCTGCTGCTGGTGGCCGGCGGGAAGTACACCACGTACCGGGTGATGGCCAGTGACGTGGTCGACCGGGCGGCCCGCCGGCTCGGTCTGGTCCGCCCGTCGCGTACGGCCGACCTGCCACTGCTCGGCGCGGACGGCTTCCCGGCCATGTGGCGGGACCGGGCCGACCTGGCCCGCCGGCACGAGGTGCAGGTCGGGGTGGTGGAACACCTGCTGGAGCGGTACGGCACCCTCACCGTCGACCTGCTCGCCCTGATCGCGGCCGATCCGCTGCTCGCCGCGCCGCTCGCCGGAGCACCGGAATACCTCGCCGCCGAGGTCGCGTACGCGGCCAGTGCCGAGGGGGCGCTGCACCTGGACGACGTACTGACCCGGCGGACCCGGATCTCGTTCGAGACCGCGCACCGGGGCACCGAGTCGGCCGAACACGCGGCCGAGATCATGGGACGGGTGCTCGGCTGGGACGCCACGGTCCGGGCCCGCGAGGTGGAGCACTACCTGGCCCGGGTGGAGGCGGAACGGCAGTCGCAGCGGATGCCCGACGACGCCACCGCCGACGCGGCCCGGCTCGGCGCACCGGACGTACGCGGCTTCGCCGCCGATCGGGGCGCGGGAGCCGACGTCGCCGGGGCCGAGGCGGCGAGCTGACAGCGGTGGCGACGCACAACCGGTCCGGCGCGCCCATGCTGGGCTGCGCTGGAGCCGGTCTGCCCGTACGGTGTGTCGAATGAGCGCCCGGCTGTGGCAACGTGCGGTACCCGTCATCGCCATGAGCCTGTTCCTGATGCCGTTGGCAGCCTGCGGTCAGGCCGATCAGGACCCTCCCGTGTGGGAGGCGGGCTCACCGACGACGGCGAGCGAACCGCCGACCGAGGCCGCACCGCCGCCGAGCCCGGTTACGCCCTCGCCGACCGCCGCCTCGCCCACCCCGAAGGCCAGTGCGACGCCCCGGCCGAGCGCGAGCCGGACCACCAAACCGCCGGCCATCGGCACCGCCCGCGTCTCGGTCGTACGGACCGCGGCCGGGCAGGGGGCCCGGACGCTGTCGGTGGAGGGCGACGGGCGGTGGAGTTACCTGGCCGGCACCCGGGACGACAACGGCACGCTGAACCAGTCGCAGCGGGAACGGTTGCAGGCGCTGCTCGCCGACCCGAAGCTCGACGCCGAGGCTCGGGAGCGGGACCGACCCCGCTGCCGCGACGCCGCGTCGTACGCGCTCAACACCGGCTCGACGACCGTGCTCTGGCAGGCCTGCTCCAACGGGGCGCCCGCGACCGCCACTGCGATCGTCCGGCTGCTGGAAGGTGCCACCCCGCTCTGACCACCCGGAATCGACGCGCCGAAATCGAATGGTCCGCCCGGACGCGTTTCTGGCAACCTGTCGCCATGTCCGAGACCGTCTCACCGCCGCGTGACGTCGACGAACTGCTTCTGCTGGCGCAGCGCGGCGTACGGCTGCGGTTTCTGTTCTTCTGGGGTCACCGGCCGCAGCGTGACGGCGGTCCGGGGGCGGGTTGCCTGAGCCAGTGGTGGCCGTCCCCGTTCGTGGTCGACGGGGTCCGGTACGCCACCGCCGAGCACTACATGATGGCCGGCAAGGCGCGGCTGTTCGGCGACGAGTCGAGTGCCGAGCAGGTGCTGGTGGCACCGAGTCCGGGTGCGGCGCAGGCCCTGGGACGCCGGGTACGCGGCTTCGACCAGGCGGTCTGGGAGGCGCACCGCTTCGACCTGGTGGTGGCCGGCAACGTGGCCAAGTTCGGCCAGGACCCGGACCTGCGGGACTACCTGCTCGGCACGGAAGGTCGGGTGCTGGTGGAGGCCAGCCCGATCGACCGGATCTGGGGCATCGGTCTGGCCGGGCCGGATCCGTCGGCAGAGGACCCGGCCCGCTGGCGTGGGCTCAACCTGCTCGGATTCGCCCTGATGCAGGCCCGCGCACAACTGGCCGGCTGAACTCCCGCCAGCCCGCACGACGGTCGCCCCCGACCGAGCCCACAAACCCCCAACCCCCAACCCCCGCCCCCCGCCCCCGCCCCCGTCCCCCCCGCAACACCGATCCCCTCGACGATCTTGCACTTTTGGCGCCCGGATCAGGGCACTTATCCGGATTTGTGAGCCACCACAACTGCAAGATCGTCGTGCCTGGGCGGTGGGGGCGGGAGGGAGGGGGGTGGGGGTGGGGGGTGGTTAGATGACCTTGCCGGGGTTGAAGAGGCCGGTTGGGTCGAGTGCGTTCTTGATTGCGTGATGGACCTGGATGCCTACGGGGCCGATCTCGCGGGCCAACCAGTCTCGCTTGAGCAGACCCACCCCGTGCTCGCCGGTGCAGGTGCCACCGAGCGACAGGGCCAGTTCCATGATCGCGTCGAACGCTCGTTGGCTGCGGGCGACGCTGTCCGGGTTCGCCCGGTCGACCACGATCAGTGGGTGCATGTTGCCGTCCCCGGCGTGGCCGACCACGCCGATCAGCACGTCCTGTTCGGCCGCGATCCGCTCCACCCCGTCGAGCAGCGCGGCCAGCGCGGTTCGGGGGACGGCCACGTCGTCGAGGAAGAGCCCACCGTTGCCGCCGGGGAAGGCCTGCGCGGCGTACCGTTCCATCGCCGGGTGGGCCAGGCGCCGGGCCTGGAGCAGGGCCGCCGCCTCCACCGCGTCGCTCGCGGCGAACACCTCGTCGGCGCCGGCCGCGGTGCAGACCTCGGCGAGCCGGTCCAGGTCGGCCGGGGCCCGAGTGCCGGTGTCGACCGCCGCGAGCAGCAGCGCACGCGCATCCGTACGCAGACCCATTGGCCGGTACGCCTCGATCGCCCGCAGGTGCGTCTGGTCCAGCAACTCCAGCAGGCTCGGGGAGAGCCCCTGGGCGGAGATCTCGGCCACCGCCGCCCCGGCCTCGGCGATCGACCCGAAGACCGCGACCAGGGTCAGTGACTCCTCCGGGGCGGGACGCAGCGAGACGGTGATCTCGGTGATCACCCCGAGGGTGCCCTCCGAGCCGACGAAGAGCCGGGTCAGGTCGTACCCGGCCACGCCCTTGGCCGTACGCCGTCCGGTGCGCAGCACCTCACCGGAGGCGAGCACCACCTCCAGGCCGAGGACGTACTCGGTGGTCACGCCGTACTTGACGCAGCACATGCCGCCCGCGTTCGTGGCCACGTTGCCGCCGATGGTGGACGACTCCCAGGAGCCCGGGTCGGGCGGGTAGCGCAGCCCGTACTTCGCCACCTCGCCGGCCAGGGCGGCGTTGACCACGCCGGGTTGCAGCACGGCGATCCGGTTCACCGGGTCGATCTCCAGGATGCGGTCCATCGCGGTGGTGCTGAGCACCACCGCCCCGTCGATCGCGTTCGCCCCGCCGGCCAGCCCGGTCCGCGCTCCCTGCGGGATCACCGGTACGCCGTGCGCCGCCGCCACCCGTACCGCGGCGGCCACGTCGGCGGTGCCGGTCGGGCGTACCACCACCGCGGGCAGGCCCGACGCGCACAGGTCGGCCTCGTCGTGCCGGTAGCCGGCGAGCAGGTCCGGGTCGGTCAGTACGGCCGCCGTACCGAGGGCGGCACGGAGGTCGTCGAGCAGGGGGGATCCGGCCATGGGTGGCAGGCTAGCCGCCGGACTACCGTGACGGCCATGGTGTACGTCGACCCACCCGCCTGGCCCGCCCGCGGCCGACTCTGGTCACATCTGGTCAGTGACGTGTCCTACGACGAGCTGCACGTCTTCGCGGAGATGGTCGGCGCACCCCGCCGGGCGTTCGACCGGGACCACTACGACCTGCCGGACAACCGGTTCGCGATGGCGGTCTGGCTCGGTGCCCGGGTGGTCCCCGGCCGCGAGATCGCCCGCCTCCTACGCGCCGCCAACCTGCGCCGCCCCAAACACCTCTCCACCCCCCGCTGACCGCCACCCCCACCCCCCACCCCTCCAGCGGCCCTCTTGTAGAGAAAGAGGCGCTATCCGGGGCGAGATAGGCCCTCTTTCTCTACAAGAGGGCGCGTCTCGGGGGTGGGTGTTAGGGGGTGAGGTGGGTTAGTTCGCGGGTGAGGTTTTCTCGGGCGGGTTGTTCCCAGCGGGCGGCGAGGTGGGGCAGCCGGTAGCGGGTGGGCAGGTCGAGCAGGTCCCGCAGGACGGCGGCGCGGCCGGCACGGAAGTGGTCGTCCGGCACGTGGTGGTACTCCCGGCGGATCGCGGCGGCGTACTCGTCGTACGTCGCGGCGGGGGCGGCGAGGATGGCGAGGTCGGCGTCGCAGAGCAGCGCACCAGCCCGGTCGGTCGGCTCGACCCGGTGTCCGGCGGTGAGCAGCACCAGGCGTTCGACCTCGGTCACCGCCGCGGCCGGCAGGCCGAGCCCGGTCAGTAGTTCGGTGGCGAGGGCGGCACTGGCCCGCTCGTTGGTGTCGCCCGGTGACTGCGGGTCGTAGACGGCGTCGTGACACCACGCCGCGAGCCGTACCGGGTCGGTGTCGCCGGTCCACCCCGCCTCGGCGTCGACCACGTCCAGTACGGCTACCAGGTGCTCGACCGTGTGGTAGTGCCGGTGCGGCTCCCGCCACCGCCGGAGCAGGTCCTCCCCGGCCGCGCTCAGCTCAGGATCGGCGGCGGTGGCGCCCGCGCCCCGTACGGCGTCCCGCCACCGCTCGACCAGCCCGGTCACCGAACCGCCCCGATCGCCGAAATCGCCATGGTGACCGGGGAAGGGGTGCTCCACCCGGTCGCGACCGATGTTGACGCGAATGCGGTACGTGATGGGGATTGAGCGGGTTGATGTTGGGTAGTCCCGGCCATGGAGTCCGCCCGGAACAAGGTCCGCTCAGCCGCAGATCTTGACAGCGAGCGGGTCAACCACGTGGTGAGCGAGCTGGGCGAACGCTCCAAGACCACGGTGCAGGACCGGGTGCACGCCGTACGGGCCAACTTCGTACTCGCCCTCCAGGCGGGTGTGGCCGCCCTGCTGTCCTGGTACATCTCGCACGACGTCCTCGGCAACGTCGACCCGGTCTTCGCTCCCATCTCGGCGGTCGGCACGCTCGCCGCCTCGCTCGGCCAGCGGCTGCGCCGGACGGTCGAGCTGATCCTCGGGGTCGCGGTCGGCATCGGGATCGGCGACCTGCTGATCATCGTGGTCGGCAGCGGACCCTGGCAGCTCGGACTGATCGTCACCCTGTCCATCATCGTCACCATCTTCCTCGGCGGAAGTGTCGCCGTGGTGACGCAGGCGGCGGCCACCGCCGTACTGCTGGTGGCGCTGGCACCGAAGATGAGCAACGTCGAGTTCCCACGGGTCATCGACGCGCTGGTCGGGGGCGGGGTCGGGCTGTTCGTGGTGGCATTGCTGCTGCCACTCAACCCGCTGCGGATCGTGGACCGGGCGGCCAGACCGGCGCTGGAGACCCTGGCGGAGCAACTGACCGTGACCGCGCAGGCGCTGGCGGAACACGACCCTGCCCGGGCCTCGACCGCGCTGGACCGGCTCCGCCGGGTCGAGGAGTACATGGACGGCCTCCAGGAGGCGCTGGAGGGGGGCAGGGAGACTGCCACCCTGGCGCCCGCCCGGTGGAACCGCCGCCGGGCGTTGACCCGGTACGCGGAGAGCGCCGAGTACATCAACCACGCCGTACACAACAGCGGGGTGCTGGTCCGGCGGGCGGTGACCGCGCTGGAGGACGACGAGCCGATTCCGGCCGCGATGGCGTCCGCGGTACGGCAGTTGGCCGACGCCGTACGGCTGCTGCACCAGGAACTCGGCGCGGGGCTGGAGCCGGAGGCCGCCCGGGAGCGGGTGTTACGTTCGGTCACGGCGGCCGGTCGGGCGTACTCCGAGGGGGTCGGTTTCTCCGGCAGCGTGATCGTCGCCCAGATCCGGACCACCGCCAGCGATGTGCTCCGGGCGACCGGGATCGAGCGGACCGAGGCGAACCGGCTGGTCCGCCGGGCGGTGAGCACCCAGACCAGCCCGACCCGCTCCTCCCGCCCGTCGGCACACTGAGCCGACCATCCAACCCGCCGGGGCCCGTTCGTTGCCGCCGGGCATGGCGTTGCTCGTCGTTCGGCGGCGAGTTGATCGCATGGCGCCGGTCGGATGTCCGGCCTGGTTGCGCGGCCGTCGGCTTGATCGCGTGGCAGGTCGCAGTCCGGCCTGATCGCGTGGCTGGTCGGCAGTCCGGCCCGGTCGCGCAGCCGTCGGCCGCCGAGCTGACCGTGCGGCTTCGCGGTCAGCCCGGGGCGCGGCGGGTCAGCTCAGCTCGGCGAGGGCGTCGAGCAGCCGGTCGACGTGGGCGGCGGTGCTGCCCAGGCCGATGCTCGCCCGCAGCGCGGTCGGCGGCAGGTCGGCCCGGCCACTGCGCGCGGCGGCCTCGCCGAGCAGCCGGCGGGCCAGCGGGTGGGCGCAGAACAGGCCGTCGCGCAGGCCGATGCCGTGCCCGCGGGCCAGTTCGGCGGCGACCTCGGCGGAGTCCCGACCGGCGACCACGAAGGAGACGATGCCCACCCGTGGCGCGTCGGCGTCGAAGGTACGCAGCTCGACGATGCCCGGCAGGGCGTTCAGCCCGGACCGCAGCCGGGTCAGCAGCTCCTGCTCACGGGCGTGCAGTTCGGCCCGGTCCGCCTCGCCGAGGGCGGTACAGACCGCGGCAAGGGCAACCGCGCCGAGCAGGTTCGGGGTGCCGGCCTCGTGGCGTCCGGGCCCCTCCGCCCAGCGCACGTCGTGGGTGGCGGAGCCGACACCGAGAGTCGCACCGCCGCCGAACAGGTACGGCGGTGCCGCGTCCAGCCAGTCTGCCCGCCCGGCCAGCACCCCGGTGCCGAACGGTGCGTAGAGCTTGTGCCCGGAGATCGCCACGTAGTCGATCCCCGATCCGGCGATGTCAACCGGCGCGTGCGGTGCCAGTTGGGCGGCGTCGACCGCGATCCGGGCGCCGTACCGGTGGGCGACGGCGGCCAGTTCGGTCACCGGCCACCGTTCGCCGGTGACGTTGCTCGCGCCGGTGACGGTGACCAGGATCGGCTCGGCCGGGTCGGACTCGCGGCGCAGTTCGCGCAGTGCCTGGCTCAGCGCCGTCACGGCCGCGGCGGGCGAGGCGGGCACGGGCAGCCGTACCGTGTTCGGCCAGGGCAGCAGGTTGGCGTGGTGTTCGCCGCCGAAGGTGACGACCGTGGTGCCGGCCGGGAGCGCGCGGGCGAGCAGGTTGAGCGCGTCGGTGGTGTTCCGGGTGAAGATCACTTCGTCGTCGGCGCGGGTGCCGAGGAAGTCGCCGACCGTCTGCCGGGCCCGCTCGTAGGCGAGCGTGCTGCGCTGGGAGAGCGCCCCGGCGCCCCGGTGCACGCTGCCGTACCAGGGCAGCAGCTCGGCCACGGCGTCGGCCGCGGCGCGGGCGCAGGGTGCGGTGGCCGCGTAGTCGAGGTTGACCAGGTCGGGCACGCCGAGTACGTCGAGCGGTCCGGTGGGGGCGAGCGGCGCGACGCTGATTCCGGTCGGTGCCGTCGGGCGCGGCGCCGCGGTGCGCGGGCCGACCGGGGCGGAGACGGGTACGAGAGTGGAACGCATGGGTACGACCTCCGGCAATCCGGGACCCCGGTTGCTGAGGGTGGGATCCGCGCTTGCCCAGCACACGGATCGGGGCTGGGCCCGGTCATCACCCAGGGCACCCCACCGCGAACTCGACGAGGGTTGCCGGCCAGCAAGCTGGGGCTTCGCCCACCGTCCGGTCGAGCCCCCGGCGTCTCACCGGTGGTCGGTCGGGTCGGTGTGCGTTGGTCGCTGGCACTCGTGACCTGCCTGGCAGCATAACCGGACGGATTGCGGTCCGACCAGCGGGTCGAGGGTGACTACGCTGGCGGCATGGCCGACACCCCGCCCGGCGGCGACCCCTACGCCCCGCCGCCGACCCCGCCTGCCGCACCGCCCCCGGTGGTCGGCGCCATTCCACCGAGGGTGGCGAAGTTCTCCGGCCGGGGGCTGACCTGGCGGCGGGGTCTGGTGCTCGCCGGGGTGATCCTGTTGATCGCCGGCTGTGCGGTCTACATGGCGATAACCCTCGGCGACGACCTCGGCCTGCAGGCACTGACCATCGGGCTGGTGGCCGCGATCCTGCCGGTGCCGGTGCTGATCGCCTGCTTCCTCTGGCTCGACCGGTACGAGCCCGAGCCGATGGTCTACCTGATCTTCTGCTTCGCCTGGGGTGCCTTCGTCGCCACCGCCGCCTCGCTGAACGTGAACCGGGAGACCGCCGAGCTGTTCGCCGGCTGGGGACTGCCGGACTCGCTGGTGGCGGTGCTCGGTGCGCCGTTCATCGAGGAGTTGACCAAGGCGCTCGGTCCGCTCCTGCTGCTGTTGTTCCGCCGCCGGGAGTGGTCCGGCATCACCGACGGGATCGTCTACTGCGGACTTTCCGCGGTCGGCTTCGCCATGGTGGAGAACATCCTCTACCTCGGCGGGTACGGCTACGCCGCCGGAGCCGACCAGTACGGCCCGGCGACCGGGGTGCAGAACGTCTTCGCCATCTTCATCGTCCGGATCCTGCTCACCGGGTTCGCCCACCCGCTGTTCACCTCGATGACCGGGATCGGGCTCGGCATCGCGGCCCGCTCGGCGGACAAGCGGATCCGGATCTTCGCCCCACTGGCCGGGCTGCTGGCGGCGATGATGTTGCACGGCACCTGGAACCTGATGCCCTCGCTGGCGGCGGCGCTCGGGCAGAACCTGATCGTGCTCTACGGGTACATCGGCGTGATGGTGCCGATCTTCCTCGGCATGGTCGGGCTGGCCGTCTGGCTGCGCGGCTGGGAAGGTCGGCTCACCGAGCGGCGGCTGCCGGACTACGTACGCGCCGGCTGGCTCAGCCCGCCCGAGGTGGCCGCCCTGGGCAGCCTCGGCCGGCGGCACTCGGCCCGACGCTGGGCCCGGCGGGTCGCCGGGGAACCCGGCCTGCGGGCGATGCGCGGCTTCCAGTTCTCGGCCACCCGGCTGGCGCTGCTGCGCGACGGGATGCTGCGCGGGCTGGACACCAAACCGGCCGACCGGGCCCGCACCGCGTACGAGGAGCGGCAGTTACTCGACGCGATCACGGCGTACCGGTGGGCGTTCGTGGGGCGGGATCCGCAGGCGCCGGTCGGGGTCTGGGACGGGGCCCGTTACCACCTGAACTTCCCCGACGGGGTGTCGCGCACGGTGGAGGCGCCGGCCGAGCCGGTGGTGCCGATCCCGGTGGTGTTCACCCCACCGCCGGCCCCGAGCGCCCACGGCCAGTACGGCCCCCCGCCGCCCGGTTACGGCCAGCCTGGTTACGGACCGCCCCCTGGTTACGGACCGCCTCCTGGTTACGGACCGCCTCCCGGACACGGCCAGCAGGCCGAGGGCTACCGCCCACCGTCCGGCGGCTACCGGTAGGCCGCGGGCTACGGCTCAGCGTCCGGCGGCTATCGGTGGCAGCGGTCGGCGCAGGGGCGCCGTCCGGCGGCTAGCGGTGGCAGCGGTCGGCCCAGGGGCGACGACCGGCCCAAGAGCGGGGCGTGGCCGGGCGGTTACAGGTAGAGGCCGGTCGAGTCGGTGTTCACCCGCTCGGCGGCGACCGCGTGCACGTCACGCTCGCGGAGCAGGACGTACTCCCGGCCGTGCAGTTCCACCTCGGAGCGGTCGTCCGGGTCGAACAGGACCCGGTCGCCGGAGACGATCGAGCGGACGTTGGGGCCGACACCCACCGCGGTCGCCCAGGCGAGCCGGCGTCCGATCGAGGCGGTGGCCGGGATGACGATGCCGGCGGTCGAGCGCCGTTCACCCTCGCCGCCCTCCAGGCGTACCAGGACGCGGTCGTGCAGCAGGCGGATCGGTAGGCCGTTGTCGAGGTCTGGATCGGCGGTCACGACCGGAACGGTACCGCTGCGACCGTGGCGACGGCGGTGGAGGTCGAGGTCACGGCCGGCGGGTGGGTTGCGGAGCAGCCGGTAGGGGCAAACTGGGGGAGAAATCAGGGCTCGGTCGGGACGTTCCGTCGTGTTCCTGCCGGTTACCGTAGGTAAGCCGGTTCGCCAGCCAGGAGGTGTGCGCTTGAGCCGCTTCGAGCAACTGCGGGCAAGAGCCCGCCGCGCGTACGAGTCCGGCCGAGCCTCGGTCCGGGCCGCGGGTCCGGCCGCCGGTGAGCGGTCGACCGTGGCCGACGAACCGTTGGCGCCGGAGCCACACGTGCCGGCGGTGCCGCCGCCGCGGGCGCCGGTCGCCGGTGACGAGGTGGCGTCGGTGCACTCCTCCACCTCCAGCCGTGACGACGCGGACGTGCCGAGGGCGCTGCGGATCGCCGGCGCCTGGTCCTGGCGGCTGCTCGCGATCGGCCTGGTCACCTACGCACTGCTCAGGGTGATCGGCACGATCCGGATCGTCATCATCCCGCTGATCATCGCGCTGCTGCTCTCCGCCCTGCTCGCCCCGGCGGTGGGCTGGCTGCTGCGGGCCCGGTTCCCGCGGTCGCTGGCCACGGCACTGGTGCTGGTCGGTGGCCTGGCCGCGGTGGTGGGCACGCTCACCCGGGTGGTGACCGAGTTCATCGGCGGGGTGCCGGAGCTGAGCGAGAACGCGTCCGAGGGCATCCGGCAGATCCAGAACTGGCTCCGTACCGGGCCGCTGCACCTGTCGGACAACCAGCTCAACTCGTACATCGACGAGGCGCAGAAGTGGATTGACGAGAACACCCAGGCGCTGACCAGCGGTGCGCTCTCCACCGCCACCACCCTGTTCGAGCTGCTCACCGGTGCCCTGCTGGTGCTCTTCGCGACCTTCTTCTTCCTCCGCGACGGGGGCAGGATCTGGCGCTTCGTGGTCCGGCTGCTTCCGGTCAACGCCCGCTGGCGGATCGACGACGCCGGGCGGGCGTCGTGGGCCACCCTGGTCGCCTACGTACGCGCCACCGTGCTGGTCGCGTTCATCGACGCCGTCGGCATCGGCATCTTCCTGGTCATCTTCGACGTTCCGTTCGCGTTCCCGCTCGCCGCCCTGGTGTTCCTCGGCGCGTTCATCCCGATCGTCGGAGCGACCCTCTCCGGCGCGGTCGCGGTGCTGGTCGCGCTGGTCGACAGTGGTCCGGTCACCGCCGCGATCATCCTGGGTGTGGTGATCGGGGTGCAGCAGATCGAGGGCCACATCCTGCAACCGCTGATCATGGGGCGGGCGGTGGCGATCCACCCGCTCGCGGTGATCGTCGGGATCGCCGCCGGAGTGGTGCTCGCCGGGATCGTCGGCGCGCTGATCGCCGTACCGCTGATCGCCGTACTCAACACGGCCGTACGGCGGTTGGCCCATCGGCGCCCGCCCGAGGTGCCGCCGGACGCCGTCGTGGTCGCCTCGACCGCTCCCTGACCGGCAAAGGCAGCGTGGGTCACTCCTTGGCGAGGCGTTGCAGGGCGCCCCGGGCCACCTCGGGCCGGGTGGTGTACCAGAACGGTGGCAACGAGCGGCGCAGGAAGGCGCCGTAGCCGCGGGCGGTCTCCAACCGGGAGTCGAGCACCGCGACCACGCCCTTGTCGCCGGTCGACCGGATCAGTCGACCCACACCCTGGGCCAGCCGGACCGCGGCGATCGGCACGCTGACCGCCGCGAAGCCGGACCCGCCGGAGGCGTCGACCGCCGCCGCGCGGGCCGCCGCCAGCGGCTCGTCGGGCCGGGGGAACGGCAGCCGGTCGATCACCACGAGCTGGCAGGCATCGCCCGGCACGTCCACGCCCTGCCAGAGCGACATCACACCGAACAGGCAACTCGCCCGATCCTCCCGAAACCGGCGGACCAGCAGCGGCAGCGACTCCTCACCCTGGAGCAGCACCGGAAGGTCGGTCCGCGCCCGGAGCAGCTCCGCGGCCTGCTGCGCGGCCCGTCGGGAGGAGAACAGCCCGAGCGTACGGCCACCGAGCGCGGTCACCAGTTCGAGCAGTTCCGTACCGGCCGCGTCGGGCAGGCCGGAGGCGGCGGGGCGGGGCAGGTGCGCGGCGACGTACAGGATGCCCTGCCGGCCGTAGTCGAACGGTGAGCCGACGTCGAGCGACCGCCACCCCGAACCCGATTCGCTCTCGATCAGGGCGGCTTCGCCGGCAGCCTTCGGCGAAGGTCTGGCCTTCCGCGCCGGGGCGGTCGAGGCGGCGAGCGCCGCGGCGGCCGGCGACGGCGGGTCCACGGTCACCGGGCCGAGGCCCAGGGCGCGGGCCACGGTGTCGAACCGGCCGCCGAGGGCCAGCGTGGCGGAGGTCACCACGACGGTGCGCTCGTCGTACAGCTCGTTGGCGAGCATGCCGGCGACGGAGAGCGGCGCGACGACCAGGGCCCGGCGTCCCGCCCCCGGACCGTCCGACTTCTCCACCCAGGCCACGTCGTGGTCGCCCTCCTCCAGCAGCCGCTGCGAGGTCTTGGACAGGTCGTCGAGGACCGCCTTGGCCTGCTGCTTGCGTACCGGGTCGGGGTCGTCGGCCTTGATGTCGCCGACCTTGTCCAGGGCGGCGCGGGTGGCGGCGTCGAGCAGGGTGCACGCCTCCCGCAACGGACCCGGCAGCCCGGCGGTGATCCGGCCCGCCGGCACCTCGGCCAGCCCCACCGCGAGCGCGTCACCGGCGGCGATGAGCGATTCGGCGATCTCCGGGGTGAGCAGCGGCCGGGCCCGGCGGGCGGCCCGGTCGACCAGCTCCGGTACGAGTTCGGCCTGGGAGGCGGAGGAGACGCGGTCGGCCAGCTCGTGCGCCTCGTCGACCACCAGCAGTTTGTGCGGCGGCACGATGTGCCGGTCGGCGAGCAGGTCGACGGCGAGCAGGCTGTGGTTGGTCACCACGATGTCGGCCTCGCGGGCCCTGACCCGGGACGCCTCGGCGAAGCACTCCGGCCCGTACGGGCACCGCCCAGCACCGACGCACTCGCGGGCCGGCATCGACACCAGTCGCCACGCCTGGTCGTCGACGCCCGGATCGAGCTCGTCCCGGTCGCCGGTCTCGGTCTTGTCCGCCCAGGCGCGCAGCCGCTCGACCTGCTTGCCCAGCCGGCCCGCCTCACCGAGCCACTTCATGCCTCCGCCGCGCCCGGGCGTGTCGAAGAGGGTGTCCTCCGGCTCGTCCTCAGTGGAGTTGTCCAACCGGGCCAGACACAGGTAGTGGTGCCGGCCCTTCAGCACCGCGAACGTCGGCCGGCGGCCGAGCACCGGCTCGACCGCGTCGGCGAGCCGGGGCAGGTCGTGCTCGACGAGCTGGGACTGCAACGCCAGGGTGGCGGTGGAGACGACCACCGGCCCGTCGACGGTCAGTGCCGGCGCGAGGTAGGCCAGCGACTTGCCGGTGCCGGTGCCGGCCTGCACCAGCAGGTGCTCGCCGGTGGCGATGCTCTCCTCGATCGCCGAGGCCATGAGCTGCTGACCCGGCCGGGCCGAGCCGCCGGGCACCGCGCCGACCGCGGCGGCGAGCAGTTCGTCGGTGCTCGGCCGACCGGCACGCCGCCGCCGACGGGTGGCCGGTGCCGGGGCCTTCGCGGGATCGGCGCTCCCGGAGTCGGCGGTGTTGTTGGCGGTGGTCGGAGCGGTCACCGTAGGACCGTACCTGGCCGTCCCGACACCGACGGTGCAGCGCGGCTGGCGAAGGTTCTTCGCACGGGCGCGGAGTGGGCGGCATCGGTTAGGGTGCGGGCATGTCGAGCGATGTGGTCCGGGTCGTTTACACCAAGTACGACGGCACCGCGCACCGGGACTACCCTGCCCGCCGGCTGACCGAGGACGACCTGGGTGTCTGGCTCGGGGTGACCGCCGGCACCGAGTCGGTCTACCACGGTCGGCCGTCCGTGGAGCAGATCCCGTTCGTGCTGCTCGTGCCGCACTCGGCGTGGTGGACCGGCATGTTCAACCCGCCGCCGCGGACCAGCGAGGTCTACTGTGACATCGCCAGCCCGGCCCGCTGGGAGGGTGACACGGTCAACCTGATCGATCTCGATCTCGACGTGGTACGGCGCCGGGGGACCGGTGCGGTGGAGTTGCGCGACGAGGACGAGTTCGCCGACCACCGGGTCCGGTTCGGCTACCCGGAGGACGTGGTCGTCCAGGCCGAGGCGGCTGCCGAGTGGCTCTACGACGCGCTCGGCGACGGGACCGAGCCGTTCGCCACGGCGTACCGGAAGTGGCTCGCCCTGGTGCTCTGAGCGTCACCACCGGGCGGCCGTGCCGGAGCCGGCCGGGTCAGCGTTGCGCGGGCCACTGCGGCGCGTCCGGACCGAGCGCCGGCACCTGGCTCAGCTTCTCCGGGTTCAGCTGGTGGAAGATCCCGGTGATCTTCCCGTCGGCAACCGTGTACCAGGTCACCAGGCGCAGCCGTCCGTGGTTGCGGTATTCCCCCTCGACCTGTAGCCCGAGCGTGCCGTTGACCAGGACCGGCAGGGCTCGCGCGCCGGTGGTGTCGAGCACCGTACGGCGGACCAGGCCGAGCGCGAACCGGGCCACCCGCAGCACCCCGACGACCGGGTTACGAGCGCTCGGCGCGTGACCGCCGCCGTCGCCGACGAAGACCACGTCGGGGGCGAGTACCGCGACCAGCCGGTCGAGGTCGCCGGATTCGGTGGCGGCGAGGAAGGCGGCGACCACCCGCTGCTGCTCGGCCAGGTCGGCGGTGTGCCGGGGCCCGCCCTCGGCGACCGCCCGCCGGCCCCGCGAGGCGAGCTGCCGGGCGGCCGTCGGTGTGCTGTGCAGCACCTCGGCGATTTGGGTGAACGGCACCGCGAAGACGTCGTGCAGCACGAACGCGACCCGTTGTTCGGGGGTGAGTCGTTCCAGCACCACCAGCAGCGCGATGCCGACCTCCTCGGTCTGGGTGACCCGTTCGGCCGGATCGGGGGCGAAGCCGCCGGCGTCGGGGAGGTGCCCGGCGGCGCCGGGGGTGGCCAGGCCGGGCGTGTCGGGCAGCCGGCTGATCACGGGTTCGGGCAACCACTGACCGACGTACGCCTCGCGGCGCACCCGGGCCGAGCGGAGCAGGTCGAGACAGATGCGACCGGTGGTGGTGGTGAGCCAGCCACGCAGTTCGCGGATCTCGGCGCGGGCCGCCGGGTCGGCCAGTGCCCGCGCGTAGCGCAGCCAAGTTTCCTGGACCGCGTCCTCGGCGTCGGCGCGGCTGCCGAGCATGCGGTACGCCACCGCGGTCAGGTGGTCCCGCTCGGCCTCGAACTCGGTCGCCAGGTCGCGCACGGCCGCCCCCCTGCCTGGATCGTGCTCCCGGTCGATGCTCCGCCGCGAATTCTCCCCCCACGCCGATCGAACCGGCCAACGCGCTGGTCCGTCTGGCGCAGGCTGGCGGGTTGTGACTCGGGGCTCGCGTCGCGGCGGGGCCTCCGGTCGGCGATGATCGGGGTATGACCAGTTGTGGTGTGGTGCCGGCATGAGCGAGCCGAGGCGGTCCGTCCGCGACCTGCTGCGGGTGCCGGCCGGCGGGACCGGCTTCGACCTGGGTGCGATCCACCCGCGTACGACGCCGGGGTTGCCTCGGGCCGGGGTGGTCGGCACCGATCCGAAGGCCTGGGCGCGGGCCCGGGTGCAGGAGATCGGGGTGGAGCTGGGTCGGCAGCAGGAGATGCTGTTCGCCTCGGCGAAGGTCGACCCGGCGTCCGGGCGCCGGCTGCTGCTGGTGCTCCAGGCGATGGACGCGGGTGGCAAGGACGGGACCATCCGGCGGGTGGCGGGCACGATGAACCCGCTGGGCCTGCAGATCAGGTCGTTCGGGCGGCCGACCGAGAAGGAACTCAGCCACCACTTCCTCTGGCGGATCCGCCGCGCGCTGCCGACGCCGGGATACGTCGGGGTGTTCAATCGATCACACTACGAGGACGTCCTGGTGCCGCGGGTGGAGTCGTTGGTCCCCGAGCACACCTGGCGGGCCCGGTACGACGAGATCAACGAGTTCGAGCAGGAGTTGGCCGACGGCGGGGTGACCCTGCTGAAGGTCTTCCTGCACATCTCCTACGACGAACAGTTGGAGCGCCTGCGCAGCCGGCTCGACGACCCGGAGAAGCACTGGAAGTACGAGCCGGCGGACGTGGACACGCGCGCCCGCTGGGCCGACTACCAGGCCGCGTACGCGGAGGCGCTGGCGCGTTGCAGCACCTCCGGGTCGCCCTGGTTCGTGGTGCCGGCGAACCGGAAGTGGTACCGCGACTGGGCGGTGGCGAGCCTGCTTCGGGAGACCTTCGCGGGCATGCACCTGACCTATCCGGCGCCGAGGTTCGACGTCGATCGGGAGCGGCGGCGGCTGCTCGACATGCGCCCGGAGCCGGCTGAGGTCTAACCGCCGTTAGATGAACAGCAGGTAAACCGACGGTGAATCACACCTGGCCAGAGGTGGGCCGGTGGTTGCGCGATTTTGTCGTTTCCTAGCATTCCCCAAGGCAGGTCCGTTGACGCCCGCCACCCCCACCGCCGACGCGACGAGGTCCGTGCCGTGAAGTTTTCCTTCCGCCCCACCGAGGGCGCCTTCTACGAGCTCTTCACCAGGGCCGCGCAGAACCTGGTGCGGGGTACCGAGCTGCTGAACGAGCTGGCCCTGCCCGGTGTCGACGTGCAGTCGGTGAGCGAGCGGCTCACCGAGGTCGAGCACGACAGCGACCAGATCACCCACGACCTGTACAAGAAGATCAACTCGACCTTCATCACGCCCTTCGACCGGGAGGACATCTACCGGCTCGGGTCCCTGCTCGACGACGTGATGGACCACCTCGAGGCGGTCGGCAACCTGCTCTACCTCTACGGGCTGACCAAGCTGCCGTCGCTGCCCCGGGAGATGCACGAGCTGGTGAACGTCCTCGACCAGCAGGCGAAGCTCACCGCCGAGGCGATGCCCCGGCTGCGCTCGATGCGTGACCTCGAGGACTACTGGATCGAGTGCAACCGGCTCGAGAACGACGGCGACCAGGCGTACCGGATGCTGCTGGTCCGGCTCTTCTCCGGCGAGTACGACGCGTTGACCGTGCTGAAGATGAAGGAGGTCGCCGACGAGCTGGAAGCGGCCTGCGACGCCTTCGAGCACGTGGCCAACACCGTCGAGACCATCGCGGTCAAGGAGTCCTGATCCCGTGACCGAGCGAACCATCGCGCCGCCGCAGGCGCCCCCTCCGATGGTCCGTACGCCCGACGGAGCCAGCGCGTGAGCCCTGAACTGATCGCCGTACTCGCGGTGATCGCCGTTGCCATGCTCTTCGACTACACCAACGGCTTCCACGACGCCGCGAACGCGATCGCCACCAGCATCTCCACCCGGGCACTCACGCCCCGGGTCGCGCTGGCGATGGCGGCGCTCGGCAACTTCATCGGCGCCCACCTCGGCGGCAACGTCGCCAAGACCGTCGGTGACGGCCTGGTCGAGCTGCCCGCCGGGATGGCCAGCCTCGGCGTGGTCTTCGCCGGGGTACTGGGAGCCATCTGCTGGAACCTGCTCACCTGGTACTTCGGCATCCCCTCGTCGTCCTCGCACGCGCTCTTCGGCGGGTTGGTCGGTGCCACCCTCTGCTCCGGCATCTTCAACGTCGGTGGATCGGTGCTCTGGGACGGCATCCTGATCAAGGTGGTCCTCCCGATGGTGGCCTCGCCGCTGGTCGGGTTCGGGCTCGGCGCGCTGATGATGCTCGCGGTGATGTGGGTCTTCCGCAGGGGCAACCCGGCCAAGCTGAACCGGGGGTTCCGCTGGGCCCAGACCGTCTCGGCGATGGCGATGTCGATCGGCCACGGCATGCAGGACGCGGCCAAGACCATGGGCATCGTGGTGCTGGCCCTGTTCGCCGGTGGTTACCAGGACAGCAAGACGCACATCCCGGAGTGGGTGTTCTGGACCTCGGCGACCGTGCTCGCGCTCGGCACGTACGCGGGTGGCTGGCGGATCATCCGTACCCTCGGTCGGAAGATCATCGACCTCGGCCCGCCGGAGGGCTTCGCCGCCGAGACGGTGGCCAGCATCGTGCTCTTCACCACCTCCCGGCTCGGCCTGCCGATCTCCACCACGCACACCATCACCTCGGCGATCATGGGTGTCGGCGCGACCAAGAAGCTCTCCGCGGTCCGCTGGGGCGTGGCCGGCAACATCGTCACCGCCTGGATCCTCACCTTCCCCGCAGCCGCCGGCATCGCCGCCATCTGCTACTTCGCCGTCCGCCCTCTCTTCTGAGCGGACGCCCAAGCACGCACTTGTAGAGATTGAGGGGCTATCCGCACGCGGATGGCCCCTCAATCTCTGAATCTGTGCCCCCGAAGGGGTATCTGTGCCCTGAAGGGGCGGGCGGGTCAGGGGTAGGTGACGTTGATCTGGCTGCGGATGGTGTCGAGGAGGTCCATCACGTCGAGGGTGACGGCGTGGGGGACCAGGGGACTTTCGCGGAGGCCGGCGGTGAGGCAGCGCTGCACCTCGGCGGCCTCGTACTGGTAGCCGTTGCCGACCAGCTCGGCCGGCAGCAGCTCCGGCTCGGCGCCGGCTCGGTGCAGGGTCGCCCCGCTCGGGCGGAAGAACGGCTCGCCCAGCTCGATCCGGCCGGTGGTGCCGGTGATCGTCGCGGTCAGCGGGCTCGCGCCGACGATGCCGCAGCTCAGCGACGCGACCGCGCCGGAGTCGTACCCGAAGACGACGCCGGTGTTCTCGTCCACCCCCTCCGGGCCGAGCGCCGCCCAGGACCGGATGTGGTCCGGCCGCCCGAGCACCAGGTGGGCCAGGCTGATCGGGTAGACCCCCAGGTCCAGCAGGGCCCCGCCGCCCAGCGCCTTGGCCCGCATCCGGTGCTCCGGCGGGAACGGCCCGGCCACCCCGAACGACGCCTGCACGGCGGTCACCGAACCGATCGCGCCGTCCGCGATCAGGTCCAGCACCCGCAGTACGGTCGGATTGCACCGCATCCACATGGCTTCCATCAGGAAGACGTCCCGCTCACGGGCGGTCTCGATCAGAGTGGTGCTCGTCGGCAGGTCGAGGGTGAACGGCTTCTCGCAGAGCACCGCCCGGCCTGCCTCCAGCAGCGTCATGGTGGCGTCGTAGTGGGCAGCGTGCGGGGTGGCCACGTACACCACGTCCACCTCGTCGTCGGCGGCGAGTTCCGCCCAGGAGCCGTACGCCCGGGGGATGTCGTGGTGGTCGGCGAAGAGTCGGGCCGCGTCGAGCGATCGGGAGCCGACCGCCACCACCTCGGCGTCCGGTACGAGTCGCAGGTCCTCGACGAACGTGGCCGCGATGTGGCCGGTGGCCAGGATGCCCCAACGTGTAACGCGCTTGGGGTCAGCTTGCTGATCCATGTCACCCCTTCAACTACGGGCCGCCGGCTACCTCCGGCAAATGTCGCACCCGTGAGAACAGCCCGAAGCATCCCCCGTGACCCGGCACAACGCCAACCGCGCCCGCGCCGAGCAGATGGGCGCCGGCTTGGGCCGGGTCGTGGGAGGACATCGGCCGATTCGTCTCCTGCGGGGTGCGGTCGGGTACCTGGACCCGTGCGGCGCTGCGTGAACAAAGCCGACTTGGCGATCATGGCGCGCGAGTCGGCCGGGTTCAAGGCCGTGGCGTAGCTGGTCGAACATCCCTCGTAGCGCCGTACGTCGATCTCCGTCTCCAGTTACAGCGCTCCGGTCATGTTCTCGATGTAGACCCACTCGCGGTCGTGGACGTACGGGGCGTCCATCACGGCGAATGCGCCGTCATTCGGCCTCGAAGCCACCGCGTTCCCGGGCAACGGCGAGCCACTCCAGCCAACTGACCCACTTCAAATCGACTTGCAGGGAAGCGCGTTGTTCCGCCGGAACCTGCGCGTAAGCCGCCAATGCCTCGTCGATCTCGCGTGTGGTCACCAGCCAGCGATCGTTTGACTGGAGCTTGAAGGCGGGGATGCCAGTCATACCCGGGGCGGTCTGGGACCGCCAGCGAAGGTCTGCCGCGGCTCGGTCCTGTCGCGCCTGTTCGTCGCCGGGAATGTCGGCCTGGATCGTCTCGGTTATAGGCTTCGCCTCGTAGCCCATCCCAGTAAGCCGCATCTTCTCGTTGATGTCGTGAAACCGGCGGTACGGGAACTCCGAGGGCCCACGGCTGCGGAGACGGTGGAGGTTTTCCTCGCAGTCGGGGTCGTGAGCACAGGGTCGGCCCGAATCTTGGCAAGAGTCGAGCTGGTATCGAGCTGCCGCTACGTCGGCCAGTTCCAGATCGATGCCCACGCCCCGAGGGTCTTGCATCATCCGCTCAGGGGCAAATCGATTTCCGAGACGGCCGACAACCGGCTCCGGTAATGAACGAGTCAGCCGGCCGAGCGGCTAAGCGTGACGCGCCGCGCCCGACGGTGTTGCGTGGGAACGCCGTAGTGACTGGGCGGTGCCGCAGTCGGGCGGAATGCTGCGCCCGGCGCTAGGGCGGGCACGGGCGACGCCTGAGGGCGTGGTGCGAGCACCCTGGTCGGCCCCGACCCCTCCCCGACCGGCACGTCCACCAGTCAAGATCGCCGGTTAGGCTCGGCGGCATGACTATCGACAGCGGTGGGTCGCCGATTCGACCGGCGGTCACCCCGGCGACGTACGTCGCACCGGAGTCGCTGGTCGAGCACGCCCGCCGGTTCTACGCCGAGGGCGGGCCGCCGGCCACACCGAGGATGGCCGCGACCGTACTGCTGGTCCGCCCGGCCCCGGCCGCCGACGGCGAGGCCGGGGACGACTTCGAGGTGTACGTCATCCGCCGGCTCGCCGCGATGACGTTCGGCGGCATGTACGCCTTCCCCGGCGGCGGCGTCGACCCGTCCGACTCGCGGGCCGCGCTCGACTGGTCCGGTCCTCCGGCGGCGAGCTGGGGTGACCGGCTGGGGCTGGCTCCCGACGCAGCCCAGGCAGTGCTCTGTGCCGCCGCGCGGGAGGTCTTCGAGGAGGCCGGGGTGCTGCTCGCCGGACCCGGCGCGGGCACCATCGTCGGCGACGTGAGCGGTGCCGAGTGGGAGTCGGCCCGGCAGGCGCTGGTCGACCGGCGGGCGAGCTTCGCGGACCTGCTGAGCGAGCAGCGGCTGACCCTCCGGGCGGGCCTGCTGCTGCCCTGGTCGAGGTGGGTCACGCCCGAGTTCGAGCCGCGCCGCTTCGACACGTACTTTTTCGTGGCCCTGCTGCCGGCGGGACAGCGGACCCGCGACGTGTCCGGCGAGGCCGACCACACGATGTGGATCCGGCCGAGCGAGGCGCTGGCGCGGGCCGACGCGGGCGAGATCTCGATGCTCCCGCCGACCAGGGTGACGCTGGCCGAGATCGCCGCGAGCGGTGGGTTGGCCGGGCTGCCGGCCGCCTCGGCGGAGCGGGACGCCGCCACCCCGGTGCTGCCCCGGTTCGAGTTGGCCCCGGACGGCACCGGCCGGTTCCTGCTCGGCTGAGGCCCGGCCGGACGGCTCGCCTCCCGGTGGGGGGCTACGGCGGACCTGCGGATACGGAAACGGGCTCCCGATGACCCGAGCGGGTCACCGGAAGCCCGGTACGCGTGCGCTGCCGGTCAGCCGAAGCGGCCGGTGATGTAGTCCTCGGTCTTCTTCACGCTCGGGTTGCTGAAGATCTTCTGCGTGTAGTCGTACTCGATCAGGCGGCCGGGGTCGCCGGTGCGCTCGATCGAGAAGAACGCGGTACGGTCCGAGACCCGCGCCGCCTGCTGCATGTTGTGCGTCACGATGATGATCGTGTACTGGTCCTTCAGCTTGAACATGAGGTCCTCGATCGCCAGCGTGGAGATCGGGTCCAGCGCCGAGCAGGGCTCGTCCATCAGCACGACCTGCGGCTCGACCGCGATCGTGCGGGCGATGCAGAGCCGCTGCTGCTGGCCGCCGGACAGGCCCGCGCCCGGCTTGCCCAGCCGGTCCTTGACCTCGTCCCACAGGTTCGCCGAGCGGAGCGCCTTCTCGGCCGCGTCCTCCAGCACCGACTTGCGGCGTACGCCGTTGAGCTTCAGCCCGGCCACCACGTTGTCGAAGATCGACATGGTGGGGAACGGGTTGGGGCGCTGGAAGACCATGCCGATCAGCCGCCGTACAGCGGTCACGTCGACGTCGTTGTCGTAGATGTTCTGACCGTCGATGGTCAGCTTGCCGTCGACCCGGGCCCCCGGCAGCACCTCGTGCATACGGTTGATCGAGCGCAGGAAGGTCGACTTGCCGCAGCCGGACGGCCCGATCAGGGCGGTCACGGTCTTCGGCTCGACGGTCAGGTTGATGTTCTCGATCGCCTTGAACGACCCGTAGTACGCGGTGACGCTCTCCGCCTCGACACGCTTTGCCATGGTGATTGCCCCTCCGGGGTTCATCGGGAGATCTGGCTGCGGCGAGCGAGCAGCTTCGCCGCGATGGTGAGGACGAGTACGAGGGCCACCAGGGTCAGCGCGGCGGTCCAGGCCCGGTCGGGCGAGTACCGTCCCGCCTCGGTCGCCTGCCCGTAGACGAACAGGGACAGCGACGACTGGTTGTTCTCGAACGGGTTGAAGTTGATCGCCGCGGTGCCACCCGCGACCAGCAGCACCGGTGCGGTCTCACCGGCGGCACGGGCGACGGCGAGCATGATGCCGGTCACGATGCCCGGCAGCGCGGTCGGCAGCACGATCTTGAGGATCGTCTTCCACTTCGGGATACCGAGGGCGTACGAGCCCTCCCGCAGCGGTGCCGGCACGAGCCGGAGCATCTCCTCGGTCGACCGGACGATCGTCGGCAGCATCAGCACGCTCAGCGCCAGTGCGGCGGCGAAACCGGAGTAACCCGGCCGGCCGTCCGCGCTGAAGTGCGGGGAGACGATGAGCACCCAGAACGCGAGGATGAACAGACCGGCGACGATGGACGGGATACCGGTCATCACGTCCACGAAGAAGCGGATCGTGTTGGCGAACCGGCCCCGGCCGTACTCGACGATGTAGATCGCGCCGGCCACACCGAGTGGAACGGTGATCAGCGTGGCGATGCCGACCTGCTCCAGCGTGCCGATGATCGCGTGGTACGCGCCACCGTTCGCGTCCCGGGCGCCGATGTTGTTCATCGAGGTGCCGAAGAAGTCGCCGTCGAGCCGCGCGACTCCCTTGGAGACCAGCGTCCAGACCACCGAGCTGAGCGGGAGTACGGCGAGCACGAACGCGGAGTGGATCAGGGCACTCCAGGTCCGGTTGTTCGCCGCCCGCTGCCCCTCGACGTTGCGGGCCACCAGGTAGAGCGCGGCCAGGTAGAACACGGCGCCGAGGACGACCACCAGCACCCAGCCACCGATGCCGGTGCCGTAGACCACGACGGCCGCGAGGACCAGCGCGAGTACGGCGATGCCGAGCGGTGCCCACTTGGACAGCCGCCGGCCGCGCAGTTCAACCCCGGTCCCGCTGGGGCTGACCAGTGTCGAGGCGCTCATGCTGCCCCCTCGGTGAACTCGCGGCGGCGGTTGAGGATCACCCGGGCGGTCATGTTGACCACCAGCGTGATGGTGAACAGGACCAGGCCGGAGGCGATGAGCGCGCCCCGGCCGATGTCGTTGGACTCACTGAATCCGTTGGCGATGTTGGCCGCGATCGAGTTGCCGCCGGACTGGATGAGGTTGAACGAGATGGCGAAGGTGGCGCCGAGGGTCATCGCCAGGGCGATCGTCTCGCCGAGCGCGCGACCCAGCCCGAGCATGACCGCGGCGACCACACCCGGACGCCCGTACGGCAGCACCGAGGTGCGGATCATCTCCCACTTGGTGGCGCCCAGGGCGAGGGCGGCCTCCTCGTTGGCCGTGGGGGTCTGCATGAAGACCTCGCGGGAGAGCGAGGTGACGATCGGCAGCACCATGATCGCCAGGACCAGCGCGCCGAGCAGGATCGCCCGGCCGAACGGCCCTTCCCCGCCGAACAGCGGGATCCAGCTGAAGTATTTGTTGAGCCAGACCGAGAGGTCGGTGACCGGTCCGCTGAACACGTCGCGACCCCAGAGTCCGAACACGACACTGGGTAC
Organism: Micromonospora sp. NPDC049523; assembly: GCF_040676775.1. NCBI lineage: Bacteria > Bacillati > Actinomycetota > Actinomycetes > Micromonosporales > Micromonosporaceae > Micromonospora > Micromonospora sp. NPDC049523. The sequence continues at coordinate 35,591 of NZ_JBFAPP010000009.1, read as the reverse complement.
AGCAGCGAGCAGGTCGATGAGGAAGCCCAGCGTGTTGGCGATCCGCCGGTGGGCGTAGTGCGAGAGGTACAGCGCGATACCGAGGGCCACCGGCACCGCGAGCAGCAGCGCGATGACCGCGCTCAGCACGGTGCCGAAGGCCAGTGCGGCGATGCCGAACCGGGGCTCGCCCTCGTTCGGCGCCCAGTTCTTGAAGGTGAAGAAGTTCTCGTGGTTGGCCTGTAGTGCCGGTACGGCCTTGCTGACCAGGAAGATCGCGATCGCCACGATGATGACCAGCACCATCGTTCCCGCGGCCAGGGTCAGCACGCGGAATAGCTGCTCGGCGCCGAATGCGCGGCGCCGGGGCAGGGCACCGCCGCCGCCCAGTCCGCCCCCGTCGGGAGCACGGTGGGACGGTGTCGCTGAATACTCGGCCGATTGCGCCGAAGCACCGGCGGGTCGGTCGTGACTCGTCGTCACGCCCGATCCGCCGGTGCCGGCGTCGGCCGAGCGGGGAGGGGTTTCACCCATCTGCTCGCTCGCTCCGTGTGGTGTCCGGGGGCTGGGTTACCGGGTCAGGCGAGGGTCTTGACCGCGGCCTCGACCTTGGTGCGGACCGACTCCGGCAGCGGGGCGTAGCCGAGGTCGGCCAGATCGGCCTGACCCTCGCTGCTGGCCGCGTGCCCGAGGAAGCCCTTGACCAGCGCCAGCTTGTCGGCGGCGAGGCCCTTGTTGCAGACGATCTCGTAGGTCACCAGGACGATCGGGTACGCCCCGGCCTCCTTGGTGCTGTAGTCGATCGACAGCTTCAGGTCGTCGCCCTGGCCGGTGACCTCGGCGCTGGCGATGGTCTTGCCGGCCGACTCGGCGTTCAGCGCGACGAACTCGCCGGAACCGTTGGCGACCTTGGCGGTGCTGAGGGAGGAGTTCTCGGCGAACGAGAGCTCGACGTAGCCGATGGTGCCGGCGGTCTGCTTGACCAGCGCGGCCACGCCGTCGGAGCCCTTGGCGCCGGTGCCGCCCGGTGCCTTCCACGCCTTGGCCTTGCCGAAGGTCCAGTCGGTCTCGGCGGCCTTGCTCAGGAAGGCGGTGAAGTTGTCGGTCGTACCCGACTCGTCCGAGCGGTGCACGGCCTGGATGGCGGTCGACGGCAGGGTCGCGCTGGGGTTGTCGGCCTTGATCAGGGCGTCGTCCCACTTGGTGATCTTGCCGGCGAAGATCTTCGCCAGGGTGGCCGGCTTGAGCTGCAGGCCGTCCACGCCGGTCAGGTTGTAGGCGATCGCGACCGGACCGATGACCATCGGCAGGTGGATGGCCTTGCCGGACGGGCACTTGGCGTCGGCCTGCGGCTGCTCGGTGTCCTTGAGTGCCGAGTCCGAGCCGGCGAAGTCAGCGGTGCCGGCGATGAAGGACTGGATGCCCGCGCCGGAACCCGAGGGGTCGTAGTTAATGGTCACGCCGGTGCACTGCTGCTGGTAGGTCTTGACCCACTCGGCAACGGCGTTCTTCTGCGCGGAGGAACCCGCGGCGTTGATGGTGCCGGTGGCGCAGTCGGCTGCGGCGGCGGACCCGGAGGCCGAGGGCCCGGCGGGCTCGTTGTTGTCCGAGCCGCACGCACTGAGTGCAAGTGCCGCAGTCAGAGCGAGGCAGGCAAGAATGCCGTGCCGCTGGAGCTTCACCTGAGGGGTTTCCCTTCACATGGACGGAGCGCCGGGAACTGTGCCCCGGGAGCCGGCTATCCGCTGGCTACTACGCAAGTTAGAAGTGCCAGGTAGCCGGTTCGCCGGGCGCGAGTGAACGAGGGGTGAACAGGTGCGGCCGGCTAGATGGACCACAGCTGAGGGCGAGTTGTCCGTTCCGTGAACTGAGGGGCGGGAGTTCGCTACGTCCGTTATGCGGCGCGTTGGTACTGCACGTGCGTCGTCCAACGGGAAAAGCCGAGTCGCCGATAGAGCGCCACCGCTGCGGCGTTCGATTCGTCCACGTAGAGCATCACCCGGGTCAACCCACGGTCACCGAGATGACGCAGTCCGGCCGAGGTCAGCGCCTTGCCGAGGCCGAGACCGTGTGCGTCGGGTTCGACACCGACGACGTACACCTCGCCGACCGGTTCGCGCCGGACCCCGTCCGGTTCGACCGCATCCGGCTGGCCGTGCACCTTGGTCCAGTGGAAGCCGAGCAGGCGGCCGGTCGACTCCTGCACCGCGAGCAGGAAGCCGGCCGGGTCGAACCACGGCTCCGCCATCCGTACGGCAAGGTCGGCCGGCGTCCAGCGGCCCTGTTCGGGGTGGTCGGCGAAGGCCCGCCGATTCACGTCCAGCCACGCCTGGTCGTCCGTACCGGGGCGGAACGCCCGCAGGACGACACCGTCGGGCAGCGTGGGCTCGGCGATGTCCCGACCCAGCGGCCGGCGCATCTGCCACAGCTCGCGGGCGCGGGTGAACTCCAGGTCGAGGGCGAGCGCGGCCGCGGACGGGTGGTCGCCGTGCGCCCAGAGCCGCAGTTCGGTGCCGGCGCTCGCGGTGGTCAGCGCGGTGACCAGGGCGCGGCCCAGTCCGGACCGCCGGTGCTCCGGATGTACGACCAGTTCCGCCTCGGCCCCGGTCGGGTCACCGGTCCGGTCGAGTTGGGCGTAGCCGACCGCCGTGCCGGCCGGGTCGCGTACGAACAGGTGGTCGACCGGGGCGGGGTCGTCCGGCCGGAGCCGGAGCGTCACGTGTTCGGAGAGCGGGAGCGCGCCGTCCGCCCGGTCCGCCGCCCGCGCCAGGGCCAGGATGTCGCGGATCTCGGCAGGGCCGAGTCGATCGGTCCGGACTACCTCTGGCACGGCCATGGTCACTTGGCCACCGTAGCCCGCCGACGCCAGGCGTACCGGTCGGGATCACCGCAGCGAGGGTGATGTCACGGTGGTGGCAGGTGCGGCGCGCCAGTCGTGCCGGCGGCGGCCGAAGGGGTGGGCGTACCGCCGGCCGCCTCCGGCCCGGCCGCCCGCGTGTCCGCCCGGTCGGTGTCGGACGAGGTGTCCCGGGGCAGTCCGGTCGGCAGCGACTCCAACTCGAACCGGCGGAGCAGGTTGGGCAGGATGGTCTGGAGCGCGGTGATGGTCTGCTGCCGGTTGCCGCCCGCGTCGTGCATCAGCACGATGGCCCCGGCGCCGACCCCGCCCGTGACGGTCGAGGCGATGCTGCCGGCGCCGGGCCGGGTCCAGTCGCGCGGATCCACCGTCCAGTGCAGCGAGGTCATGCCGAGTTCCCAGGCGGATGCCACCACCGAATTGGTCCAGTTGCCGCCGGGCTGGCGGAAGTAGACGATCCGAGCACCCGGCACCGCCGCCCGGATGGCCGCGTTGGTACGGGTCAGATCCGTCCGGATCGCGGTCCGGGACCGCGCACCGAGCGCGATGTCGTGTGACCAGGAGTGGTTGCACAGGGTGTGGCCGGCGTCGGCGATCGCCCGTACCAGGTCGGGGTGCGCGGCGGCCTGCTGGCCGACCAGGCAGAAGGTGGCCTTGACCCGGTACTTCGCGAGCAGGCCCAGCACCTGCGGGGTGTAGCTCGGGTCCGGTCCGTCGTCGAAGGTGAGCGCTACCTCGCGTACGCCGGTGCTGATCCGGCTGCCGTACGGGCCGCCCTTTTCCAGGGCGAGCCGGGGGCGGTCGTCGGTCGGGATGGTCTCGCCGTCCGGGTTGGTGGGCGCGACCGAGGACGGGCTGGCCGACGGGGTCGCCGGTGCCGTCGTGCCGGTGGGCGAGGGCGAACCGGTGTCGACTCCGGACGGGCCCGGTGAGGCCACGACGCCGTTGCGGTCGGCCGCCGGGTCGGTGGTGCTGAGCGTACGGCCGAGCACGTACACGCTGCCGAGCACCGCGCCGCCGGCCAGGGTGAGCACCATGATCAGCCGCAGGCTGGCCGAGCCCGGTCGGCGGCGTCCGTACTGGTAGTAGGCCGACGTCCGGCCACGTATCGATGCCACTGCCGCCCCTCCTGACGCCGCACCTGAACACTTAGGGTACGTACGTTTTTGTCGGGTAAAGGGCGTTTCCAGGCATTAGACCGTTTTGTCGAGCCTGACACGCCGAACGCCACCCGGTTGTTTCACCGGATGGCGTTCGGGAGAGCTGCGGTACGGGGTGGCGCCGGATCAGACGGACATGGCCGCCGCGACGGCCGCCTCCGACTCCGACAGGGAGCGGGACGACGACGGCGGTACGACGAACTTGTAACCGACCTGGCGGACGGTGCCGATCATCGACTCGTACTCCGAGCCGAGCTTGGCGCGCAGCCGCCGGACGTGGACGTCGACGGTACGGGTGCCACCGAAGTAGTCGTAGCCCCAGACCTCGCGCAGCAGCTGGTCCCGGGTGAAGACCCGGCCCGGGTGCTGGGCGAGGAACTTGAGCAGCTCGAACTCCTTGTAGGTGAGGTCGAGCGGGCGACCCTTCAGCTTGGCCGCGTAGGTGTCCGGGTCGATCGAGAGCTCACCGGCCCGGATCTGCCCGCCGGCACCGGCGATGGCGTTGGTGAGCCGGCCCACGGCGAGCCGCAGCCGGGCCTCGACCTCGGCCGGCCCGGCGCTGGCCAGGATCACGTCGTCCACGCCCCAGTCGGCGTTCAGGGCGATCAGCCCGGCCTCGGTGACGACCGCGATCAGCGGTACGCCGAGCCCGGTGGCGTGCAGCATCCGGCAGGTGGCCCGAGCTTCGCTCAGCTCGGAGCGGGCGTCCACGAGTACGGCGTCCGGGCTGGGCCCGGCAACGAGGGTCCGGACGTCGCGGGGTGCGGTACGAATCGAGTGGGGGAGCAGGTCCAGAGCGGGCAGTACGGCCGACGGCTCGCCTGCACGCGCGGTGACCAGCAGCAGGATCTCCACACATCACCTCCGTCCCGGCGGCGCATCGCCGCGCGGTGGGCCAGTGTGTCTCCGGCTCATGGCCGGCTGGCGTCACTGGTCAATGGTGTCGGTCCCGGCGTCGCTGACGGGGCGGGGTAAGGCCCGAGCTTATCGGATCCGTTGCGGGTCGATCCCGGGTGATCGCCCCTTCAGCTGTGTTCTCTGCCTCAACGGGGGAGGTTTTTACCTCCCCGTAACCAGAATCCGTGCGTCTGCGGCCCGATCTGGCACGATCAGTGCGTGTTCCCCTCGACGTCACCCGAGACCGGTCGCGATTCCTGGGCCGACGGGCCCCGTACCGGGCCGGCCGGACCAGCGCCAGGTCCTGCCCCCCGCGGCGGTTACCCGCCCGCGCCGGGCCCGTCCGGCATGCCCTACGACGAGCCGCCGGTCGCGGTGGAGGAGGAGCCGGAACTCGAGACCGGCCGGCGGCGGCTGCGCGGCAAGCGCGGCTCCGACGACCCCGTACCCGGCAGTGGCCTCGACCCGGACACCGACGACGAGGACGAGGAGGAGATCGAGCCGGTCCCGATCCGCCGTCCGCTCGCGTTGGCGGTCGCCGGCTTCGCCGGCCTGCTCGGCCTCGGGCTGGTCTTCGGCGCGCAGACCTCCGGCCCCGGTGCCCGGGTCCCGTTCGCGCTGGTGGTGTTCGGGGTGCAGTTGCTCTACATCCTGGCCTGGACGATGGCGATGCGACCGCCCGCGCTGCCGCTGGTGGCCGGGGTTTCGGTGGCGGTCGCGGCCGGCGCGGACGTGGCGGCGATCGTGCCGGACGTGGCGGCCCTCGGGCCGGTCGGCTTCGTGGCGGTGGCCGGCTTCGTGGCCGGCGTACTCGGCCAGCTGGTCCGGCGGAGCGACCGGGCACGGGTCACCGAGTCGCTCGGTGCCACCCTGTTGATCGTGATCGGGGTGGTCGCGTTCGCGAGCCTGATCGTGCTCAGCCGGCTGCCGATCGGCACCCAGGCAATCTTCGTCTGCCTCGGCGGGAGCGGGGTGGCGCTGGTCGTGGCCCGGCTCACCGACGCGGTGCTGCCCTGGCCCCGGCTGGCGCCACAGGTGCCCCGAGGTGCGGCCGGGGTGGTGCTCGGTGCGATGCTCGGCACCCTGGCCAGCGGCCTGATCGGCGGCTACGTGGTCGGCTTCACGCCCACCAGTGGCGCGATCGTCGGCCTGGTCGCCGCGACCGCGGCGGTCCTCGCCGACCTCGGCGTCGGCTACTCCGAGGCGGGACGTCTGATGGCCGGCGAGCCGCCGACCATGTGGGTGGCGCGGCACATGCAGGGCCCGCTCGGCGGCTTCGCCCTGGCCGCCCCCGCGGCGTACGCGATGAGCGTCTTCTTCCTCTGACACACCGACATGGCAAGCACGGCCCGGCCATAGGGGATCATGGGCTTTCCCGGGTTGAGCCTGACGCGGGCCGGGTACATAAGCGGTTCCCGATCGGTTGCTCCGCCGATCCGGGCAGGCGGAGGCGGGTGGCGTGGCAGAGAGTTATCCAGCACAGGGTGAGAGTTATCCGCGGCGGTTGCCCCGGTCGCACCGGACCGAGGACCGCCCGCGTCGGCGGGGTCGCAAGGTGCTGATCGTCCTGATGATCCTGCTGCTGGTGCTCATCGCCGCGCTGGTGGTCGCCGACCGGTACGCGGTCGGCTTCGCCGAGCGCGAGATCGCCACCCGGATCAGCCAGGAGACCGCCCGGCAGGGCATCAAGACCGGCCCGCCGGACGTGACGGTGAACGGGACGCCGTTCCTCACCCAGGTGGTCGCCGGCAACTACCAGTCGATCGTGATCGTGCTGCGGGACGTGGAGGCACCGGTCCCCGACATGCAGGCCACGGTGGCCCTGCCCGAACTGCACGTCGACGCCCGGGACATCGCCGCGTCGATCAACACCCTGCGTACGGGCCAGGGGCAGGTGACCGCCGGGACCGTCAACGGCACCGCGACCATCTCGTACGACAGCGTGGTGAAGCTGATCGACCAGCCCGGCATCCGGTTGCGCGAGGAGGGCGGCAAGCTCCTGGTCGACGCCCCGCTCCAACTGCTGGGGCAGCAGTTCACCGTGCACGGCGCGGCCAACGTCAAGATCGAGGGCGCCGAGGTGGCGCTCAGCTTCAGCAACGTGACCGTGGACGGACTGCCGGAGATCCCGCTGGCCCGCCTGGCGGTCCAGGAGGCGGCCCGCCAGATCGGGTTCCGGGTGCCGCTGCCGGAACTGCCGTTCAACCTCCAGGTGCAGGAGGTCACTCCGCTGCCCGAGGGGCTGGCGGTACGGGCCACCGCGAAGGACGTACCGATCAGCTAGACGGAGTTCACCCGATCGTCGCTGTCCCGGATCGTGGTTGCCTGGTGACGCGAATATTTCCGGCTGGTAAGCTCCCTGCCCATGGGGACGCTCCTCACCAAACGGCGCGCGGTCGACCTGTGCCGCGTGGCCACCTGCCTGTGTCGCCCCGTCATCTGACGGCGGGGCTGCTCTCGCGTACCCTCTGATTTCCTCACGCCCGGCAGCGGCGCCGTCGCACGAACCCGTGATCCTCTCGCTATGGGTCCCGCGCGTGGTGCGACGAAAAACATCGATACCCGCGCTGGCTCACCAATCCGTCATCCTTATTAGGAGTGATCTGATGAGTCGCGACACCGCACTCGTCTCGGCCGACTGGGCCGAGAAGAACCTCGACACCCCGGGCGTGGTCTTCGTCGAAGTTGACGAGGACACCACGGCCTACGACGGCGGCCACCTCGCCGGCGCGATCAAGCTCGACTGGCGCAAGGACCTCCAGGACCCGGTACGCCGGGACGCGGTCAACAAGGAGCAGTTCGAGGCCCTGCTCTCCGAGCGCGGCATCGGCAACGACGACGTGGTGGTCCTCTACGGCGGCAACAACAACTGGTTCGCCGCGTACGCGTACTGGTACTTCAAGCTCTACGGCCACCGCGACGTGAAGCTGCTCGACGGCGGTCGCAAGAAGTGGGAGCTGGACGCCCGTCCGCTGGTCAAGGACCAGGTCTCCCGCCCGGCCACCCAGTACGTCGCACAGGAGCCGGACCTGAGCATCCGTGCCTTCCGCGACGAGGCCGTCGCCGCGATCGGGGTCAAGAACCTGGTCGACGTCCGGTCCCCCGACGAGTACGCCGGTCGCCTGCTCGCCCCCGCGCACCTGCCGCAGGAGCAGTCGCAGCGGGCCGGTCACATCCCGACCGCGGTCAACGTGCCGTGGTCGAAGGCGGCCAACGAGGACGGCACCTTCAAGTCCGACGACGACCTGCGCAAGATCTACGGTGAGGCCGGGCTGGACGACGGCCTCGACACCATCGCGTACTGCCGGATCGGCGAGCGCTCCTCGCACACCTGGTTCGTACTCAAGGAACTGCTCGGCCACCAGAACGTGAAGAACTACGACGGATCCTGGACCGAGTACGGCTCGCTCATCGGCGTGCCGATCGTGCTCGGTGACGAACCGGGGAGGGCCTGAGCCATGACAGCTCCCACCGCCGCCGGTTGCGCGGCTCCGGACCAGTCGGCTCCGCTGCCGGCCGGCCTGGACCTGAACCGGGAAACCGTCATCACCGGCGTGGTACGGGCCGACTCGGGCGACGCCGTTCCCGGCGCGTACGTCCGGCTGCTCGACTCCACCGGCGAGTTCACCGCCGAGGTCGTCACGTCGCCGGAGGGCCAGTTCCGGTTCTTCGCCGCACCCGGCACCTGGACCCTGCGGGCCCTGTCCCGCCACGGCAACGGTGACGTCCTGGTCACCGCCGGGCGGGGCATCAACGAGGTCGGCGTCACGGTCGTCTGACCGACTGACAAGCAGCAGCGGATCGCCGCCCGAGCCAACCGGCCCGGGCGGCGATCCGCTTTTTTGCGTACCCCGTGCTTCCCCTAACACGGCGGTGGCCGCCGGACTCCGGGGAGTCCGACGGCCACCGTGGATCAGCAGCGGGTCAATCGGTCGGGATCAGATCCCGCCCACCCGGGTGTCGCAGGGCGTCACCGGATCCAGGTTGAAGTTGATCGTCGAGACGAAGCCGGCCGAGATGGTGATGCGCTGCACCTCGGGAATCCAGCCGTCCTTGGCGACGATCAGGTCGTACTTCCCCTTCGGCAGCCAGAGGCCGTAGGCCCCGGCGGCGTCGGAGGAAAGGGTGTAGCCGGTGTCGGGGTTGCCGTTCAGGTTCGCCCGTACCGTCGCCTTGACCGGTACGTCCGCGCCGGAGCAGCTCTCGCCGAGCACCGTGCCCTGGACCTTGCCCCAGCCGTTCGGCGGAGACACGTTCATCTCCACCGGCACCGACGAGACCGGGTACGGGGTGTCCGAGCCGAAGCCCAACTCGGCGGTGTACGTACCCGGCTGCAGGACACCGGCCTCAGCGGTGGCGGTCAGCGTGACCGTCACCTGCTTCGAGGCGCCCGGAGCCAGGGTGAAGGTGGACGGTGCCGTGGACAGCCACGACACGTCGCCACCGGCCTCGTCGCAGAGCTCGAGACCACCGAGGTACTCGGTCTCCACCGAGCCGACGAACGAACTCGGCGAACCACCGATCTTGTACGCACCACACGCACCGGCACCCCGGTAGCGGGTGAACGCGGCGTTCGGCAGGTTCTGCCAGGCACCGGTCGCCGGGTCGTACGCCACCGTCCGGTTGGTGATGGTGGCGGAGTTCGCGGTGACCCCACCGGCGATGACCAGCAGGCCACCGGCGGCGGCGTACTGCGAGCCCCACAGGTCGATCGGCAGGTCCGGCAGAGCAGACCAGGCGTTGGCGGCCGGGTCGTACTCGAACGCGTCGGTGGTGGTCGCCGTACCGGCCGTGCCACCGCCGCAGTAGACCTTGCCGCCGATGCCGCCGCAGGACATCCAGCCGATGACGAACGGGTAGTCGGCACCGGCGCTGAAGGTGCTGCTGGCCGGGTCGAAGATCACCGTGTTCTTCGTGCTGGTGCAGCTACCGTCGGCACAGCCACCGACCAGGTAGATCTTGCCGTCGAGCACCGCCGTACCGGCGGCCGAACGCGCCGCCGGGTTGGTGACGCCGGCCAGGGTGCTCCAGGAGCCCGCGGCCGGGTCGAACACGTCGACCGAGGTCACCGGGGCGCCGCTGGCGCTCCAGCCACCGAGCACGTAGAGCTTGCCACCGACGGCCGCCGCGGACGCCTTGGAGCGGGCGGTCGGCATGTCGGCGAGCGTGCTCCACGCGTTGGTCTCCGGGTCCAACACCCAGGTCTTGCGCTCGTTGCCGCTGCCGGTACCGCCACCGACGGAGTAGATCTTCCCGTCGATCACGGCTGCGGCGTTGTCGAAGACCGCGGCCGGGGTGTTGGCAACCCGGGTCCAGGCGGGGTCGATCGCGGGAGCGGCCGCCGAGTTACCGGCCGGGCCGTACGCGACGCCGTTCTGGGCCGGGCTGAGCCCCTTGACGCTGTACTCGTTGAGGGCCGCACCCGGACGGGACAGCAGTTCGAACGTCCCGTCCCGTTCCAGCACCTCCACCTCGGCCGGCGCGTTGCCGGTGTTGGTGACGGTCACCTTGGCGGTGCGGGTGCTGCCGTACGGCTGGTGCGACTCGATCTGCGGCGGGCTGACCGAGAGCCGACCGGCCTTGAGGGCGAAGTCGGTCCGCTTGACGTTGTCCGCCACCACGGCGACGTTCTTGGTCAGCGGCCGGTACGGCGACTTGCTCGCGGTGAACGGGTGGGTCCCGGTCACGCTGGAGAAGAACGAGTAGAAGCCGTCACCGATGTTCGGGTCGTCCGCCGTTGCCGCCGAGACACCCTTGTCCGCCGGCACGTCGTCGCTGGTCACGGTGACGCCGTTGAGCGCGGCACCGGTGTTCTGGTCGGTGGTGAAGCCGGCCACCAGGCCACCGGGCAGCGGGGTGCAGACCCGGTTGACGATGGAGACGTTGTCGACCTCCCACCACCAGGCGAAGGTGCCGTTGAAGCGGAACCGCACCTGGGCGGTGGCCGCCCCGGCGAGCCCGGTCAGCGGGACCTCCTCGACGCGCGGGCCGCGCCGGCTGGCCGTCTGGTGCCAGATGTTGGTCCAGGTCGTGCCGTTGGTGGAGACGTCGATGTCGGCCGTGTCGGAGATACCGACCGCCCGCCAGTCGCTGTTGAACTTCAGCACCGGCGCCGCCGCCCCGGACAGGTCCAGCGTCGGGGTGACCAGGTCGGCGTCCTGGGTGTTGCCCGTACCCAGGATGTCGCTGTCGATGATGGCGAAGTTGCCCGAGCCGCCGGTCAGGTTGCCCCGGTTACCCGGGTCGTCGAACTCCCAGCCGCCGTCCTCGGTGCGGTTGACCACGGACCAGCCGGCCGGGGTCGTCTCGGCGTCGAAGCTCTCCGAGAGCAGCGGAGCGCCCAGGGTGGCCGAGTAGCCGGCCGCCAGGCAGTCCGCGGCCACCGGCACCGCGACGTCCAGGGTCTTCGCCGCGCCTTCGAGGACGAGATCCTTGGTCACGGCCGCGTAGCCGGCGGCCTTCGCCGTCGTGGTGACGGCGTACGTGGCGTTGCCCGGCACGGTGAACGAGTAGCGGCCGGTGAACGGGTCGGTGAAGATCGGCCCACCGGGTCGACCGGCCACCTCCAGCTTGGCGTAGAGCGGCCAACCGTGGCCGGAGCCGTCGGTGACCTTGCCGGAGACCGTTACCAACTGCGCCCCGACCAGGGCGAAGTCCTTCGTCACCGCGGTTCCGTCGGGGACGGAGACGGTAGCGGTCTGGGTGTGGAAGCCGAACGCCGCCACGGTGAGCGTGGCGTCGCCGGTCGGCAGCCGCAGCGTGTACTTGCCGTCGGTGCCGGTGGTGGCGGTACGGGAACCGGCGCTGACGGTCGCGCCGGCGATCGGCTCGCCGCCGTCGGCCTCGGTCACCGTGCCGTTCACCTCACCGGCGCCGCCACGCGGGGCCTCGAAGACCGCCTCGTACGCGTTGAGCCGGCCCTCGCCGAAGGTGTTGTTGTCGTCGGCGGTGCCGCCACAGTTCAACGCCTCCACGTCGGTGGCGGTGTCGTCCAGCAGCGCCTCGGTGGCGGCGATGTCACCGCGGATCGCCGGTGCCGCCGACCAGATCAGTGCGACCGTGCCGGAGACGTGTGGTGCCGCCATCGACGTGCCGTTGAACGCCGAGTAGCCGCCGCCCGGAACGCTGGACCGGACGTTGCTGCCCGGTGCCGAGATGTTCGGCTTGGTCGAGCCGTCGATCGAGGAGGTGCCCCGCCCGGAGAAGGACGAGATGTTGTTGTTGATGTCGTAGGAGCCCACCCCGTACGCGTTGGGGTAGTCACCGGGGTTCTCGGTGGTGTTGCAGCCGAGGTCGCCGTCGTTGCCGGCGGAGAAGCTGGGGAAGATCCCAGCCGCACGCCAGGCGGCGATGGTCTGCTCGTACCACTCGTCGCCGCGGCCGCCGCCCCAGGAGTTGTTCACGATGTCGGGGCGCAGGTCGGGCCGGGGGTTCTGGCCGGTGATGTCGGTCGGGGCGACGATCCACTGGCCGGACGCGAGCAGCGACGCCTCGGAGCAGCCGTTGGTCTCGCAGCCCTTGGCCGCGATCCACTTCGCACCGGGGGCGACACCGATCTGGTTGGCGGCACCGTCGTCGCCGACCATGGTGCCCATCGTGTGCGTGCCGTGGGAGTTGTTGTCACAGGGCACGTCGCCCGGGCAGATGTTGGCCGGGTCGAAGAAGTTGTAGTTGTGGTCGAAGTTGCCACCGCCCAGGTTGCCCCGGTACTTGCCGACGACCGCCGGGTGGGTGTAGTCGACGCCACTGTCGATGCTGGCGACCACGACGGTCTCACCGCGTACGCCGAGTTCGTTCCAGACCCGCGGGGCCTGGATGTTCTCGAGGTTCCACTCGATGGCGTTGGTTCCGGCGCCCGCGGGGTCGGCCGGGGTCGGCTTGATCAGCTCGTAGCTACGGGTCGGCGCGATCCGCTCGACCTCGGGACGGGCGGCGATCGCGTTGACCAGCGCCAGGTCGCCGGAGCTGACCTGGAGGGCGTTGGCCACCCAGAACGCCTTGTAGCTTGCCTTGCGGTCCTCGAGTGCGGCCCGCAGGTCGCGCTGGGTCCGGTCGGCGGTGCTGGTGAGCTGCTCGTAGACCTTGGTGGCCCGGGCGTCCGCGTCCCCGATCGAGGCCGCGGCGCTGAGGTTGGCCTTCTCGCGCAGGTACACCGTGAAGTTGGTGTTGCCCTTGGCACTCAGCTCGCTGAGCACCTGGGGGTCGACCGCCGCGGTAGCTGCGGGTGCCGCGAAGGCCAGTGCCGGTTGGGCTGTGATACCGAGGACGACAGCCGAGACGATGGCGAATGATCGCCAAAGTCTGGATCGGCTCCCTGGTCGGTGTGACATCTCTTTCCTCCCCACTGGTCGGCGCCCCGATCGGTTCGGGACGCCTGCCGCGGCGTCGGGTTGTCCGGCACCGCGTAGCACGCGTGGGGGCCTCGTTGGACACGCAGAGCATCCCCCACATCGGCTAGGAGTCATGCTCTGGCGCATAGCGGTAGTGATCAATGGATGTTGTCGGCCAGTATTCGGGCAGTAACTGGTCGAGATGAGGGCGGGCGGGAGGAGATCATGGCATCGGTCGGTGTCGTTGTTGACTCCATCGATCAAAGGGGATTGGCTGTCCCCACGCGGCAGACGGGGAGGGTGCGGGTGTCCAACAATGAGGTTCCGCTCGTCGTGTGCGTGTCGTCGGACGTGGCGGTACGGGAGCGGGTGGTCCGCCGGCTCGACGACTTCGGCACGGTGGTGATCTGCGCGGACCTGTCGGAGCTGCGGGCGATGCTCTTTCCCGGCACGGCCACCGAGCCGGGAGTCGGGCTGGCTCCGGTCAACCTGGGAGAACTCACCGTCGACCCCGGTGGCCACCTGGTCACCTGGCGCGGTGAACCACTGTCCCTGACCCGGCTGGAGCGGGAGCTGCTGGCCCGGCTGGCCACCCCGCCGGTCGGGGTCTGGACCTACGAGCGGCTGTTCGGCTCGGTCTGGGGAGGGGCGTACCTCGGCGACACGGCGATCCTGCACTCCGCGGTGAAGCGGTTGCGGCGAAAGCTGCGCGCGGTCGAGGGCGGTCCGCAGGTGCAGACCGTACGGGGTGTGGGTTACCGACTCGCCTTCGGTCGGGTCGCCTGAGCGGAAGGTCGGGAACGACGGTGGCCGCCGTACTCCAGTGGAGTGCGGCGGCCACCATCGTGCGTGGGTCCAGGGTGGATCAGAAGCCCTGGTTGCCCTTCGGCTGCACGGTCAACGTGACGCCGAGCGTCGGCACGGCGTACGGGGTGTCCGCCCGCAGCGCCAGCTGAGCCAGGTAACCACCGGGCTGCGCAATGCCGTGCGCGCCGTTGGCGACGATCTTCAGAGTGATCGCCTTCGACGCGCCGGGTGCCAGGGTGAACCGGTTCGGCGAGGCGGTCAGCCACGCCACGTCCGTGCTCTCGTCGCAGAGCCCGAGTCCGGTCATCCGCTCCGACTCCGGACCAGCGAGCGGTGCGAACGCCGCTCCACCGATCTTGAAGCCGCCACACGCCCCGGCACCGCGTACCCGGGGGACCAGCGTGTTCGGCAGGTCCTGCCAGGCGTTTGTCGCCGGGTCGTAGCCGATGGTGCGGTTGGTGAGCGTCTGACCCTCGTCGATCACACCACCGGCCAGCACCAGCCGGCCGCCGGCCACCGAGTACTGCGAGCCCCAGAGGTCGACCGGCATGTCGGCGATCGGGGACCAGCGGTCGGTGTCCGGCGCGTACGCGTACCCGTCGGTGTAACCCGACTCGTGGCTGAAGCCGCCGGAGCAGTAGACCCGTACGCCGATCGCGCCGCAGGACTGCCAGGCGACCTCGTGCGGGTAGGCGGCCTTCACCCGGAACGTGTTGGCCGCCGGGTCGAACGCCACCACGTCCGTGCTGGCGTTGCAGAGGAAGTCCAGGCAGCCGGCGACCAGGTAGACCTGGCCCTCGACGACGGACGCGGTGCCCGCCGCCCGCGCCGCCGGGTTGCTGACACCGGGCAGGGTCTGCCAGGCGCCGGTGGCCGGGTCGAAGACGTCGACGGCTGCCTCGGTCCCGCCGTCCGGGGTCCAGCCGCCGAAGACGTACAGCTTGCCGTTCACCGCCGCCGCGGCCGGCTTGTACCGGCTGTGCGGCATGTCGGGCAGGTTCTGCCAGGCATCGGTGGCCGGGTCGTAGACGTACGCTTCCCGCTTCTCCTCCCGGTCCGTCGTGCCGCCGCCGACCGAGTAGACCTTGCCGTCGAGCAGGGCCGCCGCGTTGTCGTAGACCGGTGCCGGCAGGTCCGCGATCCGGCTCCACGAGTCGTCCAGCGGCGTCACCGCACCGGTACGGGCGGCCGGCTTCCCGGAGTCGGCGAGCATGCCGGCGCTGACCTTCGGCACCCGGTACTCGGTGCGCGGGGCACCCTTACCGGCGGCGAGCGCGGTGTAACCGCCGTCGCGTTCCAGCACCTCGACCGTGGTCGGGGCGCTGCCGGTGTTGGTGACCGTGACCTCGGTGTTGCGGCTGCTGCCGTACGGCTGGGTTGGTTTGATCTCGGTGCTGCCGAGCGCCAGCCGGCCGACCTTCAGGTCGAAGTCGACCCGGCGCGCGCCACCGTCCGAGATCGTGCTGCTCCTGCTCCGGTTCTGGTACGGCGCCAGGCCCGCGACGAACGGGTGCTTGCCGTCGACCAGGGTGGAGAAGAACGAGTAGAAGCCGTCCCCGACGTTGCGGTCCTCGGGGGTGGCCACCGAGACGCTCCGCTCGGCCGGCCGGTCCGGGCTGCTGACCGCGACCCCGTTCAGCCCGGCGCCGGTGTTCGCGTCGGTGGTGAAACCGGCGACCATGCCACCCGGAACCGGGGTGCAGGTACGGTCGACGACCTGGACGTCGTCGACCTGCCACCACCACGAGTACCCGCCCCGGTAGCGGAACCGGATCTGCGCGTTCGCCTGGTTGGCGAGGGTCGGCAGGGGCACCTCCTCGGCCGCCGGGCCGCGCCGGGAGACCTGCTGCATCGCGACGCCGACCCAGTCGACACCGCCGTTGGTGGAGACGTCGATGCTGGCCGCGTCGCCGTTGCCGCCGATGTACAGGTCGCTTGCGAAGCGGAGCACCGGTGCGTCGACCGTGCTGAGGTCGATGACCGGGCTGACCAGGTCGGTGTCCTGCGCCTGGCCCAGACCGTAGTGGTCGCTGTCGGCGATGGCGAAGCCGCCGCTGCCGCCGGTCAGGTTCTCCCGGTTGCCCGGGTTGTCGAACGCCCAGCCGCTGTCGGCCCGGTTGACCACCGACCAGCCGGCCGGGCTGCCGGGACCGGCGAAGCTCTCCGAGAGCAGGGTCCGGCCGGTGCCGGCGGTGTAACCGTCGAGCTGGCAGGCGACCGCCGCCGGCACGGCGATGTTCGCCGTCTTGGCCCGGTTGGCCACGGTGATCTCGGTGCTGACGCTGCGGTAACCGGCGCTCACCGCGGTCGTGGTCAGCCGGTAGGTGCCGCCGGCCGGCAGGGTGAACGAGTAGCGGCCGCTGGTCGGGTCGGTGAAGACCGGCCCACCGGGGCGGCCGGCGACCTCGATCCGGGAGTAGAGCGGCCAGCCCTGGCCGGAGCCGTCACTGACCTTTCCGGAGAGGGTCACCAGCGGGAGCGCGGCCAGCGCGAAGTCCAGGGTGACCGGGGTGCCGGTGGCGATCACCGTCGCGGTCTGGCCGGTGAAGCCGTACGCCTCCACACTGGCCGCGTACGTGCCGTCGACCACCGGCAGGGTGTAGTGGCCGAACTGGTCGGTGCGGGCGGTACGGCCATTCACGGCGACCGTGGCGTTGGCGATCGGTTCGCGGCTGCCGAGTGCGGCCACCGTGCCGCTGATCTTGGTGACCGGTCCACGTGGGGCGGCACTCACCGCCCGGTAGACGTCGAGCCGACCCTCGCCGAAGTTGTTGTTGTCGTCGACCGTGCCACCGCAGCCGAGCGACTCGACGTCGATAGCGGTGTCGTCGAGCAGCTTCTCCGTGGCGGCGATGTCACCGCGCAGCAGCGGTGCCGCCGACCAGACCAGCGCGACCGCGCCGGAGAGGTGCGGGGCGGCCATCGAGGTGCCGCTGCTGATGCCGTACTGGTTGCCGGGGATGCTGGAGATGATGTCGACGCCGGGCGCCGAGACGTTCGGCTTCGGCTGGCCGTCTACCAGGGACGATCCCCGGCTGGAGAACGCGGCGATGTTGTTGTCGACGTCGTACGCGCCGACCGCGTACGCCTCCGGGTTGTCACCGGGGGAGTTGGCGGTGCCGCAGCCGTACTCGCCGCTGTTGCCGGCGGAGAAGGTGGGGAAGATGCCGGCGGCCCGCCACGCGGCGATGGTCTGCTGGTACCAGAGGTCGTTCTGGCCACCGCCCCACGAGTTGTTCACGATGTCGGGGCGCAGGTCCGGCCGGGGGTTCTCGCCGTTGAGGTCGGTCGGTGCGAGGATCCACTGGCCGGCGGCCATCAGCGACTCGCTGGAGCAGCTCGCGGTCTCGCAGCCCTTGGCCGCCATCCACTTCGCACCGGGTGCGACACCGATCTGGTTGCCGGCGCCGTCGTCGCCGACCATGGTTCCCATGGTGTGGCTGCCGTGCCCGGCGTTGTCGCAGGGTGCCTGGGTCGGGCAGACGCCCGCCGGGTCGAACCAGTTGTAGTCGTGGTCGAAGGTGCCGTCGCCGAGGTTGCCCCGGTACGAGCCGACCAGGGCCGGGTGGTCGAACTGCACGCCGCTGTCGATGTTGGCGATGACCAGGCCCTCACCCCGGTCGGCGTACTCGGACCAGACCCGGGGTGCGCCGATGTTGGTCACGCCCCAGCCGATACCGGTGACGTCCTGCGGGGCGGCCGCGCTCGACTTCGGTTCGACCAGCTTGTACGTGCGCGCCGGTTCGATCCGCTCCACCTCGGGGCGGGCGGCGATCGCGTCGACCAGGGCCTTGTTGCCCTGCACCTGCACTGCGTTCGCGATCCAGAACGACTCGTGCTTGGCCTTGCGCTTGGTCAGCTCGTCGAGCAGCCCGCGCTGCGTACGCGATGCCGTCCCGGTGAGCTGCTGGTAGACCTGGCCGGCGCGGGCGTCCGCGTCCCTCACCTTCGCCGCGTTGCCGAGCTGCGCGCGTTCACGCAGGTAGACGACAAAACTCGTGTTGCCCTTCGTGCTGAGTTCGGTCAGCACCTGCGGGCTCACCGGGGCGGCCGGACCGGCTGCCGTGGCCATCGCCGGTTGGGCCGTGATGCCGAGTACGACGGCCGAGACCATGGCGAGCGACCGCCAGAGTCTGGACCGGCTCGCCCCTCGGCGTCCCAGTCGGTGTGTCATCTCTCCTCCACCTCCGCGACGCCCCGATTGCTTCCGGGGCACCGTCCACGCCGCTCCGGGATGTCCGGCGCGGCTGGGGCGGGTGCGGGGCCTGACTGCGACGTTGGAGAGGGGTCCGCGCACCGGCCCAGGAGACATGGTCGGGGTCGTTTTGACCATGATCAAGACCAGAGGTAGGCAGTATTCGGGCAGTATTCAGCCCGAATTCAGTCATCTTGACGTCCCTGGGAGGGTGCCCATCCAATTGGGAGGGTGCCCACAGGCCGTTGACTCCGCCGACCGGAGCGCGTTGGCTGATGCGAGCCGATGCACGGGGAGGATCCGGTTGACTGAGACCGAGGTACCGCTCGTCGTATGCGTGTCCACCGACGCGGCCGTACGTGCCAGGGTACTGCGCCGACTCGACGACTTCGGCCGGGTACTCATCGTCGCCGATCTGGCGGAACTGCGGGCGACACTCTTCCCGCCGGAGGGCTCCGCGACGGACCCGCCGGCCCTGCCGTCCGCCCTGCCGGTGAGCATCGGCGAACTCTTCGTCGACCCGGCCGGCCACCTGGTCACCTGGCGCGGGGAGCCGTTGGCGCTCACCCGGCTAGAGCGCGAACTGCTCGCCCGGCTGATCGGACCGCCGCTGATGGTCTGGACCTACGAGCGGCTCTTCGACTCGGTCTGGGGCGGTGCCTACCTCGGCGACACGGCGATCCTGCACTCCGCGATCAAGCGGCTGCGCCGGAAACTGCGGGCCATCGAGGGCGGTCCGCAGGTGCAGACCGTACGCGGAGTCGGCTACCGGCTGCTGCCCGTACTCTGACCGCTGGCCGGCCGTACTTTGACCTGCGCTGACATGTCACGATGGCGGGCGTGAGTACAGACGCGGCGGTGTACCCGCCGCCGACCAGCCCACCGGAGCCGGGGCCGGCGTCCCCCCGATCACGGCGGCGCTGGCTGCTCGTCGGGGTGGCCGCCTGGGCGGTTCTGCTGCTCCTGGTCGCCTATGTCTCGATCCGCGGCGACGCCCCCACCGTCCGGGAACAGCGCGACGTTGCCGCCGCCATGCCGGTGCTCCGCCGGGCCATGGGCCAACTCCTGGCCGGTGCGGGGTCCGATCCGGTGGTAGAGATCAGCGGTCCGGCCATGGAACGGGGCTGCCGGATCACGCCGCTGCGCGACGGCGGCGAGCTGATCGGCACCATCACCCTGCGGACCGCCGAAGCCGAAGCCCCGGCCCTGCTGGATCGGGTGGCCGAGCACCTGCCCACCGAATACCGGGCGCGGGTACGGCACAACCCGACGGTCGGCACCCACACGCTGCGAGCCGACGCGGGCGAGTTCGTCGCCATCTACGGCGACGTCACCGACCCCGGCGTTGTCGAACTCTCCACGGAGAGCGGCTGCCGACCCGTACCCGCCAATTTCGACTTCGTCGAAAACCTGATGGGTCTGCCCATCGACGCCGAGCCCGGCCGGCTGCTGGCCGCCCTCGGCCTGGCCGCCTCCGGTCCACCGCAGCGCCTCGGCAATGCCCCCTGCCCCACCGGCGAGATCGTCTACACCGCCAGCGCCTCCGCCCCCGACGCCCCGCCCCCCGCCGCCCTACGAGCACTGACCGCGCAGGGCGCCACCGTCGTCACCGACGACCCCGCCCTATACGCCTACCGCACCCCCACCCGAAGCGTGGTCATCACCCTCACCCCCACCCAAACCAAGATCCAAACCACCACCCCCTGCCCCTAACCTCGACCCCGGTACATCGGCGTTGATCATGAAGTTAGCGCGGGATGTGCGCGCTCCCAGGCGCGCTAACTTCATGATCAACGGCCGTCGGCGGGTGGGGGTCAGGGGGTGGGGGTCAGGGGGTGGGGGTCAGGGGGTGGGGGTTAGTTGGAAGTAGTCGATGTTGAAGTTCTGGTAGGCGGTGGGGTCCATGGTGATGACGAACTCGTGGGTGCCGCGGGTGAGGTAGCGGGTGCCGGGGATCTGCTGGAGGGTGAAGGCGTCGTGTGAGGTGGTGGTCACCACGTCCACCGGGGCGGTGGTGTCCTTGCCGTCGAAGGTCAGGGTGAACCGGCCGGCCGGGCTGTACGGGGTGGAGACCCGCGCGCCGACCTGGTAGCGCCCCGATCGGGGCACCTCGACCGTGTACCTGACCCACTCGCCGCCCCGGATCCAGCACATGACGGCGGCGCCGGCCTGGTCGCAGATGTCCACGCCCTCGTACTTGCGGGCCAGGCCACCCTTGTTGTCGTCCTCCAGGTCGTGGTACCCGACGTCCTTGCCCTCGGTCGAGTAGTCCTCCGCCTGCACCCGGACCGCGCCCTCCGGCAGGGTCGGCCACTGACCGGGCTTGCCGTGCCGGTCCCGGGTGGACAACCAGTCGACGAGTTGCTCCTGGTTGTCGGTCTGGATCATGTCGGCGCCGTGCCGGTCGACCACCGCGGCCCAACCCCGATCGGCGTCGACGAGGGACGCTTCGTCGGTGTAGCCGGCGGCGAGGCCGTACCACATGGTGTTGACCCAGATCCGCGCGTTCTTGCGGGCCTTCGCGACGGCCGCCGGCTGGATCTGCGGGTCGGTGAGCCGATCGAAGATCAACTCGTACGACGCGGGCGGGCGACCGGTGAAGGTGCCGATGCTGGCGGCGTTACCGTCGTCGACCACGTGGCTGTAGAGGATGCGCGGATCCTTGGCCAGGAACTGCTCCACCTCGGCCACCGGGGCGGAGCCCTTGAAGATGGCGTGGTCGAGCGTGCCGGTGCTGACCAGCAGGTCGTACTCCTGGTCCCGGAACGCCCAGCCCTTGTCGAGGTTGACCATCGCGCGGCCCTTCACCGCGTTCAGCGCCTCGGCCAGCGTGGGCACCTGCTCCTCGGTCAACGGCGCCTGCGCCCCGCCGAGCCCGGCCCGCAGCTTCAGCGCCCGGACCTGCGCCAACGTCAGGTTCGCGACCTCGCCGGTACCGTTCGTCGTACGGTTCACGCTGGTGTCGTGCATGAGGACCAACTGTCCGTCGGCGGTCCGCTGCACGTCGATCTCGACAACTTGGGCGCCCTTGTCGACCGCGAGCCTGATGGCGTCGATCGAGTTCTCCGGCGCGCCCCGCCAGTAACCACGGTGTGCGACCACCATCACCGGGGCATTCGGGGAGTGGTCGAGATACTGCCGTCGTACCTGCTCGATCGTCTGACGCGGTTTGTCGTGCCCGGCTGTCGTGGTCGCCGTGGCTGTCTCCGCCGATCCGGTTGCCGCTGACGAGTCCGTTGCCGCTGACGATTCCGTTGCCGTCGCCACCAGTTGGGGCACGACGCCGAGGGTGGCGCTGGTCGCCACCATGGCGACCGCCCAGGTCATCCACTTCGTACGCATGGCTCAGGGTCGCGGTACGGCCTGGCCGCTCCGTGACACGACGACAAACGATCATGGAACACTGCCCGACCGCTCTCCGGTGACCGGCCGTCCCCGCCCGGCGCCCGATCGCCCGGCGCCCGATCGCCCGGCGCCCGATCGCCCGGCAGGCCGGTCTCGGCGAGGTCACCGGCGGGGCGGGGTGGGCGTGGTTTGATCATCCGGGGACTACTGCCCGCGGAGAGGTGTCCGGGATGACCGACTACGGGGATCTGTTGCCGGTGGCGCACGAGGCCGTCGACCTGGCCCGCGACATGATGCGTACGCTGCGGCCGGGGGTGCTGACCGGCAAGGGTGACCGGGACATGGCATCCGAGGTCGACTTCGCCATCGAGCGGAAACTCCGTACCTTCCTGGCCGAACGTACGCCGCAGATCGGCTTCCTCGGCGAGGAGGAGGGGACCAGCGGGGCGGGCGACGAGCTGACCTGGTCGCTCGATCCGGTCGACGGCACGGTCAACTTCGTACACGGGTCACCGCTGTGCGCGGTTTCGCTCGGTCTCATCGAGCGGCGGCGCTCCGTACTCGGGGTGATCGACCTGCCGTTCCTCGGCAACCGATACTTCGCGGCCCTGGGGCACGGCGCCTTCGCCGACGGGGAGCGGATCCACGCCAGCCGGACGGGTGAGCTGACCGAGGCGCTGGTGGCGGTCGGGGACTTCGCGGTGGGCCAGGGTGCGGCCAGGCTGAACGAGCACCGGCTCGCGATCACCGCCGCCTTCGCCGAGCAGGCCCAACGCGTACGGATGTTCGGCTCCGCGGCCCTCGACCTGGCCTGGCTCGCGCACGGGCGGCTCGACGCCTTTGTCATGTTGAGCAACAAGCCGTGGGACACCAGCGCCGGTGTGATCATCGCGGCGGAGGCGGGCGCCCGGCTGGCCGATGTGGACGGCAGCCCGCACACCGCCGACTCCGGCGCGACCATCGGTGCCAACGAGGCACTGCTGCCGTCGGTGCTGGCACTTGTCCAACAGTCCGCGCCGGTCCGCTGAGCCGCCCGGGGCGGCACAATGAAACCATGCACATCCGTACGGCCCGGATCGACGAACTGCCCCTCCTGCAGGAGATAGAGCGAGCCGCCGGGGAGTGTTTCCGGGACGTCGGAATGGCGGAGATCGCCGAGGACGACCCGCCTAGCCTGGCCGAACTCACCGCCTACCAGCAGGGTGGCCGGGCCTGGGTCGCGGTGGATCCGGACGACCACCCGATCGCGTACGTGATCGTCGACGAGGTGGACGGGAACCTGCACGTCGAGCAGATCTCGGTGCACCCGGACAGTGCCCGGCGCGGGGTGGGGCGACGGCTACTGGAACACCTCGCCGCCGAGGCGACCGCCGACGGGATGACGGCGCTGACCCTCACCACCTTCGTCGACGTGCCGTGGAACGCGCCGTACTACAAGCGGTGCGGATTCCGGTTCCTCGACCGCGCCGAGCTGACCCCCGGACTGCGGGCGATCCGGGACCGCGAGGCCGCGCACGGACTGGACCGCTGGCCGCGTACGGCGATGCGGTGGGACCTGTCCGGGCGGGACGACCGGCCCACCGACCTGTCCGGGCGGGACGACCGGTCGGGTCAGTAGACCAGCGCCTGGGCGCCGTCGGCCATCGCCTCCTCGACGAAGGCCGCCGCCCCGGCGATCCGTACGCCCGGCAGCACGTCCGCCTCACCGATGTCGCGCCGGGCCGCGCACTGGGTGCAGACGGTGACCCGACCACTGGTCAGGATCACGTGCAGCAGCTCGGCCAGCGGGGCCGAGTGCGGCAGCTCGAACTCGGCTGCCCGGCCGGGCAGCGCGAACCAGCTCGACTCACCGGTGAGCCACAGCGACACGTCCACTCCTGCGGCGACGGCCGTGGCGGCGACGGTGAACGCCTGGGCGCACCGCTCCGGCGAGTCGGAGCCAGCCGTGGCCTTGACGACGAGAGTGCGTGCCATACCGACCAGCATAGGATGACCTTGTCATGGTTACCGAGATTGGGTTCGTCAGCCTGCTGGTGGCGGGCTTAGGCCTGCTGGCCGGTGGCCTGGTCTATCTCGCCGTACGAATCTCGAGAGGACGCTGGTGAGCGCGGAGAGCACCTCCCCGGACAATCCGATGGCACCGCCGCCGTGGCTGAACGCGCCACCGGTGGACCCGTACCCCTTCGAGGAGACGTACGACCTGCGGGTGGGTCCGGACCTGCACCCGGCGTTGCTGGGGCTGCTGCCGTACGTCGGTCTGTGGCGGGGGCGCGGGCGCGGCGGCTACCCGACGATCGAGGACTTCGACTACGCCCAGGAAATCAAGATCAGCCACGACGGGCGGCCGTTCCTGCACTACGAGTCGCGCGCCTGGCTGCTGGACGCGGACAGCCAGCCGATCCGTCCGGCCGGTCGGGAGGTCGGCTGGTGGCGGCCGGTGATGGTCGACGGGCGGGCGACCGACGAGGTCGAGGCGCTGATGAGCACCCCGACCGGGATCATGGAACTGCACGTCGGCAAGCTCAGCGGTCTCAAGCTCGAACTGGTCACCGACGCGGTGGTGCGCACGGCCACGGCCAAGGAGGTCAGCGCGGGTCACCGCCTCTTCGGCATCGTCGAGGGCGCCCTGCTCTACGCCCAGGAACTCGCCGCCGTGGGCCAGCCCCTCTCCCCCCACCTCTCCGCCCGCCTCATCCGCGTCGGCGGCTAACCCCCCCCGCCACCGCACCCTCGCCACCGCGGGGCAAGAGCGCCCATACAGAGAAGAGTGGCTATTCCGAGCCGGATAGCCACTCTTCTCTGTATTAGCGCGGGAGGGGGTGGGGTGGGGGTCAGGCGGTGGGGAAGCCCAGGAGGTCGCGGAGCGCGGGGGTATGTGCGGACGGGGGCAGCGGCATCCCGTCCAGGGTGCGGATCTCGGCCAGGCCGCGTACGGACGAGGTGAACCAGGCGCCGAGGCAGACACCCTCGCGCAGCTCCGCCGGAGTGATCATGCGTTCCTCGGCGGCGAGGCCGAGCGAGTCGGCGTGGGCGAGCAGCCAGGCGGCGGTCACGCCGGGCAGGATGCCGGTGCTGGCGGCCGGGACCGTACAGAGCGTGTCACCGGCCAGCCAGACCAGGTTGGCGCTCGGCCCCTCCAGGGCGTAGCCGTCGGTCGAGGTCCAGAGCACGTCGTCGACCCCGTTCGCCGCCGCCCAGCGGTGCGCCGCCTGGCTCGTCCCGTACGACGTCGACTTGACCCCGGCGAGCAGCCAGGGCAACCCGGCGCGGGCCCCGGCCGCCACCCCGAGCGGCAGCGTGGCGACGTCGACCCCGGCGGTCCGGGCCAGCCGCAGCGCGGGGGCGACCGGTGACAGGGTGGCGAACACGGTCGGCGGCCCGCCGCTCACCGGGCCACGGGTGCAGACCAGGCGCAGCGCGCCCTCGGTCTGTGCCGGCCAGGCCGCGCAGGCGGCCTCCAGCAGCTCGGCCAGTTCGGTGGCGTCCGGCAGCAGCAGGTCGACCGAGGCGGCGGCGCGGGCCAGCCGGGTCAGGTGCTCGTTGCGCAGCCACGCGCGACCGTCGCGTACGTGCATCGTCTCGAACAGGCCGTCGCCGTGCAGCACGCCCCGGTCGTCGGCGCGCACGATCGGCTCGTCGGCCGGCAGCACGCCCCGGCCCAGCACGGCGACTATCTGCTGCCCGGACACGACTCCAGAGCGTAGCGGTGGCCTCGGTGCCGGACCGGGCAACCGGGCCCAGCGCGCCGGATCGGGTGCGTCGCCTTCGAGGTCCGGACCGACAAGCACCTCGATGCCGGAATCGGGGGACACCAGCCGGGGGAACTACACTCGTACGGTGTCGGAATCATCGCTGGCCGAGATGTTGCGCTCCCGTGGGCTGCGCCTGACGGCGCAGCGGCAACTGATTCTCGAAGCCGTCCTCGAACTGGGCCACGCCACTCCGGAGCAGGTGCACACGGCGGTCCGGGGTATCGCCGCCGGAGTGAACATCACCACTATTTACCGCACGTTGGAATTGTTGGAGCGGCTCGGCCTGGTTACCCATACGCACCTGTCGCACGGTTCTCCGACGTACCACGCGGCCGGTGAGGACCAGCACGTCCATCTGG
This sequence comes from Micromonospora sp. NPDC049523, assembly GCF_040676775.1. Classification (NCBI taxonomy): domain Bacteria; kingdom Bacillati; phylum Actinomycetota; class Actinomycetes; order Micromonosporales; family Micromonosporaceae; genus Micromonospora; species Micromonospora sp. NPDC049523. The sequence continues at coordinate 9,910 of NZ_JBFAPP010000009.1, read as the reverse complement.
TGTGCCGGTCCTGCGGGGAGGTCGAGGAGATCGAGCCGGAGCTGCTTCGGCCGCTCGCCGACCAGTTGGCCGGTGAACGAGGGTTCCAGGTCGACGTAGGGCACGTGGCACTCTTCGGCGTCTGCCGGAAGTGCGGGGAGCAGCAGGACTAGTCGACGGCGGGGTGCACCAATGATCGACATCGCGGGCGCGGTGGCCATCGAGGTACTGGACGAACAGACGCCGGACCAACCGGGGCCGGAACACGTCGCGGCCGGCGTACGCGGAGTTGCCGCCCACTACGGCGACCCGATGCGCGAGCAGCGCCACCTCGCCACCGACGTGGGCCTGGTCGACCGCTCCCACCGGGGCGTGATCGCGGTGCCCGGGGTGGAACGGGCGAGCTGGCTGCACACCCTGACCAGCCAGCACCTGGCCGACCTGAGCGCCGGGCAGGGCAGCGAACTGCTGGTGCTTTCGCCACACGGGCACATCGAGCAGCACGCCATGGTCGCCGAGGACGGCGAGACCACCTGGTTGGACACCGAGCCCCGGGACACCGCCGGCCTGCTCACCTACCTGGAGAAGATGCGCTTCTTCACCCGGGTCGACCCGCGCGACGCGACCGCCGAGTGGGCGGTGCTGTCGCTGGTCGGCCCGCGCGCCACCGAGGCCGTCGGCACGCTCGGCGTCACCGGCCTGGAGGCGCCGGACGCACTGCCGGTGCCGGGTCCGAAGTTCGCCGGCGGGGCCGTGCCACCCCGACCGAGCACGAGGTACGACGTACGCCCGTTGCCGGGTGGCGGTTGGGCCCGCCGGGTGGAACTCGGGGTGGACCTGCTGGTGCCCCGGGCCGAGCTGGACCGGGTGGTCGCCGAGCTGACCGGGGCCGGGGTGCCGCTGGCCGGGCTCTGGGCGTACGAGGCGATCCGGGTCGCCGCCCGGCTGCCCCGGGTGGGCTTCGAGACCGACCACCGCACCATCCCGGCCGAGGTGGACCTGATCGGTCCCGCTGTGCACCTGGACAAGGGCTGCTACCGGGGTCAGGAGACGGTGGCCCGGGTGCACAACATGGGCCGCCCGCCGCGCCGCCTGGTGCTGCTGCACCTGGACGGGATCAGCTCCGACCAGCTTCCCGCGGTGGGCACGCCGGTGGCCGACGGCGACCGTACGGTGGGCTTCGTCGGCACCGCCGTACGTCACTTCGAGCTGGGGCCGGTAGCGCTCGCCGTACTCAAGCGGAACGTGCCCGAGGACGCGCAACTGCTGGTCGACGGGACGGCGGCGGCGATCGACCCGTCCTGAGTCGTCGGCGGCGCCGTCGCGGGCCGTACCGCGGGTGTGGCGGGGGTCGGACGGGCCGTGGTTAGGATCGCCGGCATGACAACAGGGACGTTGATCACGGTTGCCCCGACCGGGGCGGAGTCGACCAAGGCCGAGGTGCCGGCGCTGCCGGTGACCCTGGACGAGCTGGTGTTGACCGCGAAGGAGTGCGAGGCGCTCGGCGCGGCCGTGATCCACGTACACATCCGGGACAACCAGGCCCGGCCGACGCTCGACCCGGCGCGGCTGCGGGACACCGTCGCCGCGCTGCGGGAGAACACGGACCTGATCGTGCAGCTCTCCACCGGCGGCGCGGTGACCGATCCGGAGGTCGAGCGGCTGGCCGTGCTCGACGCCGGCCCGGAGATGGCGTCCTGCACCATGGGTACGGTCAACTTCGGCGACGACGTGTTCCTGAACCGGTGGGAGTTCATCGTCGAGCTGCACACCCGGATGCAGGAGCGCGGCATCGTCCCCGAGTACGAGATCTTCGACCTGGGCCAGCTCACCACCCTGCGCCGGCTGCTCGACAAGTACGGCCTGCCGGCCGGTGGACACGTGCACGTCGACTTCGTGATGGGCGTACCCGGTGGCATGCCGGGCACCACCGAGGCACTGGTGGCCTGCCGGCAGGCGCTGCGGGACCTGCCGGAGGGGAGCACGTTCTCCGCCACCGGCATCGGGCGCAGCACGATCTCCGTACTGCTCGCGTCGCTCTCCGCCGGTGGTCACCTGCGGGTGGGCATGGAGGACACCGTCACGTACGCGAAGGGCCGGCCGGTCGAGTCGAACATGCAGTTGGTGGCACGTGCCGTCGGCTTCGCGCAGCTTGCCCAGCGGCCCCCGTTGACCAGTGCGCACGCCCGTGAGCTGCTGGGACTTCCGTCCCGAAACTGAGGGCTCCTTAAGGTGGCGGTCGGGCCACTCGCTACCGTCTGCGCCATGGCACAGAGCTACACGGGCGGCGAACCGCTCGCCGAGGTGGTCCGGTCCGGTTTTGTCGAGGGTTCGCACCGGGGTTCGGTGGTGGTTCTCGACGCGGGCGGTGAGGTCGTCTTCTCGGCCGGCGACGTGCTGGCGCCGATCTTCCCGAGGTCGTCCAGCAAGCCGTTGCAGGCGATCGGGATGCTCCGTTCGGGGCTGCGGCTGGTCGACTCGGCCGACCTGGCCCTGGTCTGCGGCAGCCACTACGGCGAGGACTTCCACCTGGCCCGGGTCGGTGCTCTGCTGCGCAGCGCCGGCCTGACCGAGTCGGCCCTGCGGTGTCCGCCGGACATGCCGATCGGCGAGGCGGCGCGGGCCGCCGTGTACCGGGCCGGTGGTGGCCCGGCCAGGATCCAGATGAACTGCTCCGGCAAGCACGCCGGCATGCTGCTGACCTGCCTGGCGGCGGGCTGGTCGGTGGAGGAGTACTGGCAGCCGGGGCACCCGTTGCAGCAGCGGTTGCGGGCCGCGGTCGAGGAGTTCACCGGCGAGTCGGTGGCGGCGGTCGGGGTCGACGGTTGTGGCGCCCCGGTGCTCGCGGTCTCGCTGACCGGGATGGCCGGCGCGTTCCTGCGGCTGGTGTCGGGTGCGCCGGGCTCGGTGGAGCGGACCGTCGCGGACGCCATGCGTACGCACCCGGAGCTGGTCGCCGGCACCGGCGCCGAGGACACCCGGCTGATGAACGGTGTGCCGGGCCTGCTCTCCAAGGTGGGCGCGGAGGGCGTCGTGGTGAGCGCGGTACCCGGCGTCGGTGCGGTCGCCATCAAGATCGACGACGGTGCCGCCCGCGCCCGCCAGCCGGTGCTGGTCGCCGCCCTGCGCCGACTCGGCGTGACCGCCCCGGTCCTGGACGAGATGGCCGAACTCCCCCTGTTCGGCGGCGGCACCCCCGTCGGCACGGTCCGCGCCCTCCAACCGTAGGGAGAGGCCCCTTCCTGTCGCTCTTGTCCGGGAAGGGGCCGCTCCCGACCGGGGCGGACTAGTCGAGGAAGGCGAGGAGTGCTTCGTTGACCGGGGCGGGGCGCTCCAGCGGCAGCAGGTGCGCGGCGTCGGGTACGTCGGGCAGCCTGGTCGCCAGCGGCGCCTGCGCGGCGATCAACTCGGCCAGTACGCAGATGTCCGGTACGTCCTCGGCACCCGCGCCGACCAGCACCGGCACCGCGATCTCGGCGAGCCGTCCGATGGCGGGCGGGTCGAGTTCGCGTACGGCCACGCTGCCGAGTGCCGCCTCGGCGGCCAACGCGCGCCGATCCATCTCCCGGGCGAAGTCGAGGAACGTCGGGTCCAGATCGGCTGGTTTGCGTCCCGGCCCGACGACCCAGAACCGCACCTCGGCCTCGGCGGTGGCGTCGAGGTCCTCGTCGTCGACCTCGCCGACGAGGCTGTCCCAGAGGTCGTTGGTCTCGTCGGACCATTCGTAGCCGGACACGGCCGAGCCGAAGAGGGCGAGCGCGGCGACCCGGTCGGGATGGGCGAGTGCGGTGTCGATCGCCACCGCGCCGCCGAACGAGCAGCCGACCAGGGTGGCCCGCTCGATGCCGAGTGCCCCGAGGAACCCGACCACGTCGTCGTGGTGTGCGAAGGGGCGCTCTGGCAGGTCGGATTCGCCGTACCCGCGCAGGTCCAGGTTCAGCACCCGGTGCCGGCGGGCGAGCGCGTCCACCTGGTTGCCCCACATCCGGCGGTCGGCGATGCCGGCGTGCAGCAGGACAACCGGGGTGCCGTCACCCAGGTCGTCGTAGGCCAGCGTGGCCCCGTCCAGTTCGATCTTCGGCATCAGGCGACGTTACGCAGTTTCATGGGCTGTTTGCAACGTGATTGTCCGACCTGTGGCGGCTGTCGTACTCCGGGGTACGGACAGGGATCGAGGGTTCGGCATGAGACTTCGCTAACTGTGGCTAGCGTTTTGCTTGCAGGAGCTAGCACTCGCGAACTAACGTCGAACCCATGGCGAACCCCAAGGACCTGCCCCGCGACATCGGTGGGTTCATCCGTGACCTGCGACGCAACGCGAAAATCTCGCTGCGCCAGCTCGCCGACCAGGCCGGGGTGAGCAACCCCTACCTGAGCCAGGTCGAGCGCGGACTGCGCAAGCCGAGCGCCGAAGTGTTGCAACAACTCGCCAGCGCGCTGCGCGTGTCCACCCCGGTGATGTACCTGCGCGCCGGCCTGCTCGACGACAAGGAGGGGCACGGCGTACTCGCCTCGATCGCCGCCGACCCCGACCTGACGATGCCGCAGAAGCAGTCCCTGAGCCAGATCTACGAAACCTTCCGGCGGGAGAACGCCCGCCAGGCCGAAACCGCCCCGCCGACCGAGGCTCCCGCGCCGACAGCCGCGCCGACGGAGGCAGCCGCGCCGACGGCAGGGCCGACACCGACACCGACACCGCCGGCAGCGGGCGTGGACGGCGGCGCTGCCGTGGACGACGTACTCGAATCGGTGGCGCGGACCGAGGCGGGCACCGCACCGGCCCCGAACGTTTCCCAACCAGCCAAGCGAACCGCCCGCAAGGCGGCCCGGAAGACCGCTCCCGCGGTCGAGGAGGAGTAGTCATGACCGACCCCCGGACCAGCAACCGCATCCCCGCCCCGCTCTACGCCGTCGCCGGTGTCGGCGACCTCGCGCTGCAGCAGCTCCGCAAGCTGCCCGCGGTGGTCACCGAGCTGAGCGAGAAGGCCGCCGTCAGCACCGCCGGACTGCGCGAGCGGGCCGTCACCGGAACCGGTGAACTGCGCGAGCGCGCCGTCACCGGCACCACCGAACTGCGCGAGCGGGCGGCTGGCATGACCACCGCCGAGCTGCGCGAGACCGCCGCCACCCGCGCCGCCGAGCTGCGCGAGCGGGCGGTCACCGGCACGGCCGAGCTGCGCGAGCGGGCGACCGAGGCGCTGCGTACCGCGAACACCACCGCGGCCGGGCTGCGTGGCCGCGCGGTCGCGCCCGAGCTGGACGTCCGCCGGCTGCGTACCGCGGCGATCCGCAACGCCGCCGTGGTCGTCTCCGGCGCCTACACCGCCTCCGAGCGGGCCGCCGCCGCGTACGAGGCACTGGTGGCCCGGGGCGAACGGGTGGTCGGCACCGCCGGCACCCCGGCCACCGCCCCGCACACCGCGCCGAAGGCCGGGGACATGGACGCGCCCGAGGTGCCCGCCGAACTGACCGCCACCCCGGAGGTCCTGGCGACCAAGGAGACGGCGGCCAAGGCCGCCGCGACCAAGGCCACCCGGACCCCAGCGGCCAAGGCCCCCAAGGCGCCGGCCACCAAGGCCACCGCGGCAAAGGCGCCGGCCACCAAGAAGGCACCGGCCGCGAAGACCACCGCGACCAAGGCGACCAAGAGCACCGCGACCAGCGACGAGAAGTAGGACCGGTCGGACAGGCCCCGGGTACGGCATGTAGCCCGTACCCGGGGTTGCCGACATAAGCTTCAGGGCATGGTTACTGCCGCGCCGATCTTCTACGCCGACGTACGGACCGTCATCGAGTTGGTGCTCCTCGTCTTCGCTCTCATCATCGAGGGAGTGGCGCTGGTGCACGCCATCACCCAGCGATCGGACGCCTTCCCGGCGATCGGCACCCTGCCCAAGGGCGGCTGGATCGCCATCCTGGCGGTCTGCATGGTGCTCACGCTGCTACTCGGCTCCGGCGTACTGAGCATCTTCGGCCTGATCGGCATCGCCGCCGGCCTGATCTACCTGCTGGACGTCCGGCCCGGACTGCGTGACCTGACCGACGGCAAGGGCTTCTGGTGAGAGATTTCCGTTGGCCTCCGCCGCCGGACGGCGGGCCTCGGACGTACGGACCCGGTCCCAGCGCACCCCGGACCGGGCGACCCGCGCTGCCCGAACCGGAGACGGAACTGGTCACCACCCCGCACGGCGTACGGCTGGAGCGGCTGGTCACCGGCGCGGGTGACCCGGTGACGGTGTTCGCGCACGGCCTGGGCGGCGGCATCGCCGTCACCCGACCGCTGGGCAGTGCGGTCAACGGCCGCCGGGTCTTCTTCCAGTTCCGGGGACACGGCCGGTCGGAGGCGCCGGACGGCCCCTGGACCTACCTGGACCTGGCCCGCGACCTGCGGGCCGTCGCCGACCTGAGCCGGGCCACCCGGGCGGTCGGTGTCAGCCTCGGCGCCGGTGCGCTCACCCGACTGCTGCTGGAAAGCCCGGAACGGTTCGACCGGGCGGTCTTCTTCCTGCCCGCGGTCCTGGACGAACCCCGGCCAGCGGCCGCCCGCGAGCGGTTGACCATGCTGCTCGAAGCGGTACGCAGCGGCGACCCCGCGACGGTGGCGGAGGCGGCGTCGGCGGAACTGCCGGCGGCGGTACGCAACACCCCGGCCGGTTGGGCGTACCTGCGTCAGCGGATCGACCAGTTGATGCGGGACGGGTTGGCGGAGGGCTTGGCGAGCCTGCCGGACCAGGTGCCCGTACGCGACGCCTCGGCCCTCGCCGCCGTCACCGGCCGCGCCCTGGTGATCGGCTGTGCCGGTGACGAACTGCACCCGGTGGCGGTCGCGGAACAACTCGCCGCCGCGCTGCCGAACGCCACCCTGCACGTGTACGACCGCCCCGGTGTGCTCTGGACGCACCGCGCCGACCTGCGTGGACGTGTCTCCGAGTTCCTGAACAGGTCGTAATACCGGCGGCGGGCGCGCACCCGCGACGTCAAGACGGTCAGCCGGTGGAGCGGCTGTAGTTGGCCGCCCGTACGTCGAGCAGCCAGCGTTCCACCGTCTCCTCGTCCGGCCGCTCCGGCAGCGGCGTACGGATGGTGTCGAAGTCCCGTTCGGCCTCGGCCAGCAGGGCCCGCGCCCGGTCGATCCGGCCGGCGGCGACCTGCTCGCCGAAGTCCACGAAGGATCGCGGGTCGTCGAGGCGGATCGGCAGGTGGCCGGTCGCGTAGAGCAGCCGCCCCTGGTGCAGGAGCCGGGCCAGGTGTCGGGCGTGTTTGGCGGTGCGTCGCCGGGTGTCGGCCGAGAACGAGCCGTCGCCGCGCGCTTCGAGTTTGCGGAACTGCTGTCCGGCGTAGCCGAGGTAGGCGGACCGGACCCGTTCGGCGGCCAGGAACGCCGAGCGGATCCCGATCAGCCGGTCACCGAGGTCGGTCCGGGTTTCGTAGAGGTCGTCGGGCAGCCAGACGAGTTCGGTCGCGGTGGGGTTGCCGCCGAGCGCGAGCCGGCACCACTTGCCGGCCTCGTGCAGCGTGCGGTCCGGTGCCGTGGTCACGATCGACTCCCTGGGTGGGTGCAGCCCGTGGAAGGCGACCGTGGGTGCGGCGAACAGGCCGAGCCGGTCCACGTCGGACCCGGCGCCGGCCAGGCCGTACGCGGTCGAGCCGACGATGCCGGCGAGCAGCAGGCGCATGCCGGACATGATCGCGTACGGGACCGGGCGGGTGTACGGAGTTGTTTGCAAATCCGGCCATCGGCTGTCAGGTATTGCTGGTTACCTCGTCGCTATGACCGAATCGAACCAACTCGGCACGGCCGAATCGAACCAACTCGGTATGGCCGAATCGAACCAACTCGGCACGGCCGAATCGAACCAACTCGGTATGGCCGAATCGAACAAACCACTCAGCGGGAAGATCGCGCTGGTCGCCGGTGCCACCAGGGGCGCGGGTCGGCAGATCGCGGTGCAACTCGGCGCGGCCGGTGCCACCGTCTACGCGACCGGTCGCAGCACCCGCGGCCGACGGTCGGAAATAGACCGGCCCGAGACCATCGAGGAGACCGCCGAACTCGTCACCCGGGCGGGTGGCGTCGGTATCGGGGTGCCGGTCGACCATCTGGAGCCGGAGCGGGTGCAGGCCCTGGTGGAACGGATCGACCGGGAGCAGGGCCGGCTGGACGTGCTGGTCAACGACATCTGGGGGGCCGATTCGATGATCGGCTGGGACCAGTCGGTCTGGCAGCACTCGCTGACCGACGGGTTGCGTACGCTCCGGCTGGCGATCGACACCCACCTGATCACCAGCCACTACGCGCTGCCGCTGCTGATCAGGTCGCCGGGCGGGCTGGTGGTGGAGATGGGCGACGGCACCCGCGAGTACAACGACAGCACGTACCGCCTCAACGCGTTCTACGACCTGGCCAAGGTCGCGGTCACCCGACTGGCCTTCAGCCAGGCCCACGAACTGCGGGAGTACGGCGGCACCGCGGTCGCGCTCACGCCGGGCTGGCTGCGCTCGGAGACGATGCTCGACCTGTTCGGCGTCACCGAGGAGAACTGGCGGGACGCGACCGACAAGCAGCCGCACTTTGTCATCTCGGAGTCACCGGCGTACGTCGGCCGGGCCGTCGCGGCGCTGGCCGCCGACCCGGACCGGGCCCGCTGGTCCGGCCAGTCGGTGTCCAGCGGCCAACTCGCCCGGGTGTACGGCTTCACCGACCTGGACGGCAGCCAGCCCGACGCCTGGCGTTACATAGTCGAGGTGCAGGACCTCGACCGGCCCGCCGACGCCACCGGCTACCGCTGACCGGTGGCAGTGGCAGTGGCCGGACCGGCCGTCCTGCCGCCGCTCGCTGCCGGACCGCCCGTCCTGCCGCCGCTCGCTGCCGGACCGGCCCCGGCTACCGCTCTGGTCGTTGTGGCGGCGACCGGTAGAGCGTGCTGAGTCGGGCCGCGGCCTCGGCGAGCCGGGTGCGCAGTGCCGGCGGGTCGAGCACCTCCACCTCCGGACCGAACCGGAGCAGCATCGGATAGGCGATGTCGAGCGACTCGACGGGCAGGCGGGTCACCACCCAGCCCTGCTCGTCGGGTTCGCCCGCGGCGGCGAGCGCCTCCTGCGCGGCCGGGGGCTCGACCACGTACCGCAGGGAGCGCAGTCCGGCGGGGCTCAGCCGTACGCTGATCCGGTCCGGGAACATGGCCCGGACGAAATCGCTCACCCCGGCCGACCAGAACCCGGCCAGGTCGAAGCTTTCGTCCCGGTCGAAGCCGGCGGTGGTGACCTCGACCCCGGTGACCCGGTCCACCCGGTACGTGCGGTGGTCGTCGCCGACCCGCCCGACCAGGTACCAGACCCCGCCCTTGAGCACCAGGCCGTACGGCTGCACGGTGCGGGTCACCTCGCGGTCGCGGCGGTAACGCAGCTCGATCACCCGGTCCTGCCACACCGCTTCGGCGAGGTCGCTGAGCAGCGGCGGCGGGTCGGCGGTCCCGAACCAGCCGGGTACGTCCAGATGAAAGCGCTGCCCCGTACGCCGCGCGGCGTCCCGCAGTGGCGGGGGGAGCGCGGCCAGCACCTTCAGCCGGGCGGCGGCCACCGGCTCGGCCAACCCCATCTCGTCGACCGGTCCGGGCAGCCCGGATAGGAACAGCGCCTCGGCCTCGGCGCGACTCAGCCCGGTGAGCCGGGTCCGGTAGCCGCCGACGAGCCGGTAACCGCCGGCCCGCCCCCGGTCCGCGTACACCGGCACCCCCGCCGCCCCCAACGCCAGCACGTCCCGGTAAACCGTCCGCTCCGAAACCTCCAACTCCTCGGCCAGCTCGGCCGCCGTCATCGCCCCCCGCCCCTGAAGCAACAACACCAACGAGATCAACCGAGCCGCCCGCATCCCCCCATCCTCCCGCCCACCCCCACCCCACCCACCCACCCCACCCACCCACCCCACCCA